>NZ_JBIWOE010000046.1:0-60626 GCF_044767585.1 Streptomyces sp. NPDC101225
CCACTTCACGCCGGTGGCGTCGGTGATCGTGGTGGGGCTCGGCGGGTCGCCCCAGCCGTTGTAGAGGTACGGCGCCACCGCCATCGGCGCGGACGCGGCGGCCTCGGCGGGGGAGGCGGTCATGGTGGTGGCGGAGCCGGCGAGCAGGGCCGTGGCGAGGCCGCCGCCCAACGCGGCGGCCCGGGTGCGGGGGTGGGTGTTCATCTGTGGGGGTCACGCCTTTCGGCAGCAGCGGACGGTGGGGGATGCACTCCCAGACTGTTCATGTGTGTGAACCTTGGGCGTGCCTGTGAAGCTGCGTGTCCGGGAACCTAAAGGTCTGAACCAAACACGTCAAGAGATGAAGCAGGCATCGGACATACGGAGTTGAGGCATGCATCTCTTGAAGGCGCCGGTGGATCCGGCTGACAGGATGAGCGCGTGACCTCATTGACCTTCGACGACTACCGTCACGCGATCGTCGACCAGACCGGCCTGCTCGGTCGGCAGATCCGGGGCGTGGACCCGGCCACCCCGGTACCCACCTGCCCGGGCTGGGACGTCGCCCGCCTGCTGCGGCACGTCGGGGGAGACCACCGGTGGGCGGAGGAGATCGTCCGCGAGCGCGCGGCCGGACCCGTCTCCGGCGACCCCGTCGACGACCCGTCCGTCTACGCCCACGTGAACGGTGACGCGCTGGTCGGCTGGCTCGGCGAGGGCGCCGCGCGGCTCAGTGCCACCCTGCGCGCCGCCGGGCCCGGCATGCGGGTCTGGACGCCTGCCCACGAGCGCTCCACGGCGTTGTTCTGGGCGCGCAGGATGACCCATGAGACCGCCGTGCACCGCGCGGACGCGGCGCTCGCGACCGGCGCGCCGTTCACCCTGGATGCCGAACTCGCGCTCGACGCGGTGGAGGAGTGGCTGGACTTCTCCACGGTCCCCGAGGCGTACGAGCCGCCCCCGGAGGGCCCCGCGCTCCTCGGCCCCGGCCGCACCCTCCACTTCGAAGCCCCCGGAACCGGCGGGTGGTTCGTCGACCTCGCCACCGACCGGCCGGCCTGGCGCACGCAACCGGGCGAGGCCGCGGTGACGGTGCGGGGGCCGGTGACGGACCTTCTGCTGTTCCTCTACCGGCGGCCGGCGGAGGGCGTCGAGATCCACGGTGACAAGGACCTGCTCGAACTGTGGCTGGACCGGACCGGGTTCTGGCTGGAGGCGTGACCGCCCGGCGGCCGGCGCGGGGTGTGCGCCCGCACGCGCTTACTGGGAGGTTCCTATGAATTCGTATGAGGTCTCCATGAATCCGTGGGGCGGTTGAACACGTGCGGGCCCACGTCCGTATGGAGCGAGGGATTTTCATGCCTGACCGCCGTGATCCGTAGGAGATTTCTCGTGGGACGCAATACGCGCAGACGCCCGACAGGCCCGCGCCGCGCAACCTTTGCGGCATTCGCGCTGATGCTGGGTGGAGGCGGCCTGGTGGCGGCCAACGTCTACGCCTCGGCGACGGAAGGCAGCTCGGGCACGGACGCGCAGACGCGCAGTGCCGCGGCCGGCACGATCGACTGCCCGGACGTCGGAAGCAAGTTGACGGAGGTTCCGGACCAGGCGCGCGGGGACGTCGACAAGGAACTCGCCTCACTGGACCAGCAGGTGGCAGAGGCGTACCAGCAACTGCAGGCGGCGACGCCGGAGCAGCGCCAGGACAGCGGCTACACCGACGACCACATCATGAAGCCGCTGAAGGAGAAGCGGGGCGAGACGCTCGACCGCATCGGCAACGCCATGGACCAGGCCGGGCAGCGTCCCGACGGCCTCGACGCGATGGCCGGCTGCTCGATGCGCACCTGGAACAACCAGAACGCCGGCCAGGACGCGGGCGCCGCCCAGAGCGGCGGGCAGCAGGACCAGGCCGGGCAGCAGGACCAGGGCGGGCAGCAGAACGGCGGCCAGCAGCAGGGCAACGGCGGTCAGGCCGGCAACGGTCCGGTCGCGGCCGACTTCGTGGACATCACGAAGGTCGGCGCGAACGTCCAGGGCACACCGCGGAACGGCGGCCGGGCCTCGACCGGTTCGTTCACCACCGAATGCGGAGTGAACGCCAACAGGATCTTCAACACCGACAACGTGATCGTGGCACCCGGCGTGAACAACGGCGCGCACCACACGCACGACTACGTCGGCAACCAGAAGATCAACGCGTTCTCCAGCAACGACAACTTCCTGCAGGGCGGGACCAGTTGTCAGAACAAGAGCGACCTGTCGGCCTACTACTGGCCGGTGCTGCGACTGCAGGACGGCACGCAGGAGTTCGACCAGAACAAGGACGGCGGCGGCAAGGAAGGGAACGTCGGCAAGATCCTGACCGCCCAGCAGGCCCAGATCAGGTACGTCGGCAACCCGACCAGCAAGGTCGTGGCGATACCTCAGTTCCTGCGCATCATCACCGGTGACGCCAAGACCACCACCAACGGTCTGGCGAACGCCAACGCGCACTGGAGCTGCACCGGCTTCGAGGACAAGGTCCAGCTCACGGAGCAGTACCCGCTGTGTCCGCAGGGCAGCAAGGTGGTCCGTACGTTCGCCTTCCAGAGCTGCTGGGACGGCCGGAACATCGACAGCGCCAACCACCGCACGCACGTGGCCTTCGCGGACCCGGCGAGCGGTGCCTGCCCGAACGGCTTCAAGGCGATCCCGCAGCTGACGATGCGCCTGGTCTACGACGTCCCGACGCCGACCATCGCCAACGGCCAGGTCAAGAACCCGTACGCGGTCGACGGCTTCCCGGAGCAGCTGCACAAGGCGGCCACCGACCACGACGACTTCGTCAGCATCACGACCGGCGGTCTGGCCGGCAAGATCGCCGACTGCATCAACAGCGGCCGTGACTGTGGCGCGGGCAACGGCGACGGGACGGGTTCGAACGGCGGGGCCACCCAGCAGCCGTCCGGACAGCCGACGGACCGGCCGAGCGAGAAGCCCACGGATCAGCCCACTCAGGAGCCGACCGCTCAGCCGACCGAGGAGCCGACCACGCCGCCCGCCGGCGACGACCAGGGCAACGCCGGGTCCGGCAAGGGCGGCAACGGCGGGTACCAAGGCCGGACGGCACAGCCCACGGCGACGCAGACGCGGCAGCAGTCGGACGGCGACCCCACGATGTCCAGCACGACGGAACCCAAGGTCTACGTGTCGGCCAAGGCCTCCAGGAGCGCCGCGGCCGGCGCGGAGCAGGGCGGGTCGGGGAACGGCGGCGACAACGGTGACGGTTCCGTCCAGGACCAGGGCACGGGCGGCAACGGTTCCGTCCAGGCCCAGGGCACCGGTGGCAACACGTCCGTCGTCGGCGACCAGACCGAACCGCAGGGCGGCGACCTCGCGGAGACCGGCACGACACTGTGGCCCGCCGCGGCCGGCGCGGTCCTGCTGCTCGGTGGTCTGTTCCTGCTGACCCGCACGCGGCGGCGCGCCTAGGAGCGACGCCCGGAGGGCGCCCGGACCGGCCCGCGGTCCGGGCGCCCCCGTCGTTCCGGAGTCCGGCGGGGGACCGCGGCACGGACCACGGAACGGGTGTCCGCAGCCGACCGCGGAGGACGCGATGACCGAGCCGATGCCGCAGGACCGCGACGCGATCATGTCCACGGTCTTCGGACACATGGAGGCCCAGACCCTCGGGGCGGCGGTACGACTCGGCGTCGCCGACCGGCTGGGCGACCAGGAGCGGGACGCCGCCGACGTGGCCGCCGGTCTCGGCACGGATCCGGACGCCACCCGACGCCTTCTGCGCGCGTTGGCCGGGTCGGGTCTGGCGGCCGAGGTGCGTCCCGGCGTGTTCGCCCTGACCCCCCGGGGCGCGCTGCTGCGCACCGACCACCCGGACTCGGTCGCGGCCTTCGTCGCGATGTTCACGGACCGGACGACGGTGGGTGCCTGGAGCCATCTCGACGACAGCGTCCGCACCGGGCGTGCCGCCTTCGACGAGCTGTACGGGACCGACTTCTTCGGTCACCTCGCGGCCCACCCCGAGCTGTCACGGGCGTTCAACGCGGCGATGCGCCAGGGCACGGGGGCGACGGCCCAGATCCTGAAGGGCGAGCTCGGTCTCGCGGGCGCCGCCTCGGTCACCGACGTCGGCGGCGGCGACGGGACGTTGCTCGCGGCGCTCCTGACGGCTCACCCGCACCTGCGCGGCGTGCTGTTCGAGACTCCCCGGGGAGCCGCCGAGGCGGGTCCGCTCCTGGACGCCGCCGGCGTCGCCGGGCGCTGCGAGGTCGTCACCGGTGACTTCCTGGTCTCCGTGCCCGCCGGGTCGGACGTCTGCCTGCTCAAGGGCGTCGTCAAGGACTGGGACGACGATCGGGCCGCCACGATCCTCGCCAACGTCAGGGCCGCGCTGCCGCGCGAGGGACGGCTGCTGATCATCGAAGTGGTGATGCCGGAGACCGTCGACGGTTCGGTGCCGCCGGTGATGTACATCGGCGACCTGCACATGCTGGCGAACGTGAGCGGCCGCGAGCGCACCGAGGCCGAGTACCGGTCGCTGTGCGGGCGCGCCGGCTTCCGGGTGGCAGAGGTGCGGCGCCTGCCGCACCCGTCGCCGATCTCGGTGATCGAGGCGCTGCCGGCCTGAGCGCCCGACGTGCGCGAGCCGCTCTACCGGCGGGACCGGCTCGCCCTGCGCTGGACGTCCGCCTCGATCTCGGTGCGCGGCTTCCCCGACTCCTTCGCGTACTCGGTGACCGAGGACTGCGCCTCGCGGGCCAGATCCCGCCAGGCGCGCCACGCGGTCTCGTACGTGTGCGTCTGCCGTCCGCTCCAGCCGCCCTGCTGGGTCGGCGGGCCGAACGAGTGGCGCAGCTCCTCGACCCGGCTGTGCGCCTGGTCGGCCGCGCGCTGCTTCTCCACCAGCTCGTCGAATAGATGAGTCACGCAAATGGAGCATAGATGTCTATGTCGTCATATGCGCGTCGAGCCGGTGCCGCCCAGGCCCGGGTGGGTCAGCCCCGCCGGGCCAGGCCCTCCCCGACCAGGTTGCGCACGGCTTCCAGCGCCGCCGCGCGATCCGCCGGGACCACACCGATCCGGGTACGGCGATCGAGCACGTCGGCCTCGTCGAGGGCTCCCTCGTGGCGCACCGCCCACACCAGTTCCGCCCCGGTGACGGGGTGCCCGGGCAGCACCCGCTCGCCGAGCCGGGCGTCGCCCCGGCCGAGCGCGAGGACGGCCGGCGCCTCGGTGCCGTAGCGCCGTACCAGGTGGCGCGGTGCCCGCAGTGCGTCGAGGGCCTCGCGGGACGCGGCGCCGACCAGGGGGAGGTGCGCCGTCGGGGAGGGGCCGGCGCCGAGACCGCGGCCCGCGACGGCGGCGTCCACCGCGTCCTCGGCCATCCGCCGGTACGTGGTGAGCTTGCCGCCCACCACCGTGATCACGCCTTCGGACGAGGTGAGCACGGCGTGCCGCCGGGAGATGTCGGAGGTCCTCGCCGCGCTGTCGTGGTGGCCCTCGGGCGAGGTGTCCAGCAGCGGCCGCAGCCCCGCGAAGGCCCCGACGACGTCCGCCCGCCGGACCGGGAGGTTCAGCACCGAGCCGAGGACGTCGAGCAGGAAGCCGATGTCCGTCTCCGGCACCTCGGGGACGTCGGGGATGTCGCCCTCCACGGGTTCGTCGGTGAGGCCGACGTAGACGCGGCCGTCGCCCTGGGGCAGGACCAGGACGAAGCGGTTGGTCTCGCCGGGGACGGGGATGTGCAGGCCGGCCGGCAGCGGGCCGAGGTCCTGCTCGCGCAGGATCAGGTGGGTGCCGCGGGAGGGGCGGATGCGGATGCCGTCCACCAGGCCGCCCGCCCAGACGCCGGATGCGTTGATCACGGCGCGGGCCCTGATCTCGCCCTCCTCGCCGGTGAGTTCGTCACGGACGCGGGCGCCGGAGCCGGTGAGTTCGAGCGCGCGTACCCGGGTCAGGACGCGCGCGCCGTGCGCGGCCGCGGTGCGGGCGAGGGCGGTCACCAGCCGGGCGTCGTCGACCAGCCGGCCGTCCCAGGACAGCAGGCCGCCGCGCAGGCCGTCGGCGCGCAGGGCCGGGGCGAGGCGGCGGGTCTCCACCGCGGACAGCCGGCGCGGCTGCGGCAGCGTGGCCCGGGCGGTGCGGGCCGCGAGGCGCAGGGCGTCCCCGGCGTGGAATCCCGCCCAGGCGAGCGCCGCCTGGCCCCGGGACACGAGCGGGGTGAGCGGCAGGACGAACGGCTGCGCGCGGACCAGGTGAGGCGCCGTGCGCTCCATCAGCGCCCCCCGCTCCACGGCGCTCTCGTGCGCGACGTCGAACTGGCCGGCGGCGAGATAGCGCAGCCCGCCGTGGATGAGCTTGCTGCTCCAGCGGGAGGTGCCGAAGGCCAGGTCGTGGGCGTCGACGGCGGCGACGCTCAGTCCGCGGGCGGCCGCGTCCAGGGCGGCCCCGGCGCCGGTGGCGCCGAGCCCGACGACGAGCACGTCCACCGCGGGACCGCCGACGGTGTCGGTGAGTTCGCGCGAGCGCCGGTCGGCGGACAGGGACGCGTCGGGGGCGGGGCGCAGGCTCATGGCGTGAGGGTCCTCTCGAGGATGGAGCGCAGCTCCGTGAGGAAGGCGGCGGAGGACAGCTCCGTGTCGTCCTCGTCGGTCATGGTCCGCAGGGACAGGGTGAAGGACTGGACGATCAGCAGCAGCGAGCGCGCCTGGCGCTCGAGATGGTCGACCCGGACCGACCCGTCGGCGTGTCCTTCCTTGAGGCCGTCGGCCAGCAGCTCCAGCAGGGCGTTCTGGCTCGCCCCGCGCCGGTCCAGCACGTAGGGCAGCAGCAGTTCGGGGTCGACGTCGACGATCTTGCGGAAGAGGGGGTGGGCGCGGAAGGACTCCACGCCTGCCACCAGCCCGTCCACGAGCAGCCCGCGCGCGTGCGCCTCCGGCCTGCGCCCGGGGATCGCCCGGGTGGCCACGTCGACCCACTCCCGGGTCATCAGGTCGCCGACGAGGGTGCGCACATCGGGCCAGCGCCGGTACAGCGTCATCCGGGAGACCCCGGCGCGGCGGGCCACGTCGGTGAGCGTCGTGCGACGGACCCCGACGGCCAGGACGCAGTCCCGCACCGCGTCGAGCACCGCGTCGCCGTCCGACCTGTTGTGACGAATAGGCGTCATGTGTCACAGTGTAACGCCTCGACGCCCCCGGGCGTCGAGAGGAGGACGCAAGCGCTCGTACCGACCGGTGAGGACGACAGTCATGGACATGCTGTGGAGCGGCTGGGGCGACCCGGCCAAGGCGGCACCGCTGCCGGACACGGTGATCGGGCTGTTGCGCGATCTGCTCGGCGTGCGGCCGCGCAGCACCGAACCGGTCGGCCTCGCCGACATCGACGTACCGGAAGGGCAGCTGGGACTCGCCGCCCACCAGGCGCTCGCTGCCGCCGTCGGGGGCGAGGAGTACGTGCGCACCGACGCGGAGACGCGGGTCCGGCACACGCGCGGCAAGTCCACGCCCGACCTGCTGCGCATCCGGGAGGGCGACACCGTCGACGCCCCGGCCGCCGTGCTGCTCCCGGCCGGCCACGACGAGGTCCTCGCCGTGCTGCGCGTCTGCGCCCGGCACGGACTCGCCGTGGTCCCGTTCGGCGGCGGCACCTCCGTGGTCGGCGGGCTCGCGCCCGGCCGGCGCGGCCCCTTCGTCACCCTGGACCTGCGGCGCATGGACGGCCTGCTCGCCCTCGACCCGGTCTCACGCACGGCCACCCTCCAGCCGGGCCTGCGCGGCCCGCAGGCCGAGGCGCTGCTCGCCGAACATGGCTTCACTCTGGGCCACTTCCCGCAGTCGTACGAGTGGGCCACCATCGGCGGCTTCGCCGCCACCCGCTCCAGCGGCCAGGCCTCCGCCGGCTACGGCCGCTTCGACGAGATGGTGCTCGGCCTCACCCTCGCCACCCCCGAGGGCACCATCGACACGGGCCGCGCCCCGCGCTCGGCCGCCGGCCCCGACCTGCGCCAGCTCCTGCTCGGCTCCGAGGGCGCGTTCGGCGTCATCACGTCCGTCACGCTCCGCGTCCGCCCCGTCCCCGCGACGCGGATCTACGAGGGCTGGTCGTTCGCCTCCTTCGAGGAGGGGACGGCGGCGCTGCGCCGGCTCGCCCAGGACGGCCCGCGCCCGACGGTGCTGCGCCTGTCCGACGAGACCGAGACCCTGATCGGCCTCGCCCAGCCGGAGGCCATCGGCGCCTCCGGCGCCCCGGCCGCCGCCGGGTGCACGGCCGTCGCCGGTTACGAGGGCACGGAGGAGGACACCGCCCACCGCCGGGAGCACGCCGCCGCCGTGCTGCGCGAGTGCGGCGGCACGCCCCTGGGGGCGGAGCCCGGCGAACGCTGGGCGCACGGCCGCTACGCGGCCCCCTACCTGCGTGACGCCCTGCTCGACGCGGGCGCCTTCGCCGAGACCCTGGAGACGGCGACCTTCTGGTCCGGCGTCCCCGGGCTCTACGCCGCCGTACGCGACGCGCTCACCGCCACCCTCACCGAGGCCGGTACGCCGCCCCTGGTCATGTGCCACATCTCGCACGTCTACGAGAACGGCGCCTCGCTCTACTTCACGGTGGTCTCGGCGCAGGGCGAGGACCCCGTGGCGCACTGGACGCGGGCCAAGCACGCCGCCAACGACGCCATCCTCGCCGCCGGCGGCACCATCACGCACCACCACGCCGTGGGCACCGACCACCGGGACTGGTACGTCCGGGAGGCCGGACCGCTGGCCGTCGACGCGCTGCGCGCCGTCAAGCGCATCCTGGACCCGGACGGCGTGCTCAGCCCCGGCGTCCTGCTGCCCCTCGACGGCTGACGGACATCACGTCCGCCGCCCCGACGACCCCGCACCCCCGTCCCGCAGAACCGGCACGTCCGCCCCGGAGGCACACCGATGCGACAGTTCACCGCCGTCGTCAACCCCACCGCGGGCGGGTCGAGTTCGGCCGCCGCGCTGCTCGCCGTGGCGCGGCTGCTGCGTGAGGCGGGGGCCGAGCTGCAGACCGAGTACAGCCGCAGCCTGGCCCACGCCCAGGAACTCGCCCGGCAGGCCGGCGAGCAAGGCCGCGTCGTGCTCGCCGTCGGCGGGGACGGCATCGCGGGCGGCATCGGCGGCGCCCTCAGCGGCACCGGCGCCGTGCTCGGGCTGGTCCCCGCCGGCCGCGGCAACGACTTCGCCCGCGCCCTCGGACTGCCCGCCGAGCCGGCGGCGCTGGCCGAGGTACTGCTCCACCACGAGGCCCGCGCGGTCGACACCATCGAGGTCGAGTCGGCCACCCACGACCGCACCGTCGTCCTCGGCAGCGTCTACGCCGGCGTCGACGCCCTCGCCAACCGCCACGCCAACCACGCGAGGCTGCTGCGCGGTGCGGCCTCCTACTACGCCGGCGGGCTGCGCGCCGTCACCACCTGGCGGCCGGCCCGCTACCGGATCACCGTCGACGGCGAGGAGCATCTGCACACCGGCTACACGGTGGTGGCCGCCAACTCCGGCTACTACGGCTCCGGCCGGCTCATCGCGCCGGACGCCCGCGTGGACGACGGCCTGCTGGACATCGTGATGATCAGCGAGGCGCCCCGGCGGCTCTTCTTCGCCCTGATGAACGAGCTGAAGACGGGCCGGCACGTCGACCGGCCGCAGGTGCGCGTCCTGCGCGGCAGGGAGCTGCGCATGTCCGCCGACCGTGACGTGCCCTACGGCGCCGACGGCGAGGTCGAGGCCGTCCTGCCCGTCACGGCCAGAGTGCTGCCGGGGGCGCTGCGCGTGCTGTGCTGAGCGCCCGGCCCGGCGTCAGCCGAGGTTGCCCAGCCGGGCGTCCCGCCACAGGTCGACACCGCCGTCGGCGGCGTACTTGTCGATCTCGGCCAGCTCCTCGGCGCTGAAGTCGAGGTTCTCCAGCGCGGCGACGTTCTGTTCGAGCTGCTCCGTGCGCGAGGCGCCGATCACCAGCGAGGTGACGCGCTCGTCGCGCAGCGCCCAGGCCAGAGCCATCTGGGCGAGGCTCTGCCCGCGCCGGGCGGCGATCCCGTTCAGCGCGCGGAGCCTGTCCAGCATGTCCTCGGACAGCCAGGAGGTGTCGAACGACGTGCCCGCCGCGGCCCGCGAGCCCTCCGGCACACCGTTCAGGTAGCGCCCGGTCAGCAGCCCCTGGGCCAGCGCCGTGAAGCCGATGACCCCGAAGCCCTCCTCCTGGGCCGCGTCCAGCAGACCCTCCGTCTCGATCCAGCGGTTGAGCATGCTGTACGACGGCTGGTGGATGAGGAGCGGGGTGCCCAGATCGCGCAGGATCGCCACCGCCTCGCGGCTGCGGGCGGCGTCGTAGGAGGAGATGCCGACGTAGAGGGCCTTGCCCTGGCGCACCGCCGTGTCCAGCGCGCCCATCGTCTCCTCCAGCGGAGTCGTCGCGTCGAGGCGGTGGGAGTAGAAGATGTCGACGTGCTCCAGGCCCATGCGGCGCAGCGACTGGTCCAGCGAGGCGAGCATGTACTTGCGCGAACCGCCGCCCTGGCCGTACGGGCCGGGCCACATGTCCCAGCCGGCCTTCGTGGAGATCACCAGCTCGTCGCGGTAGGGCCCGAGGTCCTGCCGCATCAGCCGGCCGAAGTTGATCTCGGCGGAGCCGTAGGGCGGGCCGTAGTTGTTCGCCAGGTCGTGATGGGTGATCCCGAGGTCGAAGGCGCGCAGGGCGATCTCGCGCTGCGTCTCGAACGGCGTGCCGTCCCCGAAGTTGTGCCAGTAGCCGAGGGAGAGCAGGGGGAGGTCCAGACCGGAACGGCCGGTCCGCCGGTAGCGCATGGTGCCGTGGTAGCGCTCGGGATGTGCGAGGTGGGTCATGCGCCTTACTGTGCTCGCGCGTGATTCTGAAGTCCAACAAGTGCTTTTCATCGGATTCAGCGGTGCCGTTTCTGAATCGGCGCACGATCCGCGCACGCGTCGCATCCGGCGCACTAGGGTGCCAGGCGTGCCCACCTTGCTGATCGTGCACCACACGCCCTCGCCGAACTGCCAGGCCATGCTGGAGGCCGTCGTCGCCGGCGCGACCGCGCCCGAGATCGAGGGCGTGGAGGTCGTGCGGCGGCCGGCCCTCGCGGCCACGGCGTCCGACGTGCTCGCCGCCGACGCCTACGTGCTCGGCACGCCGGCCAACATCGGCTACATGTCCGGGGCGCTGAAGCACTTCTTCGACCAGATCTACTACCCGTGCCTGGACGCGACCCGGGGCAGGCCCTTCGGCTGCTACGTGCACGGCGGGAGCGACGTGGCGGGCGCGCTGCGGGGGATCGGGACGATCACGACCGGCCTCGGCTGGAAGACCGCCGCCCAGCCCGTCACCGTGACGGGGGAGCCCGCCAAGGCCGGTCTGGAGGCCTGCTGGGAACTGGGCGCCACGCTCGCCGCGGGCCTGCTGGACCAAGTCTGATCGGTCCTGCACCGTGCGTCACTTGAGCCCCGCACGTCACTCGCGCCAGTGGCTCTCGGGGAACTGGTGCGCTAATTTGAGGTGCAGGTCACAGGTGATGTACACCCGTGGAGAGCGGGGAGGTTCTCGTTGACCCCGGCACAGCTGCGGGCCTACTCAGCCACCGTGCGCCTCGGTTCGGTGAAGGCGGCCGCGGCCGACCTCGCCGTGACGGAAGCCGCCGTCTCGACGCACATCGCGCATCTGCGCCGGGAACTGGGCGACAAGCTGTTCACCCGCACCGCGCACGGTCTGGCGTTCACGCCCGGAGGACTGAGGCTCGCCAGCCGCGCGACCGAGATGCTGGGCCTGCAGGACCGCACCATCCTGGAGGTGCGGCGGGCCGGCTCCGGCCGGCGGCTGCTGCGCCTGGCCGCCTCCGGCCTCTTCGCCGAGTACGCGGCACCCGGCCTCATCGAGCTGTTCGCCCAGCGCGCCGCCGACCTGGACGTGGAACTGAGCGTGCACGACCCGGAACAGTTCGGCGCGCTGCTCGTCAACCGCGCCGTGGACGTGGCCGTCGGACCCCGTCCGGCCACCCTCGACGACACCCTGACCTGCACCCACTTCCTCAACTACCAGGTGATCGCGGTCGTCGGGCCCGACCATCCGCTCGCCGCCGGCGGCGTGGGCGTCGCGGAGCTGCGCGAGCAGACATGGCTGCTCGGCCCCTCCGCCGTGGGCCGCGCGGGCCTGGTCCCCTCGGTGCTGCGCCGGCTCAGCGTCCCCGAGCACAACCAGCGCATCTTCCAGAGCCACGCCGCGGCCCTGGACGAGGCCAAACGCGGCAAGGGGATCGCCCTCGCGGTGTCCTTCGCCGTGGCGAGGGATCTGGCCGACGGGCATCTGCGGCGGCTCGAAGGCCCCCATCTGCCGGCCCGCGGCTCCTGGAACCTGCTCGCCCTGCACGACCGCGAGGCGCCCGCGGCCGCGGCGGAACTGCGGCGCTTCGTCACCACGCCCCGCGCCACCCAGGCCATGCTGCGGGGCGCGGGAGTGACCGCGGGCCGCTTCAGGCCGGCCGTCCACGTCACCTTGTGGAGCTAGGGGCCGTTGCGAAAGCAGCGCCGTCCGCCCGCCCCAGGAGACGCAGGTCACATCCGTGCGTGTCACATCCCGCCGGGCCGTGCCGTCATCGGGGTGTACCCAACGGCAACGGCATACAGGAGCGCACCATGGAAGCTCGCATGAGCCTCTTCGACAACCCGATCGCGGGGAAGCTGTTCAAGCACATGAACGCGGCGGGGAAGGTCGTGTCGGACTCGACGCTGCCGGCCGCGACGGGAGAGCTGGTGAAGCTGCGCGCCAGTCAGATCAACGGCTGCGGGTTCTGCACCGACATGCACACCAAGGACGCCCTGGCCGCGGGCGAGGACCCGCAGCGTCTGCACATGGTCGCCGCCTGGCGGGAGGCCACGGTGTTCACCGAGGCCGAGCGCGCCGCCCTGGAGCTGGCCGAGCAGGGCACCCGCATCGCGGACGCGGCCGGGGGCGTCCCGGACGACGTCTGGGAGAACGCCGCCAAGCACTTCGACGAGGAGCAGCTCGCCGCCCTCGTGGCCACCGTCGCCCTGATCAACCTCTACAACCGTTTCAACGTCATCGTCCAGCAGCCCGCCGGCGACTACCAGCCCGGCATGTTCGGCTGACGCCCCCGGCGGCGCCGGTCACGGCGGACGGCCCCGGCGGCTCAGTCACGGCGCGAGTGCCGTGCGATCTCGCCCGGTACCCGCAGCAGGTCCGCGAAGGTGTCCGCCGGGAGCAGCAGGTCCACATGGGGGAGTGCCGCGGCCATGGTCGTCGTACGGGGGGCGAAGCCCGGGGCCGCGGCGCGCGGGTTCAGCCAGACGACCAGGTGCGCCCGGCGCCGGAGCCGGGCCATGGCCGCGGCCAGCCGTTCCGGCGGGTCACCGTCCCAGCCGTCCGAACCGATCAGGACGACCGCGCCCCGCACCGTGCCGCCGTGGTGCGAGGCGAGCAGCGCCGACAGACAGTGCGCGATCCGCGTACCGCCGAACCGGTCCGCGACCCGCTCCGTCGCCTCCTCCAGCGCCGCCTCGGTCGACCGGTTGCCCAGCGTCGTGGTCAGCCGGGTCAGCGAGGTCGCGAAGGCGAACACCTCGGCGTGGGTGGTCAGCGTCAGCGCCCGCATCAGATGCAGGTACGCCCGGGCCTGCGCCTGCATCGACCGGCTCACGTCGCACAGCACCACCACCCGGCGCGGCCGCCGCACCGGTCCGGTGCGCACCAGATGGACCGGGTCCCAGCCGGTGCGCCGCGCCCGGGCCGCCGTCTCGCGGATCGCCACCCGGGGGCCGCCGGGCCGCACCGCGTACCGCCGCGACCGGCGCACGGGCCACTCCCGCAGCCCCCGCTCCAGCCACTGGCCGAGCAACTGCGCCTGCACGGCGTCGAGTTGCTCGAACGGCACGTCCAGGCAGTCGGCGAGTTCGCTGGGCAGACGCTGCGGCACGGACAGCGCCACGTCGTCGTCGTGGCCGGCGTCCGCGTCGACGGGCGGCAGGGTCGCCCACGGCAGACCGCTCCGGTCACCGGACGCGCCGGAGACGTCGTACGGCTCACCGGGCGCCGGCGGACGGGCGTCGACCCCGCGCGGGCCGGACCGCGCTCCGTCGCGCCGGGCGTGCGGGTCCACGGACAGCAGCGCCTCGCCGAAGACGGCCTCGAAGACCTCGTCGAACCGCGCCAGGTCCGGCCGGCGCCGGACGAGCGTGATCCGGGCCGCCCAGTACAGCTGCGTCCGGGACATGGGCGCGACGGCCACGAGCGCCCGGACGAAGTCCTGCGTGGCCGTGAGCTCCACCGCCACCCCGTGCCGTCTGAGCCGGTCGGCGAACGCGACGCAGAACGCGGCCCGGTCGACGGCCGGCAGCAGGCTCACGGTCTCCTCGCCTGTTCGGGAGGGTCGAGCAGCCGGCCGGAAGGGTCGAGCCGGTCGAGGGCCTCGGTGATGGCGACACGGTCGTCGGGGCTCTTGGCGACCGTGCTGAGCGTGCCGAGGACGTCGGCGCGCGTCAGCCGGGCGACGCGCAGAGCCGCCAGCGCGGAGACCCAGTCGATCGCCTCCGCCATCCCGGGCGCCTTGTCCAGGTCCAGCCGGCGCACCCCGCCGATGAACTGCGTCGCGGAGGCGATCAGCGGCTCGGACGCGGCCGGGACCGACCGGCGCAGGATCTGCGCGGCGCGCTCGGGGGAGGGGAAGTCGATCCAGTGGTAGAGGCAGCGGCGGCGCAGCGCGTCGTGCAGCTCGCGGCTGCGGTTGGAGGTGAGCAGCACCACGGGCGGGCGTACGGCGGCGAACGTGCCCAGCTCCGGCACGGTGATGGACCATTCGCCGAGGAACTCGAAGAGCAGCGCCTCGAACTCGTCGTCCGCCCGGTCGATCTCGTCGATCAGCAGGACGGGCGGCAGCGGTCCCACGTGCCGCACCGCCCGCAGCAGGGGCCGGTCGTGCAGGAACTCCTCGGTGAACACGTCGGCGTCGGCGAGCTGTCCGCCGCGCGCCTCGGTCAGCCGGATGGCGAGGAGCTGACGCTGGTGGTTCCACTCGTACAGCGCCTCACCCGGTGTCAGGCCCTCGTAGCACTGGAGCCGGATCAGCGGGGTGTCCAGCGCCTGGGCGAGGGCCTTGGCGAGGCTGGTCTTGCCGACGCCGGGCTCGCCCTCCACCAGGAGCGGCCGGTCCAGGACGGTGGCGAGGAAGAGGGCGGTCGCGGTCCCGTCGTCGACCAGGTGGCCGACCGTGTCCAGGCGCCCGCGCACCTCCTCCGCGTCGATGAACAGCCCGCTCACGCCCTAGCCCACCAGTCCCGCGGCGTGCCGGTCCCGGCAGCCGGTGCCGCAGAACCACAACTCGCCGTCGTCCGTGGTCAGATGGGGTGTTTCGGCCTGGACGGTCACCGTCATGCCGCACACCGGGTCGACGGCCTCGGCCGGTCGCGCCGCGAGGGTCACCGGCCGTGCCCGGACGGCCTCCACGACCTCGGCCAGGATCGACAGCGCGATCTCGGGTGCGGTGCGGGCGCCGATGTCCAGGCCGGCGGGGGAGTGGACGCGGGCCCTTTCCCCCGGGCCGAGGCCGAGTTCGTCGAGCAGGGCGGAGCCGCGCCGGCGGCTGGCGACGAGCGCGATGTGCGCAACGCCCGCGTCGAGGGCCGCGCGCACCGCTTCGGCGTCGCCGTGGCCCTGCCCCGCCACGATCACCGCCGCCGTGTGCTCGGCGGGCCGGTTCTCCGGCAGCGAGCGGGCGGTGGCGTAGCCCAGCACGTCGGCCAGGGCGAGGAAGGCCTCGGCGATCGGTGTGTCCCCGGCGACCTCGATGAGCGGCGGCGGCAGGACGGGTTCCAGGAAGATCTCCAGCGCACCGCCCGACAGGCAGGGGTTGACGACGACCTGTGCGCCCGGTGTCTCCGGGAAGGCGTCCTCGCCCGCCGGCAGCACCCGCAGCAGCAGCGGCCCGCCGCCGTGCAGGGCGCCCAGCGCCGCCGTACGCACCGAGCCCTCCGCGCAGTGGCCGCCGACGAAGCCGTCGATCGTGCCGTCGCCGTGCACGATGGCCTCGTCGCCGGGGTGCGCGGAGGCCGGTGCCTGGGCGCGCACCACGCGCGCGTGCACGAACGGCACCCGCCGGCGGCTGAGTTCGAGCGCTCGCGCGCTCACGGTGCCGGTCATCGCCACCACCTTCAGATCGGCGGTGCGGGGCGGCCCTGCATGGCCTCCCACACCCGCGACGGAGTGAGCGGCATGTCGGCGTGCCGGACACCGAAGGGCGCCAGCGCGTCGACGACCGCGTTGACGATCGCGGGCGGTGAGCCGACCGTCGCGGACTCGCCGACGCCCTTGGCACCGATGGGATGGTGCGGGGAGGGCGTGACGGTGAACCCCGTCTCCCAGTCCGGGACCTCCAGGGAGGTGGGGATGAGGTAGTCCATCAGCGACCCGCTCAGGCAGTTGCCGTCCTCGTCGAAGGCGATCATCTCCATCAGCGCCATCCCGACGCCGTCGGTGAGCCCGCCGTGCACCTGGCCCTCGATGATCATCGGGTTGATGCGGGTGCCGCAGTCGTCGACCGCGACGAAGCGGCGGACGGTGACCTTCGCGGTGCCCGGGTCGATGTCGACGACGCAGATGTAGGCACCGTGCGGATAGGTGAGGTTCTCCGGGTTGTAGCAGATCTGCGCCTCCAGGCCGCCCTCCACCCCCTCGGGCAGATCGCCCGCGCCGTGCGCGCGCATGGCGACCTCCTGGATGGTCACCGACGCCTTCGGGTCGCCCGCCACCTGGAAGGAGCCCTTCTCCCACTCCAGGTCGGCGACGGACACCTCCAGCATCGAGGAGGCGATCAACCGGGCCTTGTCGCGCACCCTGCGGGCGACCAGCGCCGCCGCCGCTCCCGACACGGGGGTGGAGCGGCTGCCGTAGGTGCCGAGCCCGAAGGGCGTCTGGTCGGTGTCGCCGTGCACGACCTCGATGTCCTGCGGAGGGATGCCGAGTTCCTCCGCGACGATCTGCGCGAACGTCGTCTCGTGACCCTGTCCCTGGCTCTGCACCGACAGCCGTACGACCGCCTTGCCGGTGGGGTGCACCCGCAGTTCGCAGCCGTCCGCCATGCCGAGGCCGAGGATGTCCATGTCCTTGCGGGGCCCCGCGCCGACCGCCTCGGTGAAGAACGACACCCCGATCCCCATCAGTTCACCCCGGGCCCGCCTCTCCGCCTGCTCGGCACGGAGTTCGGCGTACCCGGCGAGCCGGGTCGCCAGCTCCATGGTGGGCGCGTAGTTCCCGGAGTCGTACACCCAGCCGGTCCTGGTCCGGTACGGGAACTGCTCGGGCCGGATGAAGTTCTTCATCCGCAACTCCACCGGATCCATGCCGAGTTCGCGGGCCAGGCAGTCCACGATCCGCTCGATCAGGTACACCGCCTCGGTGATGCGGAACGAGCAGGCGTACGCCACCCCGCCCGGCGCCTTGTTGGTGTAGACGGCCGTCATCTTGCAGTACGCGGCCTCGAGGTCGTAGCTGCCGGTGAAGACGCCGAAGAAGCCGGCCGGGTACTTCACGGGTGCGGCGGTGCCGTTGAACGCGCCGTGGTCGGCGAGGACATGGGTGCGGACGGCGAGGATCCGCCCCTCGCGCGTCGCGGCGATCTCGCCGCGCATGACGTAGTCGCGGGCGAACCCGGTGGTGATGAGGTTCTCCGAGCGGTCCTCCACCCACTTCACGGGCTTGCCGGTGAGCAGGGAGCCCACGATCGCGCACACGTAACCCGGATAGATCGGCACCTTGTTGCCGAAGCCGCCGCCGATGTCGGGGGAGACCACCCGGATCTTGTGCTCCGGCAGCCCCGCGACGATGGCGTACAGCGTGCGGTGGGCGTGCGGCGCCTGGGTGGTGGACCACAGCGTCAGCTTGCCGTCGACGGCGTCGTAGTCGGCGACCGCGCCGCACGTCTCCATGGGCGCCGGATGCACGCGCGGATAGACGATGTCCTGCTCGACCACGACGTCCGCGCGGTCGAAGACGGCGTCGGTCTCCGCGGCGTCGCCGGTCTCCCAGTCGAAGCAGTGGTTGTCCGCCTTGCCCTCCAGGTCGTCGCGGATGACGGGCGCGTCGGGCGCGAGGGCGGTACGGACGTCGATCACCGGGTCGAGGGGCTCGTACTCGACGTCGATCAGCTCCAGGGCGTCGCGGGCCGCGTAGCGGTCCTCGGCGACGACGAAGGCGACCTCCTGGCCCTGGAAGCGCACCTTGTCGGTGGCGAGGACGGCCTGGACGTCGTTGGAGAGGGTCGGCATCCAGGCCAGGCCCTTCTCCGCGAGCATCGCCCCGGTCACCACCAGGCGGACCTTCGGATGCGCCTCGGCGAGGCTGGTGTCGACGGACAGCACGCGCGCGTGGGCGAGCGGCGAGCGCAGGATCGCCAGGTGCAGCATGCCGGGCAGCTGCAGGTCGTCGACGTAGTGGCCCTTGCCGCGCACGAAGCGCGGGTCCTCCTTGCGCAGCATCCGCCCGTGCCCGCAGGGCTTGAGGTCGTTGTCGACGAACGCGGTGCGGTGGCCGTCGGGTGCGGTCGTGGTCATGGTGCGCTCGCCTCCGTGGCCGTCGTACGGGTGCCGGCCTCCTCGGCCGCCGCCCACCGGATGGAGCGGACGATGGTGGCGTAGCCGGTGCAGCGGCAGATCTGCCCCGAGATCGCCTCGCGGATCTCCTGCTCGGACGGGTCGGGGTTGCGGTCCAGCAGGGCCCGCGCGGTCATCATCATGCCGGGGGTGCAGAAGCCGCACTGCAGGCCGTGGCACTCGACGAACCCTCGCTGCACGGGGTCGAGTTCGCCGTCCTGCTCCAGTCCCTCGACGGTGCGCACCTCGTGGCCGCCCGCCATCGCGGCCAGCACGGTGCAGGACTTGACCGGCTCACCGTCCAGCCACACCACGCACGTGCCGCAGTTGCTCGTGTCGCAGCCCCAGTGCGTTCCGGTCAGTCCCAGGTGGTCGCGCAGGAAGTGCACGAGGAGCAGCCTGCCCTCGATCTCCCGGGTGATCTCTTCGCCGTTGACGATCATCGTGACCTGCACGTTCACGCCTCCTGTCCGCCGGCCCGGGCCACCGCCCGGCGCAGTACCCGCACGGTCAACTCCCGCGCCAGATGGCGCTTGTACTCGGCGCTGCCGCGCCGGTCGCTCACCGGCGAACAGGCCTCGGCCGCGATGTCCCCGGCCCGCGCGTACAGTTCCTCGCCGGGCGGACGGCCGCGCATGACGTCGGCGATGCCCGCGATGCCCGCGGTGTTCGGGCCGACGGCGGCGAGCCCCACCCGGGCGTCGGTGATCGATCCGGCGTCGAGCCAGACGGCCGCGCCGGCCGAGACGACGGCCCAGTCGCCGGCCCGCCGCTCGACCTTCTCGTAGGCGCTCGAACCGCCCGGACGCACCGGGAACCGCACCTCGGTGAGCATCTCCGCGTCCCCGACCGCCGTCTCGTACGGCCCCTGGTGGAAGTCCTCCATCGGGACGACCCGTTCGCCGCCGAGCCCCTGGATCACACAGGAGGCGCCCAGTGTCGTACACACGGCGGACAGGTCCTCGGACGGGTCGGCCTGGCACAGCGAGCCGCCGAGGGTGCCGCGGTTGCGGACCACGGGGTCGGCGATGACGCGCTCGGCGTCACGGAAGATCGGGAAGGCCGCGGCCAGCTCGTCGGACTCCAGCAGCTCCCGGTGCCGGGTCATCGCCCCGATGCGGATCAGGCCCGGTTCGACGCGGATGTAGCCGAGCTCGTCGTGCAGCTCGTTGATGTCGACCAGGTATTCGAAGTTGGCCAGCCTGAGCTTCATCATCGGGATCAGGCTGTGGCCGCCGGCCACCAGCCGTGCCGTGTCGCCGAGCCGGTCCAGGAGCCCGATCGCCTCGCCGACACTGTGCACCCGCTGGTACTCGAACGGAGCGGGAACCTGCATGTCACACCCCCATGTCAGAGCCCATTGCGCTCTCGGTTCCCGGGAGTGTCAACGGTTGGTTAACCGTTCACTTAAGTTGCCGCCGGAACGACGGTGCGATCCGGATGGAGCAAGGGACCCGGCGGAGGCGGCCGAAACGCCGCGATGATCCTTTTCGCGGAGTTCCGCAGCGGCGAGTATGCCGGGTCATGGACATCTTGCTCGTCGTCAGTGCGTTCAACAGCCTCTCCCAGCGCGTGTACGCGGAACTGTCGGACCTGGACCACCGGGTGGACGTCGTGCTCGCCTCGCACGGCGCCGACGCCGTCCGTGCCGCCGTGACCGAGGTGCGGCCCGAACTGATCGTCGCGCCGATGCTCAGGACGGCGCTGCCCGAGGACGTGTGGCAGGAGCACACCTGCCTCGTCGTGCACCCGGGACCCCCCGGCGACCGCGGCCCCGCCGCCCTGGACTGGGCGATCGACCAGGAGGTGCCGCACTGGGGCGTCACGGTCCTCCAGGCCGAGGCCGCGATGGACGCGGGGGACGTCTGGGCGGCGCAGTCCTTCGCCGTCCCGCCCGTGGGCAAGAGCGACCTCTACCGCAACGAGGTGTCCGACGCCGCGACGGCCGCCGTCCTGCAGGCCGTGCGGCGGTACGCCGGGGGTTCGTACAAGCCGCGGCCGCAGAGCGATCCCGGGACCGAGGTGGTGTGGCGCGACTTCTTCCGCCAGGAACGGCGCTGGATCGACTGGGAGAAGGACAGCACCCGCACGGTGCTGCGCAAACTGCGCGCCGCCGACTCGCAGCCCGGAGTCCTGGACGAACTCCTCGGCCACGAGGTGTTCCTGCACGGCGGCCACCCCGAGGACAGGCTTTGCGGCCGCCCCGGCGAACTGCTCGCCACCCGCGCCGGAGCGATCTGCCGCGCCACCGTGGACGGCGCGGTGTGGATCCCCGAACTGCGCCCGCGCAAGGCCTCCGGCGACCCGGCGCCCTTCCGCCGCCCGGCGGCCTCCGTGCTCGACGGCCTGCCGTCCCCGTCGGGCACCGCGGTCACCCGCACCGGCTCCGGCGATCCCGCCCTGCGGCTGCCCGAGATGCCCGTCCCGCTGGAACTGCCCGCCGAACGGCGCACCCTGACCGACATCCGCTACCGGCAGCACGACGACGTCGGCTTCCTGTCCTTCTCCTTCCCCGGCGGCGCGATGAGCACGGACCACTGCCGCCGGCTGCTCGCCACCTACCGGTACGCCCTCACCCGCCCCACCTCGGTCCTGATCCTCGACGGCGGGCGGGACTTCTTCTCCAACGGCATCCACCTGAACGTCATCGAGGCCGCCGCCGACCCGGCCGGCGAGTCCTGGACGAACCTCAACGCCATGGACGACCTGGTCGAGGCGGTACTGCGGACCACGGACCGGCTGGTGGTCGCGGCGATGGGCGGCAACGCGGCGGCCGGCGGCCTGATGCTCGCCCTCGCCGCCGACGAGGTGTGGTGCCGTACGGGCGCCGTCCTCAATCCGCACTACCGGCGGATGGGCCTGTACGGCTCCGAGTTCTGGACCTACACCCTGCCGCGCCGCGTCGGAGCGCCGACGGCCCAGAAGCTGACCGAGGAGGCGCTGCCGATCAGCGCCGCGCACGCCGCCCGCATCGGGCTCGTGGACCGCCTGGTCCCCGTCGCCGCCGAGGACTTCGGCGCCGAGATCCGGAACCTCGCGGACGAGCTGGGCGACGCCCCCGACCTCGTGCAGCGCATCACCGCGAAGGCCGCGGCCCGGCGCGCGGACGAGAACGAACGCCCGCTCGCGGAGTACCGGCGCGACGAACTCGCCCGGATGCGCGCCATCTTCTTCGACCCGCTCTCCGACTACCACTCCCTCCGGTCGGCCTTCGTCCGCAAGCAGCCCGGGACCTCCAGCCGTCCGCTGTCCCTGCCCGCCGGGGACGCCCGGTGACCGCGCGCGTGCTGGTGGCGGGCGTGGGCAACATCTTCCTCGCGGACGACTCCTTCGGACCCGAGGTGATCCGCCTCCTGGAGCGCCGACCGCTGCCCGGCGAGGTGCGGGTGCGCGACTTCGGCATCCGCGGCCTGGACCTCGCCTACGAGCTGCTCGACGGCTACGACGTCGCGGTCCTGGTCGACGCGGCCGAACGGGGCCGGCGGCCCGGCACGCTCTTCCTGATCGAGGCGGAGGTCCCCGATCCCGCCCGCGCCGCCGCGCCGCCCGAGGCGCACGGCATGGACCCGGCCAAGGTGCTGGCCCTGGCCGCGCACCTGGGCGACGGGCCGCTGCCGCGGGTCCTCGTGCTCGCCTGCGAGCCCCAGGACCGGCCGGACCCGGACGAGGACATCGTCCCCGGCCTGAGCGCACCGGTGCGCGACGCGGTCGGCCGGGCGGCCGAGGCCCTGCACCGGCTGGTCCCCGTGCTGCTCGCCGACCCCGCGGCGACCGCGTCGTTGCGCCGCCCGGAGGAATCTGCGCACCCCTCCCCGGCCGGGCTCGCCGCCCCGGCGGCGGGCGGCGCCGAGGATCGGTGACGGACCGGACCGCCCCGGCCCCTCCGACACCGGCCCGAGGAGCAGCGCATGTGCGATTCCGTGGACGTCACCCAGGCCGTCCTGGCGAAGAACGACGGCCTGGCGACGAGCCTGCGCAGCGATCTGGCGCGGCGCGGAGTCACCGTCGTCAACCTGCTGTCCAGCCCGGGCAGCGGCAAGACGGAACTGCTCGGGCGCGTCCTGGCCCGTGCGCTGGAGCGGGGCATCCCGGCGGCCGCGCTCACCGCCGACCTGGCCACCGAGAACGACGCCCGCCGGCTGGCCCGGTCGGGAGCACCGGTGAAGCAGCTGCTCACCGACGGTCTCTGCCACCTGGAGGCGCGCCAGCTGCGCGGCCATGTCGACAACTGGCTGCCCGAGGACACCGCGCTGCTGTTCGTGGAGAACGTCGGCAACCTCGTCTGCCCGGCCTCCTACGACCTCGGCGAGAGCCTGCGGATCGTGCTGATGGCCGTGACGGAGGGCGAGGACAAGCCGCTGAAGTACCCCACCGCCTTCGCCTCCGCCCACCTGGTGGTGCTCACCAAGACCGACCTCGCCGGGCCGGCAGGCTTCGACGCGCCGGCCTTCGGCGCCCATGTGCAGCAGGTCAACCCCGGAGTGGAGATCGTCCGGTCCTGCGCCCGGGACGGCGCCGGTGTCGACACCGTCCTGGAGCGGGTGCTGACCGCACGGGACGGCGCGCCCGTCCACCGGCCCCCGCTCGCGCCGCACCCCCACGTCCACGCGCACCCGCACGAGGACGCGGGCCTGGCGGCCGGCCCCCTCTCGTGACAGCACCCGCCACCCGGGCCGTCCGCCGCCGCGTCACGGTGCGCGGCACGGTGCAGGGCGTGGGCTTCCGCCCGTACGTGCACCGCCTGGCCGCCGGCCTGACCCTCACCGGCTTCGTGAGCAACACCGCGTACGGCGTGCTCATCGAGGTGGAGGGCGCACCGGACGGCGTCACCCGCTTCTGCGACCACCTCGGCGCCGAGCCCCCGCCGCTGGCCCTGGTCGCCGGAATCGACGTCGAGGACCTGCCCGTCACCGGCGCCGACGACGCCTTCACCATCCGCTCCACCGAGCGGGCCCCGGGCCGCACCCAGCTCCCGCCCGACACGGCGACCTGCGCCGACTGCCTGCGCGAGCTGGCCGACCCGGCGGACCGCAGGCACCGCCACCCCTTCGTCACGTGCACCCACTGCGGGCCCCGCTTCACCATCGCCACCGGGATGCCGTACGACCGTGCGGCCACCACCATGACCGGCTTCCCGATGTGCCCCGGCTGCGCCCGGGAGTACGGGGAGCCCGCCGACCGGCGCTTCCACGCCCAGCCCGTGGCCTGCCCGGACTGCGGTCCCCGGCTGCGTCTGGTGCCCGCGTTCGGCAGCGGGATCCACCCCGCGCGGGGCGCCGGCGCCCTGACCGGGGCGCGGGCGCTGCTGGCCGAGGGGCGGATCGTCGCCGTGAAGGGCCTCGGCGGCTACCACCTGGCCTGCGACGCCACCGACGCCCGCGCCGTCGACACGCTGCGCGGCCGCAAGGAACGGGGCGGCAAACCCTTCGCGGTGATGTGCGCGGACCTCGCCGACGTGGAGCGGATCGCCGAGGTCTCCGCCGCCGAGCGCCGGGCTCTCACCGGCTCCCGTCGCCCCATCGTCCTGCTGCGCGGGCGCACGCCCGGCGCGTCGCGTCACCTGGCGCCCGGTGTGTGCCCGGGCAGCCCGCACATCGGCGTGATGCTGCCGTACACCCCCGTGCACACCCTGCTGTTCGGGCTGCCGGGCGACCCGCCGGGGCCCCGGACCCTGGTGATGACGAGCGGCAACCGCTCGGGGGAGCCGATCGTCACGGACGACGACGAGGCACTGACCCGCCTCGCCGGACTGGCCGACGCCTGGCTCGCCCACGACAGAGGCATCGCCTCGCCCTGCGACGACTCGCTGCTGCGGGTGCGCGCGGACGGCACCGAGCAGGTGCTGCGCCGCTCCCGTGGATACGTGCCCCGCCCGCTGCGCGTGCCGCTGGAGCTGCGCCCCGCCCTCGCGGTGGGCGGCGACCTGAAGAACGCGCTGTGCGTCGGCGAGGGCGACCAGGCCTGGCTCGGCCCGCACATCGGGGACATGGGCGACCTGACCGCGCTGGAGGCGGCACGCGGGGCGGAGCTGCACATGCGCCGCCTGACCGGGGTCAAGCCGGTGCTCTTCGCCGCGGACCGGCACCCGGCCTACCACTCGGCCCGCTGGGCCCGGCAGCGGGCGCTCCAACTGCCCAGGCCCACACCGGTGTTCGTGCAGCACCACCACGCGCACATCGCCTCGGCGGCGGCGGAACACGGCGTCACGGCCCCCGTGATCGGCGTCGCCTTCGACGGCACCGGGTACGGCGACGACGGCACCGTCTGGGGCGGCGAGTTCCTGCTCGCCGACTACGGCGGCTACCGGCGCTTCGCCCACCTGACTCCCGCCCCGCTCCCCGGCGGGGACGCGGGCGTGGCCAACCCCTGCCGTCTCGCGCTGGCCCGGCTGTGGGCCGCCGGCCTGCCGTGGGACGCGGACCTGCCCTGCGTCACCGCCTGCGCCCCCGACGAACTGGCCGTGCTGCAGAGGCAGCTGGCGCGCAACGTGGCCTGTGTCCCCACCTCCAGCATGGGACGGCTCTTCGACGCCGTGTCCTCACTCGTGGGCGTGTGCCACCGCGCGGGCTACGAGGCGCAGGCCGCCCTGGAGCTGGAGGCGGCGGCGCTGACGGCCTGGGGCGCCGGCACGGAGGCGTACGCCTTCGGCGTCACGACGGGCCCCGTGCAGGCCGACCCGGCGCCCGTGCTGCGCGCGGTCGTCGCCGACCTCCGGCGCGGCACCCCGCCCGGGGTGATCGCCGCGCGGTTCCACCGCGGCGTCGCACGGGCCGTCCTGGAGATCTGCCGGCGTGCGCGCCAGGCCTCCGACCTGACCGTCGTCGCCCTCAGCGGCGGCGTCTTCGCCAACGCGCTGCTGGAGCGGGAGTGCGCACACCTGCTGTCCGGCGACGGCTTCACCGTGCTCCTGCACGGCGAAGTCCCGCCGGGAGACGGCGGGTTGGCGCTGGGCCAGCTGGTGATCGCGGCACACGGACGACAGTGAGGAGTGACCCATGTGTTTGGCAGTGCCCGGCAAGGTCGTGTCCATCGACGACGGCGCCGAACCCCGCACCGGTCTCGTCGACTTCGGCGGAGTCCAGAAGCAGGCGTGCCTGGAGTACGTCCCGGACGTGCGGGTGGGTGAGTACGTCATCGTGCACGTCGGCTTCGCGCTGCAGCGCCTGGACGAGGAGTCGGCGCAGGCCTCGCTGAAGCTTTTCGAGGAACTGGGCCTGCTGGAGGAGGAGTTCGGCGACGCCTGGGAGCAGGCGTCCAGGGACGCCGGGGTCGCCGCGGTGACCGAGGAGACCCGAGAGAGCGAGGCCCGGTGAAGTACATCGACGAGTTCAACGACCCCGAGCTGGCCCGCCGGCTGCTGGACGACATCCGCGCCACCGTCACCCGGCCATGGGCGCTGATGGAGGTGTGCGGCGGCCAGACCCACTCCATCATCCGGCACGGCATCGACCAGCTGCTGCCCGAGCAGGTCGAGTTGATCCACGGCCCGGGCTGCCCGGTCTGTGTCACCCCGCTGGAGGTCATCGACAAGGCGCTGGAGATCGCCTCGCGCCCCGGCGTCATCTTCTGCTCCTTCGGCGACATGCTCCGCGTACCGGGCACCGACCGCGACCTGTTCCGGGTCAAGGGCGAGGGCGGAGACGTACGCGTGGTGTACTCGCCGCTCGACGCCCTGGAGCTGGCCCGCCGCAACCCGGAGCGGGAGGTGGTGTTCTTCGCCATCGGCTTCGAGACCACGGCCCCCGCCAACGCGATGGCCGTGCACCAGGCCCGCCGCCTGGGCCTGGCCAACTTCAGCCTGCTCGTCTCCCATGTCCGGGTGCCTCCCGCGATCGAGGCCATCATGACCGCCCCGGCCTGCCGGGTGCAGGGCTTCCTGGCCGCCGGGCACGTGTGCAGCGTGATGGGCACGGCCGAATACCCGCGGCTCGCCGACCGGTTCCGGGTGCCGCTCGTGGTCACCGGCTTCGAACCCCTGGACATCCTGGAGGGCATCCGCCGCGCCGTCCTCCAGCTGGAGCGCGGCGAGCACCGGGTGGAGAACGCCTACGCGCGTGCCGTGCGCGAGGACGGCAACCCGGCCGCCGTACGCATGATCGAGGAGGTGTTCGAGGTCACCGACCGCAACTGGCGCGGTATCGGGCCCATCCCGGCGAGCGGCTGGCGGCTGACCGAGGCGTTTCGCGCGTACGACGCCGAGCACCGCTTCGACGTCGGCGGCATCCGCACCGAGGAGCCCGCGGAATGCCGGGCCGGGGAGGTGCTGCAGGGGCTGATCAAGCCGACCGGGTGCGCGGCGTTCGGCACCACCTGCACCCCGCGCACCCCCCTGGGCGCGACGATGGTCTCCAGCGAGGGCGCGTGCGCGGCCTACTACCTCTACCGCCGGATGAACGGACAGGCGCCGCAGGCCGAACGGACCGCCGCACGTGAGGAGATGAACCCCGTTGCCTGAACTCTCCGAGACGAGGGTCGACCCGGCCGACTGGTCGTGTCCCGCCCCCCTGCGCGACCAGCCCGTGGTGGTCATGGGGCACGGCGGAGGCGGCGCCCTGTCCGCCGAGCTGATGGAGCAGGTGTTCGCGCCCGCCTACGGCAACCCCACCCTCGCCGCGCTCGCGGACTCCGCCGTCCTGCGGCTGGGCGGTGCGAGGTTCGCGTTCTCCACCGACTCCCACGTGGTCAGGCCGCTGTTCTTCCCCGGCGGCAGCCTGGGCGACCTCGCGGTCAACGGCACCGTCAACGACCTTGCGATGAGCGGCGCCCGGCCCGCCTACCTCTCCGCGGCCTTCGTCCTCGAGGAGGGCGTGGAGCTGAGCGTGGTCGAGCGCATCGCACGCGCCATGGGCACGGCGGCCGAGGCGGCCGGCGTGGTCGTGGCCACCGGCGACACCAAGGTGGTCGAGTCCGGGCACGGCGACGGCGTCTACGTCACCACCGCCGGGGTCGGACTCGTACCCGACGGTGTGGACATCCGGCCCCAGCGGGCGCGGCCCGGCGACGCCGTCATCGTCAGCGGCCCGATCGGCCTGCACGGCGTGGCCGTCATGAGCGTGCGGGAGGGGCTGGAGTTCGGTGTCGAGATCGCCAGCGACACCGCACCGCTCGCCGGCCTGGTGGCGGCCATGCTCGCGGTCACCCCTGACCTGCACGTGCTGCGCGACCCCACGCGCGGTGGTCTGGCCGCGTCCCTCAACGAGATCGCGCGGGCGTCGGGCACCGGCGTACGCCTCCAGGAGCGGGCCGTCCCGGTGCCGGACGCGGTCGCCAACGCCTGCGGCTTCCTGGGACTCGACCCCCTGTACGTCGCCAACGAGGGCCGGCTGGTCGCCTTCGTGCCCCCCGAGGCGGCCGAGGAGGTCCTGGCGGCGATGCGCGCCCACCCGCAGGGTGCCGGCGCCACGCTGATCGGTGAGTGCGTCGCCGAGCACCCCGGCATGGTCGTGGTCGCGACCGGCCTCGGCGGTACCCGGGTGGTGGACCTGCCGCTCGGCGAGCAGCTGCCGCGCATCTGCTGACCGGCACCCGCCGGGGTGGCCCCCCGGGCCCCCCCCGGGGGGCCCCCCCGGGGGGGCCCCGCCCCGGGGGATGCCCCCCCCCCCCCCCGCGCCCCCGGGGGGTGGGGGGGGGGGCGCGCGCGGCCTGGGGGGTCCCGGGGGGGTGTCCGGGCCGGGCGGCTCGCTGCTGCCGCGCTTGCGGTGCCGGCCCCCCGCGGGGGCCCCGCGGGCGCCCGCCCCGGGGGCACCCCGGCGGGTCAGCCGATCCCGGTGATCTCCAGCTCCCGGCCGCTGCGCAGCTCGGTGGAGGGCCGGTCGCAGCGCGGGCACCAGAAGAACGGCGGCATGCCGACCGCGAACTCCTCGGCGCACGGGCCGCAGTAGGCCTGCGCGGGGACGTGCTCGACCACGAGCCGCGCCGCCGCGAGCGCGGTGCCGTCCCGGGCCACCTCGAAGGCGAAACTCAGGGCGTCGGGAACGACCCCGGCCAGCTCGCCGACCCGGACGGTCACCGCCGAGACGGCCTGCGCCCCTTCCTCCCGGGCGAGTGCGTCGGCCCGCTCGATGATCGCGGTCGCGATCGACAACTCGTGCACGCCAGGCTCACGGGTAGCGGTGGCCGGCGCGCACACCGCCCGCCATCCGCCAGATCCGCAGCTCGCGCCGCAGGCTCGGCAACTCCCGCACGAACAGCGCGAGGGCCAGGGCGCCGACCACCGCGGCCTCGGCCATCAGCAGCCGCTGACCCGTGCGCGCGGCCGTTGTGCTTCCCGCTCGTTGGACCGTCATTTCCGGCGACTCCCTACTGTCTGTTCCTCATCCCGGAGGGATGTTCGGCATGACGTCCAGAAGAGCGTCGTGCCGCTTCCAATGGATCCCGGTGGAGCGGCGCGCGTCGGCGGTGCCGTCCTCGTGATGGCCGACCTGACGCTCGTACGGCCCCTTGTTGCCCTGGTGGATGCCGGGCACATGCCCGGTCAGGTCGGGCTTGGCCGCGGCGCGGCCGACCCTGATGGTGCCCATGGGTGTCTCCTTCCTCGCCTCCGCGGCGCGGAGTGCGTCCTCACGACCGCTCGGTGAGGTCCTCGAAGAACCTCTCGACGGCCGGCCAGACCTCGCCGCCCCCGGACAGGCCCTGCCACGCGTGGCGTACGACGGCGACCATGCGGAAGCAGTCGTCGACCGGCACGAGCCAGTGGTGGTCGAGGCCGTGGACGGTGTTGACGAGCAGGGCCTCGACGTCGGGCTCCATGGCGGCGAGCTGCGGATGGGCCGCGGCCAGGCGCTGCCAGGCCGCCGCGTCCACCTCCCACCGCATGGCCCCGGCCGGGCTCGGACCCTCGGCGGTGACCGTGCCGTCGGCCCGGGGCACGAAGAAGACCAGCCCGACGGGCACGCCCAGGACCTCAGTGTCCACCCGGGGCAGCCTGATCCGCCTGCGGGGAACGAGCCGGTAGCGCCCCTCGCCCGCCCCGTCCCCGGCGAACAGCACCGAGCAGGGGCCGCAGGCGCAGCAGACCCGCTGCTCCGTGGTGGCGTAGAGGTGGGGGTGCTCGTCGGCCACCGGCGCGGCGCACAGGTCGCACCGCTCACCGGCCTCCACCGGTGTGCGGATGAGCCGGGCCAGGGCTCCGTCCGCGGTCACCGCGTACTCCGCCGCTTCAGGTCGGCCAGCGGTACGAAGGCGGCGGGAGCGGCTGCCGGCTCCGGCTCCACCGCCGTCAGCTCGGGAGCGGCGGCCAGCACCGCCGCACGGACCACGGCCGAGACGTCGGCGGACCCGCCGCCGCATCCCGAGCCGCAGCCGCCGCCCGCCGTCAGCCGGACCCGGCCCACACCCTCCTGCACGCCCGCCCACTCCACGTCCCCGCCGCGCTCGCGCACCGCGGGCCGCAGGCGCTCCACCGCGCGGGCGGCCCGCCGCTCGGCCGGCTCCGGGTGGACGGCGTGCAGCACCAGCAGGTGTCCCACCAGCTCGTCCTCGGTGAGGTGCGCGGCGAGCGGCCCGTCCGCGTGGTCCATGACGCGGGCCAGCGCCTCGCCGTAGACCTCCGTCAGCAGCCGTACCGCCTCGATCGCGGACCGGGTGGTGGGGCCCGGCGCCGACTCGAGTCCGGCCAGCAGCTCGTCGAGCCGGGCGAGCCGGCCCTCGACCGCCGGGTCCGCGAGCCGCTCGGCCGGGGCTTCGGCCTCAGCCATGGTCGGCTCCGTACGTCGGCGAGTGCAGGGTCGTCAGCGTCTTGCCGTTGCCGACGTACATGTGCACGCCGCACGGCAGACAGGGGTCGAAGCTGCGTACGGTGCGCATGATGTCGACGCCCTTGAAGTCGTCCGGCCCGTTCTCCTCGAAGATGGGCTGGCCCTGGACGGCGTCCTCGTACGGGCCGGGGGTGCCGAACTTGTCGCGGGGGCTGGCGTTCCACGGGGTGGGCGGATAGGGGTGGTAGTTCGCGATCTTCTTGTCCTTGATCACCAGGTGGTGGGAGAGGACGCCGCGCACCGCCTCGTGGAAGCCGCAGCCGATCGCCTCGTCGGGCACCTCGAAGTTCTCGAACACCTTGGTGTCGCCGGCCCGCACCAGGCCCATGGCCTCCTCGACGAACTGCAGGGCCATCGCCGCCGCGTAGGCGACGAAGTACGGCCGGGCGCGGTCCCGTTCGATGGTGTTGCTCCACTTCGGGACCCGCCACTCCAGGGTCGTCTCCGGCAGCGTCTCGCCCTTGGGCAGCGAGATGCGCACGCTGGTGCCGGTGGCCTTGACGTAGGGGGTGTCGACCAGGCCGCTGAGGGCCGTCGACCACAGCCGGGCCAGCGCGCCGCCGCCGGTGTCCAGCGCGAGGTGGTCGCCGGTGCGCCCGTCGAGCCAGCGCGGGCTCATCACCCAGCTGTACTTGTCGTCGAAGTCCCGCTTCTGCGGCACGGGGACGGTGGTCTGGTTCCAGGGGTGGCGCATGTCGACGGGGTTGCCGAGCGGGTCGTGGGTCACGAACGGCTGCTCGTTCACCCAGTCCTCGTAGTAGGAGCTGCCGAGCATGATGCGCAGGCCGAGGTTGATGTCGACGAGGTTGTTGGTGACCAGTTCGCCGTCGACGATGATCCCCGGGGTGACGTACATCGCCTTGCCCCAGGCGTTCATGTTCTCGTAGCGGTAGTCGACGACGTCGGGGTTCTGCCAGGCGCCCCAGCAGCCGAGCAGGGTGCGGCGGCGGCCGACCTCCTCGTAGCCGGGCAGCGCCTCGTAGAAGAAGTCGAAGACGTCGTCGTTCATGGCCACGGCCTTCTTGACGAAGTCGATGACCCGCATGAGCCGGCTGAGGTAGTCGGTGAAGACCGTCGGCTGCGGCAGTGTGCCGACGCCGCCCGGATACAGCGTCGAGGGGTGCACGTGCCGCCCCTCCATCAGGCAGAACATCTCCCGTGTGATCCGGCTGACCTTCAGGGCCTCCTTGTAGACCTCGCCCTCGAAGGGGTTGAAGGCCTTCATGATGTCGGCGATGGTCCGGTAGCCGTGGATGTCGCCGTGGGGCGCCTCGGTGCGCTCGGCGCGGGCCAGCACACCGGGGTTGGTGGCCTTGACCATCGCCTCGCAGAAGTCCACGAAGACCAGGTTGTCCTGGAAGATCGTGTGGTCGAAGATGTACTCGGCCGCCTCGCCGAGGTTGACGATGTGCTCGGCCAGCCGGGGCGGCTTCACGCCGTACGCCATCTGCTGCGCGTAGCCGGAGCAGGTGGTGTGGTTGTCGCCGCAGATGCCGCAGATACGCGAGGTGATGAAGCCCGCGTCGCGCGGGTCCTTGCCCTTCATGAACACCGAGTAGCCGCGGAACAGGGACGAAGTGCTGTGGCACTCCACGACTTCCTGGTTGGCGAAGTCGATCTTCGTGTAGATGCCAAGGTTGCCGATGATGCGGGTGATCGGGTCCCAGGACATGTCCACGATCTGTGGCGGCTTGCGTCCGGTGGGCCGTGCCTCGGTGGTGGTCATGGCTGTTGCTGCCCCTAGCTGTCGGTGTTCCTCGGATGCGTGGGTGGGGTGCGGGCGCCGCGCGGCGTCAGGGCCGCCAGCGCGGGTCGTAACCGCTGGTCAGCTTCTTCTTGTTGTGGCGCCAGCCGGGCTCGTGGTTGACGAGTTCGTTGGTGAAGCCGCGCAGGCGGCGGATGACGGCGCCGTACGGCTTGATGGCGAGCGACGACAGGGTTCCGCCGGGCGGCTCGTCCATGAACGGCATGAAGGCGTCGGGGAAGCCCGGCATGGTGCAGCCGATGCAGATGCCGCCCACGTTCGGGCAGCCGCCGATGCCCGCCATCCAGCCGCGCTTGGGCACGTTGCAGTTGACGACCGGGCCCCAGCAGCCGGTCTTCACCAGGCACTTGGGGGAGTTGTAGTCGCTCGCGAAGGTGGCCTGCTCGTAGTACGAGCCGCGGTCGCAGCCCTCGTGGACCGTCTTCCCGAACAGCCACTGCGGGCGCAGCATGTGGTCCAGCGGGGGCGGGGGAGCGTCACCGGCCGCGTGCTGGAGGACCCAGATCAGGGTCTCCATGAAGTTCTCCGGCTGGATCGGGCAGCCGGGCACGTTGACCACGGGCAGCTCGGCCTGCGACCTGTAGTCCCAGCCGAGGTAGTCCGCGAGGCCCATGGAGCCGGTGGGGTTGCCGGCCATCGCGTGGATGCCGCCGAAGGTCGCGCAGGTGCCGGCGGCGACCACCGCCCAGGCCTTCGGGGCGAGTTGGTCGATCCACCAGTTGAGGGTGTGCGGCTCACCGGTCTCCGGGTCGTTGCCGAAGGACGTCCAGTAGCCGTCGCCCTCGATGATGTTCTGGTTGGGGATCGAGCCCTCGATGACGAGGATGAACGGCGCCAGGTCGCCGCGGGCCGCGGCGCGGTAGGGAGCGAGGAAGTCCTCGCCGCCCAGGCTCGGGGAGAGCACCTTGTTGACCAGGTTCACCTTGGGCAGGCCCGGGATCAGCCCGAGCACCAGGTCCTCGATGGAGGGCTGGTCGGCGGCCGTCAGGGAGACGGTGTCGCCGTCGCAGCTCATGCCCTCGGAGATCCAGAGGATGTGGATCTCGTCGATGCCCTTGCGGGCCTCGGTGCGGTCGCCTTCGGTGGTGTGGGCTGTCATGTCATCGGCCTCCGCTGCAGGGGGTGTCGGAGTCGGTCGGGAGCACTGCCGGGGCCGCGGCGGGAGCCGGTGCCGGCGGCCGGTCCGGTGGGCCGGCGGCCTCGAGCGGTTCGAGTTCGTCGGGCCGGAAGTAGTGGAAGCGGCCGTACCAGCTGTTCAGTTCGGCCGCGGGGTCGTCGTCGAGGGTGACGGTCAGGTGGGTGCTGCCGTCCACGTCCCGGAGCACGGCGGCCACCCGGGCGGTCCGCCCGGCCAGGAACATGTCCTGGGCGTCGGCCCCGCGGCCCCGCGGGCGCAGCCGCACACGGCTGCCGCCGCACAGCGCGACGCCGTCGACGAGCACGGTGTCGGTGGTCGGGGACAACCCCGCCTCGGCGTCCTCGCGCCACCAGGCGGGCCGCTCGGGGGCGGGAGCGGCCGGTGTCAGCGAGCGGACGGCACCGTGCAGCCGCGCGAAGACCTCCGGCGGCATCGTGTCGACCCGGTCGAGGATCGCGGCGGCCCGCGGGTCGGTGGCGCGGGCCTCCCGTTTCTCCTCGTCCGTCAGCAGCATGGTGCGCAGGGTGAGGATCTCGTCGATCTCGGCGGCGTCGTGCAGATCGCCGGGGCTCTCGGGCGCCACCTGGGGGTGGTCGGGCAGGATGATCGGCGAGGAGAGCACGAGGGGTCCGCTGCCCGTCTCCTCGGCGGGGGGCTCGCCGCCGAGTACCGGGAAGGTGAACTCGTTCCGGCACGCACGGGCGTGCTCGCGCAGCTCGGCGGGCGGATCGATCAGCGAGGCGAACTCCAGGCCGTCGCCGGCGATCAGCGTGTGCGTGGCGACGAGGGCGCGGCACAGGGCCTTGTCACGCGGTGCCCGCGGATCGGGCGCCGGCCCGCCGTTCACCGTACGCACCCGGAGCCGTACGACGTCCTCGCGGATCCGCTCGGCCGTCAGCGTGGCGTCCGCCCGGACCTCCTCGCGCCGCCGGACCACCCGCCCGGCGCCCCCGGGCAGCGGCTCGACCTCGGTGGCGCCCGGCGCCCCGACGGAGACCGTACGCTCGTTCTTCAGCAGGTCGCCGAGCGGGACGGTGAGTTCCGCCTCCCGCGGCACGGCCTCCTCGAAGGTCAGATGTGTCGTGCCGTCGGCGGTCCGCAGCGACGCGACCGCACGATGGCCGCCGTCCGGGCCGGCCTCCTCCACCTGCTTGTGCTGCGTCTGCAGATACCGCACCCGCACGCGTACGACGGCGTCGTCCCGCCGGGCGCGCAGCAGGCACTCGGTCTGCTGGTACCAGGAGTCCGCGGCGCCGGACAGGCCCGGGACGACCGGCCCGGACGCCTCCGCCCAGTCGCGGGGGAAGAGGACGCCGAACTGCCATCGGACGCGGTTCTTGGCCGAGGAACGACGGTAGGGGTAGAGCAGATAGCCCTCGTAGAGGACGGCGTCGGCGACCGACCCCAGCTCCTCGAAGCCGCTGCGGACCGGGTCCGGCGCCCGCCCCGTGCCGTTTTCCGGCACGGCGTGCACCGCCTCGGCCTCGGTCAGGCCCTCTGCCATTCCGCCTCCTCGGATCCGGATGCGCGCCCATGCCTTCCACCACGGTCACCCCGCGAACCGGGCCCCGCCTCTTCCGGCAGCCCTGCCTGGGCCGTTCAGGTGACGAGGCCGGGCGGGGCGGGGAGTGGGGGGTGCGGGTCCGGTACGTGGTGGCCGCGCCCCAGGCCACGCCCTTGTCTTTCTGTCTCCTTGTTCTCTTGTCCCTTTGTCCTGCTGTTTCCTCGTGCTCGGTCGGCGGGCCGGGCAGGGCGTCCTGCCGGGAACCGGGTGCTGCGGACTCCGGGCGCGGTGGCGGGGTGGTGCGGCGGTCGCGCCGTTGGGCCGGATGCAGCAGCCGGGAGGGCCCGGCGCCGGGCACGGGGAAAGGCTGGGCTGCACCATCGGCCCGCCCAGGGAGATTTGATGCCCCTTCGCTCCGCTCCGGCCCGTCCGTCCGCTCGCCGTTCCCGCCTGCGGGTGGGCTGTGTCGTCGCCCTGTGCCTGACCGCGCTCTGCCGGCCGGCCCCGAGCAGCGCCGCCGCTCCCACGCCGCGCGAGGGCGACCTCCAGGCACAGATCGAGCAGCTCGTGCGGGCACCCGGGGGGCCGCCCGGCGTCATCGCCGTGCTGCAGCGGGGCGGCAGCACCCGGGTTCTGCGGGCGGGTGTCGCGGACCTCGCCACGGGCCGGCTCCCGGGCGTCCGCGACCACATGCGCATCGCCAGCGCGGCAAAGGCGTTCAGCGGGGCGGTGGCGCTGAGCCTGGTCGACCGACACGCGCTGCGGCTGGACGAGACGCTGGGCCGGCGGCTGCCGCGGCTCCCCGTGGCCTGGCACGACGTGACGCTGAGGCAGCTGCTCAACCACACCAGCGGCCTGCCGGACTACTCGGCGGCCCCCGCGTTCCGGAGCATCATCACCGCCGACCCGCACCACGTCTTCGACTCCCGCCGCCTCCTCGACTTCGTCGCCGACCAGCCCCTCGGCTTCCCGCCGGGAAGCCGGTACCACTACTCCAACTCCGACAACATCGCCGTGGCGCTGATGGCGGAGGCCGCGACCCGCACCCCGTACGAACAACTGCTGCGCACCCTCGTGTACCGGCCGCTCGGCCTGCACGCCACGAGCCTTCCCCAGGGCTACCGGATGCCCGAGCCCTATCTGCACGGCTACGACACGACCCCGCCGCCGGAGGACGTCAGCGAGGCCGTCGGCGCCTCCGGCTCCTGGGCGTCGGGAGGGATCATCTCCACGCCGGCCGACATGACGCGCTTCGTCCGCGGGTACGTCGGCGGCGCGCTCTACGGCGGAGCAGTCGTGCGCGAGCAGCGGCGCTGGATCCCCGGGGCGTCCGAACCCGCGGGACCCGGGGAGAACATGGCCGGACTCGCCCTCTTCCGGTACGCCACCCGGTGCGGCGTGGTGCTGGGGCACACCGGCAACACCCCGGGCTACACGCAGCTGATCGCCGCGACTCCCGACGGCCGGCGGTCGCTGACCTTCTCCGTCACCTCGCAGATCAACGCGTCGCAGAACCCGGAGCTGTTGAGCCGCCTGCGTGCCGTTCAGGAGAACTTCGTCTGCGCGCTGCTCACGCGTTCCCGGCACTGACCCGCTCTCGCTGTCCGTCCCGTGACGAGCGAAGATGGGGCGGCAAGCGTTTTGGTCAACCCATGTGGAGGAGCGGGCACATGCAGCACGAGCGAGCGGGCAAGCCGGCCGCCCCCGAGGACCTCGTCGACGTCGCCCGGCTGGTCACGGCGTACTACGCCCTGCACCCGGACCCCGCCGACCCCGGCCAGCGGGTGGCGTTCGGCACCTCGGGGCATCGCGGATCGTCCCTGGCGACCGCGTTCAACGAGGACCACATCGCCGCGACCAGCCAGGCGATCTGCGAGTACCGGGCCCGGCAGGGCACCGACGGCCCCCTCTTCCTCGGCGCCGACACCCACGCCCTGTCCGAGCCCGCGCGGGTCACCGCGCTGGAGGTGTTCGCGGCCAACGGCGTGACCGTGCTCGTCGACAGCGCGGACGGCTACACGCCCACGCCCGCGGTCTCGCACGCCATCCTCAGCCACAACCGCGGCCGTGCCTCCGGCCTCGCCGACGGCGTGGTGGTCACCCCCTCGCACAACCCGCCCGCGGACGGGGGCTTCAAGTACAACCCGCCGAGCGGCGGGCCCGCCGGCTCCGACGCCACCTCGTGGATCCAGGACCGGGCCAACGAGATCATCGGCAGCGGCATGAAGGACGTGCGCCGCATCCCGTACACCCGCGCGCTCGCCGCCGACACCACCCGGCGCCACGACTACCTCGGGGCCTACGTCGCCGACCTGCCGAACGTGCTGGACCTGGACGCGGTCCGCGCCGCGGGCGTCCGCATCGGCGCCGATCCGCTGGGCGGGGCGTCGGTCGCCTACTGGGGCCGCATCACCGAACAGCACCGGCTCGACCTGACCGTGGTCAACCCCCTCGCCGACCCCACCTGGCGCTTCATGACGCTCGACTGGGACGGCAAGATCCGGATGGACTGCTCCTCGCCGTACGCGATGGCCTCCCTCATCGAGCAGCGCGACCGCTTCCAGGTCGCCACCGGCAACGACGCCGACGCCGACCGGCACGGCGTCGTCACACCGGACGCGGGGCTGATGAACCCCAACCACTACCTGGCCACGGCCATCTCGTACCTGTACGCCCACCGCACCCAGTGGCCCACCGACGCCGGGATCGGCAAGACCCTGGTGTCCTCCGGCATGATCGACCGGGTCGCCGCCGACCTCGGGCGGCGGCTGGTCGAGGTGCCCGTGGGGTTCAAGTGGTTCGTGGAGGGACTGGTCGGCGGCTCCATCGGCTTCGGCGGCGAGGAGTCCGCGGGGGCGTCCTTCCTGCGCCGGGACGGCTCGGTGTGGACCACGGACAAGGACGGCATCATCCTGGCCCTGCTCGCCTCCGAGATCATCGCGGTCACCGGCAGGTCGCCCTCGGAGCACTACGCCGCCATGACGGCCCGTTTCGGCGAACCCGCCTACGCGCGCATCGACGCCCCCGCGACGCGTGAGGAGAAGGCGCTGCTGGCCAAGCTCTCACCCGCGCAGGTCACCGCCGACACGCTGGCCGGCGAGCCGGTCACCGGCGTGCTCACCGAGGCGCCGGGCAACGGAGCACCCATCGGCGGCATCAAGGTGAGCACCGAGAACGCCTGGTTCGCCGCCCGGCCCTCGGGCACCGAGGACGTCTACAAGATCTACGCCGAGTCCTTCCGCGGCGCCGACCACCTGCGGCAGGTGCAGGAGGAGGCCAGGGACGTGGTGATGGCCGCGCTCGGCGGCTGAGCCGCCGGTGCGAGGCGCACAGGCCGCGGCGAGGTGACCGGCGGAACCTCCCGCGGCCTGCTCCACCCGTTATGTCGCTATCATCCTCCTAAAATCATCATCATGCGGTTTACCCTGAAGGGGCTTTGGCCCCCGGCCCCGCCGGAGTGATCGATGTCCCTCGAGCGTGCAGAGCACGGCGACGAACTGCTCGCCAGACTCGGGTCGCTGACCGCCCAGGCACGCGAGCTCGCCGAGCTGCAGCGCTCCCAGGTGAAGCTGGCCCTCGCCCTCCAGCGCGGCATGCTGCCCCGGGACCTGCCCTCCGCCGGGGGGCTCCACCTCGCCGTCCGCTACGTGCCGGCCTGCCACGGGCTCAACGTGGGCGGCGACTGGTACGACGCCTTCGCGATGCCGGACGGCCGTATCGGACTGTCCATCGGAGACGTCCAGGGCCACAACATCGAGGCGGCCGCCTTCATGGGCCAGGTCCGCGTCGGCCTGCGCGCGCTCGCCTCCGTCACCGGCGAACCCGGCGAACTCCTCTCCCGGATCAACGACCTGCTCCTCACCCTCGGCACCGACCTCTTCGCCACCTGCACCTTCATAAGGCTCGACCCGTCCACCGGGGTGCTGGAGAGCGCGCGGGCCGGGCACATCCCGCACATCTGGGCCACGGCGGACGGAAAGTCGGGCATCGCCGAGGACGAGGGCGGGCCGCCCCTGGGCATCCAGGACGGAGCGCGCTACGCGGTGACCCGCTACCAGCTGACGACGGGCGGTGTCTTCGTGATGCTCACCGACGGCGTCGTCGAAGGACCGTCGCTGTCCGTCGAGGACGGCCTCCAGCAGGTCGTACGGCTCGCGGGCATCGCCGCGGTCGCCGGCATGGAGGCCGACGCGCTCGCCGAGGGCGTGATGAAGGTGGCCGAAAGTGTCGGTCACGAGGATGACGCGGCCGTGCTCGTCGTCGGCCACGACGGGCCGTTCGCCCAGCCGTAGCGCCGGGCCGCGGCCCTGTTCGCCTCGCCGTCGGCGCGGCCTCGGTGTCTGATGGCAGCTGTGGTGGCTCTCCAGGACCTGCGGCGGCCGGCTGTCTTCGCCCTCCAGACGCTGGCCGTCGCCGCCTGCTACTACGCCGCCGGCCGGCTCGGGCTGTTGCGGCAGCTCGTCGTCGAACAGGCCGTCGTCACACCCATCTGGCCGCCCACGGGCGTCGCGGTCGCCTGCCTGCTCCTGTTCGGGCTGCGCACCTGGCCCGGCATCGCGCTCGGCGCGCTCTTCGTCGTCATGTCCATCACCTCCCTCCAGCCCGCCGTGATCGGCACCCTGGTGGGCAACACCGCGGCCCCCGTCTTCGCCTACTACCTGCTGCGCAGGGTGGGCTTCCACAACGACCTCGGCCGACTGCGCGACGGCTTCGCCCTCGTGTTCCTGGGCGCCTTCACGGCGACGCTGATCAGTGCGACCACCGGCGCCGGCCTGCTGGTCCTGACGGGCAAGCTCGCCGCGAGCGGCTTCTGGGTGGCCTGGTCGGCCTGGTGGGCCGGGGACGCGATGGGCGTCCTGATCGTCACGCCGGTCCTGCTCGTGCTGTACGAGGCGCGCGGCCGTCCGCACGTGCCCCGGTGGAAGGAGGCCGTGGGCCTGGCCGCCGCCGCCCTGGTGATCGTGCCCTACGCCTGCCACAGCGACGTGAGCATGCTGTTCCTGGTCTACCCGCTGCTGATCTGGGCCGCCCTGCGCTTCCAGCTCGCGGGCAGCATGCTCTGCGCCCTGTTCGCCTCCGTCATGGTCACCATCGCGGCGACGGACCGGATCGGGCCGTTCGCCCGGATGACCCGCATCGAAGTGATGATCAAGCTGCAGGCCTTCAACGGCGCGATGGCCCTGACCGCCCTCCTGCTCTCCGCGGTGATCGCCGAGCAGCTCAACACCCGACGCTCGGTGGAACAGGCCTGCCAGGAACTCGTCGAGGTCCTGGAACACCTCACCGCGGGGGAGAAGCCGCAGGCCCCGGCGCCCGGGGACGCCGACGACCGCCCGTGACGGAGCCGGCAGGACGACTCAGTCCCACAGGGGATAGGTCACCGTCTTCGGGAAGTTCGCCGGCGTGCGGCCCTCGTACGTCAGGGTCATCCGGCTGTAGTGCGGCAGCCGAGGGTGCTTCTTCCAGGGCTTGACGTGGTCGAGCCGGACGACCACCCGGTAGGAGTGGAACCGGCCCGCCGCGCAGTAGGGCTTGCAGTCGTTGACGACGTTGACGCCCTCGGCCCGCGCCGCGCGCGGACCCCACCGGGACCAGTGCAGCGAGACCAGACGGCTGTTGCCGTCGCCGCAGGCGAGGATGAAGGAGGCGGGGCGCACCTTCGCGTGCCACAGACAGTCGACGAGCACCGGAGAGCGGGGCTGCGGCCGGGCCTCGTCCGCGGCCGGCGCCGTCGTCGGCCGGGCGGACGAGGGCGCTCCCGCCGCCGCCGCGAGCGAGGCGGCGAACAGGACGGTCACCGCGGTCCTCAGTGCGTACCTGCGCATGGTGCATCCCCCAGTCGTCACGTACCGACGCTACGACGCTACGACCGCCCGCGCGGATCCACCACTCGGACGGAGCAACCGGATCAGGACGGGTGAAAGGGGCATCATGCGGCCGTTCGGGGCGGGCGGCCGGCGTCGCGCCGGACGGCCCAGGCGTGATCAGGGACCGAAGGCGAAGGTGGTCAGGACCGCGGCGTGGTCCGACGGCCAGTCGTTGCCCGCCACGTCCGGCCAGTTCCGCGGCGTGCCGGTCACGACGGTGCGGGAGTCGACGACCCGCAGGCCGCGGCCGTCGTACAGGACGTAGTCGATGCGGTCCTGCGGCTCCCGGCGGGAGGGGTCGTCCTCGTTGCGGGTGTGCACCGGCGACCAGGTGTGGCCGGGGGCGCGGCCGGGGTCGGGGTGCGCCTCGCGGTAGGAGTCGCGCAGCCCGGCCGCCTCGGCCGCCCGCGTCACGGGCCACGCCACGTCGGTCCGGTCCAGGTGGGACGGGCAGTTGAAGTCCCCGGTGAGGATCACCGGGACGGCCGCGTCCGCGCATTCCTCGATCCGCCGCAGGGCCTCCCGCATCTGCTCCAGCCGTACGCCCTCGTGGGCGATCAGCTCGTCCGGACCGAGCCCGTCGAAGTCCGCCTCGTAGGGTCCGTACGGCGTGTAGTGGAGGTGGGCCGTCCATACGTCCACCTCCCGCGCCGCGTCGACGCGGATACGGACGCCCGCCGCTCCGTAGAAGCCGACGTCCGCGTCCCCGAGGCGGGCCGTGATGGGGTGGCGGCTGATGATGCCGAGGTTCTCGCCGGCCTGGTGGTGGTGCCAGCCGAGCGCCTCGGCGAGTTCCGCGGACGAGGTGCCCGCGGTCTCCTGCAGGCCCACGACGTCGGCCTCGGTGTCCAGGACGACCTTGAGCTGCTTGGCGCGGTGGTCGTCGACCTTCGTGCCGCCGAACCAGAGGTTCCAGCTCATGACGCGCAGCCGGGGCCGCCCGACCAGGGAGCGCAGCCGGCCGGGGGTCACCTCCTCCAGGCTCGCCACCACGGTCCGGCCCGGTGCCGGCCCGATCGGGGCCAGCGACGGCACCGCGAGCACCGTGCAGCCGGCCGCCTCTGCGGAGCTGACGCCGGTGGGGGTGTCCTCGACGGCCACGCAGCGCGCCGGGTCCACACCGAGGGCCCGGCAGGCGGCGAGGTAGGGGTCGGGGGCGGGCTTGGTGTGCGTCGTGTCGTCCGCGGTGACGCAGACCCGGAAGCGGTCGGTGCCCAGCACGGCCAGGACGTCCTCGGCGACGGTGCGGGGGGAGGCGGTGACCAGGGCGGTGGGGACGCCTTCGCGGGCGAGGGCGTCGAGGAGGTCGATCGCCCCGGGGCGCGGCTCGATACCGGTGCCGACGCGAGCGGTGAACTCCCGGTGCAGCAGGTCCGCCAGCCGCGCGGCCGGCTCGGCGGTGAGCCGGCCCAGCCAGGCCGCGGTGTGCTCGACCGGCCGGCCCAGCACCTCCGGCTCGTCGGCGTCGGTCAGCGGCCGGCCCAGCTCCGACGCGATCCGGTGCACCGCCTCCCACCACAGACGCTCGGTGTCGACGAGCGTGCCGTCCATGTCGAACAGGACGGCCTGGAGCGGGGGTCGGTTCACGGTCTCTTCTTTCACGTGGTGTGGGGGAGTGGCGGGTGACGGGTCACGCCGCGCGTTCGGCGACCAGTACCGGCCGCTCCGGCAGGGACACCCGTACGGCCGCTCCGGCGCTCAGCGCCGCGGCCTCGTGCGTGGGCAGATCGGCCTTCACCTCGGTGCCGTCGGCCAGACGCACGGTGAGGCGGGTGGCCGCGCCGAGGAACGCGGTGGCGATCACCTGGGCGTCACCCGTGTCGTCCGCCGTGACCTGCACGGCCTCGGGCCGCACCAGGGCGTCCACCTCGGCCGCCGCGGGGAGGGTGCCCTCGGCGGGCAGCCGCAGGCCCAGGACCTCCACGGTGGAGCCGGTCAGCCGCCCGGGAATCCGGCTCATGGTGCCGACGAACTCCGCGACGAAGGGGGTGGCGGGACGCCCGTACAGCTCGGCCGGCTCGGCGCACTGTTCGAGCCGCCCGGCCCGCATCACGGCGACCCGGTCGGCGACGGACAGGGCCTCCTCCTGATCGTGCGTCACGAACAGTGTGGTGATGCCGAGTTCCTGCTGGAGGCGGCGGATCTCCTCGCGCAGCGTGAGCCGCACCTTGGCGTCCAGCGCCGACAGCGGTTCGTCCAGCAGCAGGACGCGGGGGCGCAGCGCGAGGGCCCGGGCCAGCGCGATGCGCTGCTGCTGGCCGCCGGAGAGCTGGTGCGGGAACCGGTCGCCCTTGTCGGCGAGACCGACGAGGTCCAGCAACCCGGCCGCCCGGGAACGGCGTTCGGCCGTGCCCACCTTCCGCATCCGCAGTCCGAAGGCGACGTTGTCGAGAGCGTTCAGATGCGGGAAGAGGCTGTACGACTGGAACACCATCCCGGCGTCACGGCGGTGGGCCGGCACCCGGGTGACGTCCTCCCCGTCGACCAGCACCTCGCCGGAATCGGGGTGTTCGAACCCGGCGAGCATGCGCAGCGCCGTGGTCTTGCCGCAGCCGGAGGGGCCGAGCAGCGCCAGGAACTCACCGGGCCGCACCGTCAGGTCCAGCCCGTCGAGGGCGACGGTCGCCCCGAACTCCCGGCGCAGCCCGCGGAACTCGACCGTGGCGGCCTTGTCGACGGACGTCTTCTCAAGCGTGGTGGCGGTCATGGTTCATCCCCGGGACGAAGCGGTACGGTTCCGCCCGCCGACACCGGCGAGCGTGAGGAGCAGGACCCATGTGACGAGCAGGCTCAGCACGGACACGGCGACGGACAGCTGGGCCTGGGAGCCGCCGATGCTGTAGATCCACACCGCGAACGGCTGGAAGCCGAGCAGCTGGGCCACGGTGAACTCGCCGAGGACCAGCGCGAGGGTCAGGAAGGCCGCGTTGAGCAGGGCCCCGCGCAGATTGGGCAGCACGGCCCGCAGCAGGGCCTGCGGCCACGGGGCGCCGCAGCTGCGGGCGGCCTCGACCAGGGTGCGCACGTCGATCGCGCGCAGCCCGGAGTCCAGGGCGCGGTGGACGAACGGCAGCGCCATCACGACGTACGCGAGGACGAGCACGAACGGGAAGTCCGGGTTCTGGGCGGCCACGAACGTCTGGAACAGCGGGGTGCGCGAGAGGTACTCGGGGCCCCATTTGAGCACCGTGGAGATGCCGGCGACGAAGGCGATCGGCGGCACGACCAGCGGCAGTGCGCACACCACCTCCACCACGGGACGCAGCCGGGGCGCGCCGAGCCTGAGCGCGACCATGGCGGGCACCATCAGCAGCAGGACCGACGCGATGGTGGCGAGGGCGAGTTCGAGCGACAGCAGCAGGCTGGAGCCGAAGCCGGCGGTGGAGACGATCTCGCGGTAGGCGTCGAAGGTGACGCCCTGACCCGGCACGTCGACGGTGAAGACCACGGACGCGGCGAGCGGGACGAGGAAGTACAGGGCGGCCAGGCCGAGGACGGCCCACCGCCACGGGTTCAGGCGTCGAGCCATCGCGCGCTCCGTCGTTGCAGGGGCAGATACACGGCCATGACCAGGCCCGCGACCAGGACCATGTCGAGGCTGAGGGCGAGCGCCACGTTCTCCTGGCCGACCAGCACGTTGCCGGAGATGGCGTCGGCGATCTGCAGGGTGACCAGCGGGACCGAACTGCCCACCATGGCCGCGGCGGTGGCGTACGCGGCGAAGGCGCTGCCGAAGAGCAGCACCAGCCCGCCGAGCAGCGACGGCAGCAGGACGGGCAGCGCCACGTGCCGCCAGTACTGCACGGCGGTGGCCCCGTTGTTCTGCGCGGCCTCACGCCACTGGGTGCGCAGGCCCTCCAGGGCCGGCGTGATGGTGAGCACCATCAGCGGGATGAGGAAGTACAGGTACACGATGACCAGGCCCCAGAAGCTGTAGAGGTTCCAGCCCTTCTCGGTGAGGCCCAGGTGGCGTGTCAGGACACCGGCGTTGCCCAGCGTCGCCACGAACGCGAAGGCCAGCGGGACACCGCCGAAGTTGGCGAGCACCCCGGACGCGGTGAGCACGGCCTCGCGCAGCGCGCGGAACCGGGAGGTGACCACGACCTGCGCGAGCGGCAGCCCGAGCACGGTGGCGACGCCCGCGCAGGTCGCGGACAGCTTGACGCTGCCGAGCAGCGCGGTCAGATAGGCGCCGTGCAACGAGGTGGTCAGGTTCTGAGCGCTGTACGAACCGGCGCCGGTGGCCGGGTCCTTGACCGTGAAGGCGCCGTTCAGCATGGCGATCGCCGGGACCCCGAAGGAGACCGCGGTGAACAGCAGCAGCGGGACGACCGCGAGCCAGCCGCCGGCGCGGCGCCGCCGCTTCGGGGAAGCGGCGGTCGCCACGTCGGACCGCGTGAGGGTGGCGGTCATCCGGAGACGGCCTTCGCCCAGCCCTGCGCGATGACCGTCTTGGCCTTGCTCTGCTGGTCCTCGGTCGGGAAGGAGGGCGTGCCGGAGACCTTCGGGAGCTTGGCGGCGGCCGCCTTGTCGAGCGTGCCGGCCGCGTCCATCGCGGTCATCAGGGCCGGACGGGCGTAGCCCTTGAGCCACAGGTTCTGGCCCTCGGCGCTGTACAGGTACTCCTGCCAGAGGCGGGCGGCCGCCGGGTGCGGGGCGTCCTTGTTGACGGCCTGCGAGTAGTACTGGGAGAACTTGCCGTCGGACGGCACCGACACCGTCCAGTCGACGCCCTTGGACCTGAACTCGTCGGCGTAGCCGGCGTTGAGGTAGTCCCAGTCGATGCTGATCGGGGTCTCGCCCTTCTCGACGGTCGCCGGCGTCGACTCGACGGGGGTGTAGTTGCCGTTCTTCTTCAGCTTGGCGAAGAAGTCCAGGCCGGGCTGGATGTCGTCGAAGGAGCCACCGCTCGCGAGCGCCGCGGCGTACACGCCGGCGAAGGCCGAACCCGACTTGGTGGGGTTGCCGTTGAGGGCGACCTGGCCCTTGTACTGCGGCTTGAGCAGATCGGCGAAGGTGGTGGGGCAGGTCTTCACGCGCTTGGCGTCGCAGCCGATGGAGACGTAGCCGCCGTAGTCGTTGTACCAGCGCCCCTGCGCGTCCTTCTGCGCGGTCGGGATGTCCGCGTACGAGGCCACCTTGTACGGCGCGAGCAGGCCCTGCTGGGCGGCGCTGAGCGCGAACGAGCTGCCGAGGTCCAGGACGTCCGGGGCGCGGTCCTGGCCCTTGCGGGAGGTGACGGCGTTGATCTCGTCCTGGCTGGAGCCGTCGGGGTTCTCCACCTGGATCTTGATGCCGTACTTCTTGGTGAAGCCGTCGATGAGGGCGCCGTAGTTGGCCCAGTCGCGGGGCAGCGCGATGGCGTGCAGCGTGCCCTCCTTCTTGGCGGCCTTCACCAGGGCGTCGAGGCCGCCGAAGTCGGCCGCGGAGGTGGCCGTGGCGGCGCTCTTGCCGTCGGCGGTGGTCGACGCGTTGTCGGGAGCGGCGCCGCAGGCACTCAGGGCGAGCGCGGCGACGATGGCGAGGGAGCCGCTCAGTGCGACGGTTCTCGGCTGGGACACGGTGACTCCAGTAAAGGGGCGCAGGGGACGCACGAGGGTGAGAACTTGTCTGAACAAGTTGGCCTCAGTAATACGGTCCGCGGTATCCCTTCCGTAAACTGTGTCGAAATCTTTACCCCCGATTCCCTGCACAATCGGAGGAAAGCGCGATCACCGCGGGGTCTCGTCTACGCTGATCACGCTGTGCACAGATGCCGACTCGGAGGGGAACGGTGGGAACGCGACACGAGGAGATCGCCGACGCCCTGCGGCGGGCGATCGACCGCGAGGAGTACGTGGTCGGCAGCAGGCTGCCCTCCGAGAGCGAGCTCGCCGCCCACTACGGCGTCTCGCGCGGCACCGTCCGCCAGGCCGTCGCCGCGCTGACGGCCGAGGGCCTGATCGGCTCCCGGCAGGGCGCCCGCCGGGTGGTCCTCGCCGGCCGCCGCAGCCAGAGCTTCGCCGAGCTGCGCAGTTTCGCCCAGTGGGCACGGGCCATGGGCCGGGAGGCGACCGGGCACGTGGTGGCGCAGGAGTACCTGCCGGCCACCTCCCAGGACGCCATACGGCTCCAACTGCGCCAGGGAGCACCGGTGCTGCACGTCCTGCGGGTCCGCGGCCTGGACGGCGAACCGGTCCTGCTGGAGCGCACGGTCTACGCCGACTGGATCTCACCCGCCGTCGAGAAGCTCGACCCGGACGCCGCCTCCGTCACCCAACTGCTCTACGACAGCACGGGCTTGGTCTTCGCCTACGGCGAGCACGTCATCGACGCGGTCGCGGCGGGCGCGCAGGACGCCGAACTGCTCGGCGTCCGGCGCACCAGCCCCCTGCTCCGCGTCCGCCGCGTCACCACCACCCGCGAAGGACGCCCGGTGGAGTGGTCCGACGACCGCTACCGCTCGGACGCGGTGAGCTTCAGCGTGCACAACTCGATGGACAACAACGCCCTGGCGCGCAAGACGGCGGAGTGAGGACCGGCCCCCGACGTCCCGGCCGGGGCGGCCTGTTCACCGCTCAGGGGGCCGGCCGACCGGACGGCTGAGCAGCTCGGTGACGTGCTCGCGCACGACCTGCCAGGCCGCGGAGCGGAGCGTGCCGACGCAGGTGGCGCCGAGCGCGCCGATCGCCTCGTCGCTCCCCGTGCCGCAGGGGACGTCGTCCGAGACCACCTCGTAGCCGTCGCGGACGGCGACGTGCAGGCGTCCACGCCCGTCCTCGTCGGTGTGGACCGCCGCGGCGACGACGAGCGGCGGCGGGCCGCCCGCCTCGGCGGGGAGCTTGCGGTAGCTGCTCGCGACCGGCTCCCGCCAGTGCAGGCTGAGCAGGAGATGGTGCTTGGCGAGCAGTTCGGCGAGGTCGGTCTCGAAGACGCGGTCGCGGTCGAGGACCGTCGCGCGGGCCTCCAGCACCAGGGCGGCCGGCAGCAGGCAGCGCAGCGTGCTGCCCACGATGTTGCCGCCGACGGTCGCCGTCCGGCGCACGGCACCCGTACCCACCGTGGACGCGGCCCGGTGCAGGACCTCGGGCACGCGCCCGTCGATACGGCCCAGCACCACGGCGGCGCCCAGCGTCGCCTCCGTGAGCACGTTGGCCTCGGGCAGGTTGCGCAGGGACATGGCCCGCTGCGGGAACCCGTCGCGTTGCCAGCCGGCCCAGATCAGGGTCGCCCCGCCGACGGGGACGGCTCCTTCGGCGATGCACTCCTGCACCTCGGACACGGACTCGGGCAGACGTAGCAGCACGGGAGCGGACCTGCTTTCTCGGCGAGTCGGAGCTGAGGTGAGCGTGCCCCGGGGGAGCGGACTCGGGGACACCGCGCATTTTCCTCACGCGCGTGCAGGCGCGTACAGGGCTCACTGATCTAGACCGTGCGCCCCCTCGGTGTTCGCCGCCGGGGATCTCCGGGGGAGGATGGGGGTCCGGACGAGAGGGGTGCCGTACCCGTGGGACATGCTGAAGCGACGCAGGGGACCGATTCCGCGCTGATCGTGCGGCACGCGCCGCGGGGGCCGGCGTCCGCGGCGATCATCACCCTGCACGGTGGTTCGGAGCTGAACCACCGGGCGGCGCGCCCCTGGCAACTGGCCGCGCTCCGCATGCACCCGGTCCTGCGGGCCGCGGCGGGGACCGCCTCCCGGGACGTGCTGCTCGGCCGGGTCCGCTACCGGCACCGCGGCTGGAACGACGGCGATCCCGCCGACGACACCCTGCGGGCGCTCGACGAACTCCGGCGGCGGGCGGGGGACGCGCCCACGATCCTCGTGGGGCACTCGATGGGGGGCAGGGCGGCGCTGCGCTGTGCGTCGCACCCGCTCGTGCGCGGCGTGCTGGCGCTCGCGCCGTGGTGCCCGCCCCAGGACTCGGCGCGCCACCTGGACGGTGTGCGCCTGGTGTTCCTGCACGGGGACCAGGACCGGGTGACCCCGCTGGCCGAGTCGGCGGACTACGTGCGCAGGGCCCGGGAAGCCGGGGCCGCGGCCGGCATGGTCCTGGTCGGGGGCGGGGACCACGCGATGCTGCGCCGCGTCGGCGACTGGCACCGCGCCACGGCCGAGATCGTCGGCCAGATGCTCCGGGGGGAGGCGGAAGCCGAGGGTCTGGCGGCACAGGCATGTGCGGCCGAGGGCGCCGTTCGCCTGTGACGGCGAACGGCACCGGCGGCCCGTCCGTCAGGCGTCAGCACGCCCCCTCGTCCTGCCAGGGGCCCCAGTCGGAGGCGGCCGGAGCCTCGTTCTGGGTCCACCACTTGGCCTTCCAGTTGTGCTGCTGGTACGAGACCTCGTCGCCGGCGGTGTAGACGGAGCTCGAACTCCAGGCGGTCTTGCAGGAGGTGGGCGTCGGCGTGGGAGTCGGCGTGGGGGTCGTCGACGGCGGTGTGGCGCCCGCGAACTTCACCGAGTACTTCGCGAAGTCCCAGGAGTTCTGCGCCACGCTGGAGCACGTGCCCGACGTACGGCCGCCGTTGTCCGGCGGGCTGCACTGGCGGTCGCGGTTCAGCGACCAGAAGGTGAAGCGGTCCATGTTGTGGCCGGTGGCGTAGTCGAGCACGGTCTGGAAGTCCGCCTGGGAGAACATCTCGCCCGTGTCGCTGCGCCCGTTCATGCCGGAGAAGCCCTCGTGGGCGTAGGCGGTGGCCTGGTCCCAGCCGAACGTCGACTGCAGGATCGAGTTGAAGTTGGTGAGCGCGCTCGTCTGCGAGGCGGCGCCGTTGAAGCCGCCGTCGAAGGGCATGATGGAGAAGTTGTTGGGCGTGAAGCCCTGCGACTTGGCCTCCAGCAGCATCTGCTTGCCGAACCAGCCGGTGCCGTCGGCGGTGCCGGCGGTGGTGACGGAGACGTACAGACCGGGATTGTTCTGCTGGAGGATCTTCGCGGCGCCGATCTCGTTCTTGATGGCCGCGGTGTTCTCGTACTCCGGCTCCTCCAGGTCGAAGTCGATGGCGTGCAGGCCGTACTTGGTGATGACCTGCTGGTACGCCGCCGCCGTGGCCGCCGCGTCCGAGCACGTCTGACCGAGTTTCGTGCCTCCGTAGCCGCCGATGGAGACGGACACGTCGCCGCCCTTGGCGCGGATGGTGCTGATGACCGACTGCACGGCGGTGTCCGAGGAGACGGGCGCGGTACCGCCCCAAGTGGGTGAACAGCCACCGCCGTTGGGGGCGAGGACGAAGGCGAGCTGGAAGGCCTTCAGCCCGGTGGCGTCCATGATGGTGCCCGCGTCCGGCGGGTCGTTGTCCAGCGGCATCAGATACGGGGCCGCCGCGTACCAGCGGTTGCCGAGCGCGCTGGTCGCGCCCGACGCGTGCCCTGCCACCAGCGCTGTGGTGCCTGCCGCGGTGAGTCCGACTGCCGCTGCGGCGCCCAGACAGGCGCGAAGACGTCTCACGGTGTGCCTCCGGTGAGGGGGTGGGGGAGGGAGTGCCCCAGCTTCCTGCCGCCCCGCGACCGGCGTCCATGGGTTGGACTAGACCAAACGCCGTTTTGGTCTGGACCATAAGATTCTTTTACTTTCGCGCGAGTGCGTCTTGTGCCTTACGGCCGATGTGCGGTATTTCGTGACAGGTGACCTATTTCGACCTCGGCAGCCACGGCCGGCGGGTGACGACCTCGTCCGCCGAGGCGCAGACCTGGTTCGACCGCGGCCTCAACTGGAGCTACGCCTTCAACCACGAGGAGGCCGTCCGCTGCTTCGAGGCGGCCGCCGCGGCGGACCCCGGCTGCGCGATGGCCGAGTGGGGCGTCGCCTACGCGCTCGGCCCCAACTACAACAAGCCGTGGGAGTTCTTCGACGAGAAGGACCTGACGCGGACGGTGGAGCGCACCCACGCCGCGGTCCGGCGCGCGCACGCCAGGGCCGCCGGTGCCACCCCCGTCGAACAGGCCCTGATCGGTGCCCTGGCGGCCCGCTACCCGCAGGAGCGGGCCCCGGCCGTCGAGGTCTGCTCCGTGTGGAACACCGCCTACGCCGAGCGCATGCGCGAGGTGCACCGGCAGGCCCCCGGCGACCTCGACGTCTGCGCCCTGTACGCCGACGCGCTGATGAACCTCACCCCCTGGCAGCTCTGGGACCTCCGCACGGGCACACCGGCGCCGGGCGCGCGCACCACGGAGGCCAGGGCGGTGCTGGAGCCGGCGCTCGCCACCGAGGCGGGCACGCGGCATCCGGGACTGCTGCACATGTACATCCACCTGATGGAGATGTCCCCGACCCCCGAGGCCGCCCTGTTCGCCGGCGACCGGCTGCGCGGTCTGGTGCCGGACGCGGGACACCTGCAGCACATGCCCTCCCACCTGGAAGTGCTCTGCGGCGACTACCGCAGGGTCGTCTCCGACAACACCACGGCGACCGCGGCGGACGAGAAGTACCTGGCCGAGGCCGGAGCGATGAACTTCTACACCCTCTACCGCTGCCACAACCTCCACTTCAAGATCTACGGTGCGATGTTCCTCGGCCGCCACCAGGACGCGATCGACACGGTGCGCCGGCTCGAGGCGTCCGTGCCCGAGGACCTGCTGCGGGTGGACAGCCCGCCCATGGCCGACTGGCTGGAGGGCTTCCTCGCGATGCGGGTGCACGTGCTCATCCGCTTCGGCCGCTGGGACGACATCCTCGCGCTCCCGCTGCCCGCCGACGCACAGCTGTACTGCACGACCACGGCGATGCTCCACTACGCGCGCGGCGTCGCCCTCGCGGCCACGGGCCGGATCGAGGCGGCGCGGACCGAGCGGGGCCTCTTCCGTGCCGCCGCCGCACGCGTCCCGGAGAGCCGGATGCTGTTCAACAACACCTGCGCGGACCTGCTGGAGATCGCCGCGGCGATGCTGGAGGGAGAGCTGGAGTACCGCAGGGGGAACCACGACGCGGCCTTCGCGGCCCTGCGCCGCTCGATCGAGCTGGACGACGCGCTGCCGTACGACGAACCGTGGGGCTGGATGCAGCCCACCCGGCACGCCTACGGGGCACTGCTCCTCGAACAGGGCCTGGTCGCGGAGGCGGAGGCCGTCTACCGGGCGGACCTGGGCCTCGACGACACCCTGCCGCGGGCCCGGCAGCACCCGGCCAACGTCTGGTCCCTGCACGGCTTCCACGAGTGCCTCGTGCGGCTCGGCAAGGAGGGCGAGGCGGGCATCGTGGCCCAGCAGCTGAAGATCGCGGCGGCGGTGGCGGACGTACCGATCGAGGCGTCCTGCTTCTGCCGTCTGGAGAGCGGGCCGGGCCCCGGCGGCTGCTGCGACGGGGAGAACTGAGCCGCCCGCGCCTCTGGGACGATCATGGCGGCCCGTCCGCGCGTGGTGCACACGACCGTGGACTTTGTCAGGATTCGTACGTGTGGGGTGTCGTACGGCTGATCCGCTCGATCCGCGGTCCCGCGGCGGGCGGGGCGGCCGGGCGGGCGGGCGGTGCGTCGAGTGCGGCCGGCGTGCTGCGAAGGCTGCTGGCCGGTATCGGGACGACCCTCGACGAGCCCACCACCTGCGCCGAACTGACCCGAGCCGTCGCCGCTCACTTCCACTGCGCGGCGGCGGTGCTGCGGGCCGAGGCGGCGACCGGCACGGGGTACGAGGCGGTCGCCGGGGACGCGGGCGCGCTGCCGGACGCCCACTGGGCCGCGGCCGTGGCCCGCGCCATGGCGCGGCCCCGGCTCGACGGACGGACGGAACCGCGCGCCGCCCACCCGCCGGCCGGCCGCGACCGGCCCGCGCTCTGCGTGCCGCTGGCCACCGGCGAGCACCGCTACGGCGTCCTCGTGTGCGCCGGGGCGGGCACTGCGTTCACGGCGGCCGACGCGGATCTCCTCGCGCTCCTGGCGGAGTGCGCCGCCTCGCACATCGGCCACGCGCGCGAGTTCGCCGGGGTGAGCCGGACCGCCGGGGACCTGCAGCGTGCCCTGCGCGCCGAACCCGGACGGCCGCACCCGAACCTCGACGTGGCCGTCCGGTACCTGCCGGCCGGCAAGCGGGCCGTGGTCGGCGGCGACTGGTGCGAGACGGTACGGCTGCACTTCGGCCGCACCCTGCTGGTCGTCGGCGACGTCATGGGGCACGGGGTGGAGGCCGCCGTCGACATGGCCTCCTACCGCTCCGACCTGCGCTCCCTGGCCGCCGCCGATCTGCCGCCGCACCGCATCCTGCGCCGGCTCGACGACATCGCCGCGCGTGCACCGGACCGCAGGCCGGCCACCTGCCTGGTCGCCCGGGTGGACCCGGTGCGCGGCCGGGTGACCCTCTCGGGCGCCGGTCATCTGCCACCCGCGGTGGTCGACGGCGACGGCGGGACCTCACTGCTGCCGGTCCCGGTCGGCCCGCCCCTGGGCACCGGGATCGGGGGCTACGAGCCCGCCACGCAGGATCTGGACGAGACGCGGACCCTGCTGATGTTCACCGACGGACTCGTGGAGCGCCGGGGCGAGGACATCGACCGGTCCCTGGACCGGCTGGCCCGCATCCGCTTCCTGCCGGGGGACGGTCCCGACGACGTCCTGGAGACCGTCCTCGCCCGCCTGGGAGCCCTGCACGCGGAGGACGACGTGGCGGTCCTGGCCGCCCGGCCGCGCTCCACCGGGACCCGCTGACTGCCGGGCGCCCGGGCGGGTCCGCGGTGGGTCAGGTGCTGTCGTGGTCCCGGGCCGGCGAAGGGCGGGCGGACTCGTGGTGGGCCAGGATCGCCAGCAGCTCCGCGACCGTGGCCGGGGCGTCCGCGGGATGGCGCAGCAGGGTGCCGGGGGCGATCCGGTAGACGTTCGAGCGGCCTTCCCGGACGTGGGTGAGGTAGCCGCCCTCCTCCAGGTCGGCGATGATCTTCTGCACCGCCCGTTCGGTGAGCCGGCAGCGGACGGCGATGTCGCGGACGCGGGTGGTGCGGTCCTCGGCGATGGCGGCCAGTACCCGGGAGTGATTGGTCAAGAACGTCCAGCCTGCATGCGGTTCCCGCGCTTGCCCCATACGCCCAGCATACGGAGCCCGATTCACGTATTGCAAAGGACGTATTTCTTTTCGTGTATTCATTGACGCGAAAGGATGGTGGGGTGATGCTGTGAGGAGTCGTGAAGACGGTATGAGCGGGAGCGTGGAATGTCCCACCATGCGGTTCTTCCCCCGGGTGAGGGGGACTGCCCGGAGAGCGGCACCGCGTTCCGGCGAACGCGGACGCCGGAACCGGTGACCTTGCGTGTCGACACGGCCGGCGACCGGCTCGTGGTCACCGTGTCCGGAGAACTCGACCTGGACAGCGACGAGTTGCTGCAGAAGACCCTGAGCGACGCGCTCGACCGCGCCACCGGGGGCCTGGAACTGGACCTCGCGGGCGTGGACTTCTGCGACTGCTCCGCCCTCCGGGTTCTGCTGCGGGTGCACCAGCACGCCCGCGCGACCTCCAAGAGCCTCGTCCTGCGCGCGAGCAGTCCGCCGGTGCGGCGCCTGCTCGCCCTCTCCGGCGCCCTCCCGCTGTTCGAGGACGGGACGCGGGAGCCGGGCGCCGCCGCTGACGAACTCGCCACCGAGAACACCCAGTTGCACCGCGCCCTGGAGACCCGCGCCACCATCGACCTGGCGCGGGGCATGCTCATGGCGTCGTTCCGCCTGACCCCCGGGCAGGCGTGGCAGGTCCTGGTGACCGCATCCCAGCGCGCCAACACCAAACTGCAGGTGATCGCCGAGGCCCTGCTGCGGACCGCGCACGGCGAGGCGCTGCCCGAGTCCCTGGCCGACCATGTGGCCTCGGCGGTCCAGGAGCACGGCGATCCCGACGGCCGAAACGCCGGCGGCGCGGACCCCGGCGGCTGAGTCCCGCGACGGCCCGCCCCGGGTGCCTCAGCCCGTCTGCCGCACCGTCACCGGCCGCGGCACCGGCCGCTTCGCCGTGAAGCCGTCGCCGGGGACATCGCCGCGCAGGCGTCGCCACACCCAGGGGCCGACATGGTCGACGGCCCAACGGACGTCGGCGCCCAGGGCTTTGAGGACGGGGACGGGAGTGCGCGCGGGCAGGGCCGCGGACCAGTCCTCGTGGCCCGGAAGGCCGACGGTGTGCGCCATGCCCGCGGAGATGCGGGCATGTCCGGCCGGACCGGCGTGCAGCCGGTCGTCGCTCCACAGGCGGGGATCGGCCGTGAACGGATGCGGGAAGAGGTCGAGTACCTCGACACCGTGGCGCGCCGCGACGGTGCGCAGCCGCGCGTTGAGGTCGAGGATGCGGGGCCGCACCCGGCGGGCGACCGGTGAGATCGTGCCCAGGTCCGGGAAGGTCATCGTGGCGACGTGCGCGCCCGCCGCGGTGAGGCGGGTGAACATCTCCTCCATGTTCGCGGCGACGGCCTGCGGGGCGTAGCGCCGCCGTACGACGTCGTTCATGCCCGCCGTCACCGTCACCAGGTCGGGCCGCAGCGCGAGGGCGGGGCCGAGTTGATCCGCCCTGACCTGGCCGCTGGTCTTGCCGCGCACGGCGAGGTTGGCGTAGGTGAGGGCCGGCTGCGACCGCGCCAGGATCTCGGCGAACCGGTCGGCCCAGCCGCGGTGGCCGCCCGCCGGACCGGGATCCCCGATGCCCTCGGTCAGGCTGTCGCCGATCGCGACGTAACGCAGGAACGGGTGCGTGGCCGTCATGCCGGGAAAGTCTATCGTCGGTTCATCCGGAGTTCAGGCGCGCACGGTGGAGCCGCGCTCCCGCATCCGCGGTGCGCACAGCACCCGTTTCTTGCGCACCCGCTTTCCCTCGATGGCCGCGACGGTCAGCCGCGCCGCCTCCGCCGCGATCTCGCCCAGCCCCCAGTCCACCGTGGTGAGCGGCGGCGTCAGCACCCGGGACACCGGGTGGTCGTCGAAGCCCACCACGGAGACGTCACGGCCCACCTCCAGCGAGTCCTCCGCCGCCGCCGCGTACACGCCGTACGCCAGGGAGTCCGAGAAGCAGAACACGGCGGTCGGCGAGTGCGCGCTCTGCAGAACGCCGCGCGCCACCGCCGTGGCCTCGCTCAACTCCTGCGGGCAGGGGACCAGTTCGGCCCGCAGCCCGAGCCGGCCGGCCGCCTCGCCCACATACACGTCGGCCGGCCGGTCCGGTGTGCTCGGGCGGGTCGGGGTCAGCACGGTCACCCGGCGGTGCCCGAGCGCGTGCAGATACTCCAGTACGGCGTCGATGCCGGCGCGGTTGTCGAAGATGACCTGTCCGGCGGTGCGCGCCCGGCTCAGCGAGTCGCCGACGGCGACCACCGGCAGCGCGTCGGCGATCGCGGACCACCCTTCCGCGGAGGGGTTGACGGGGGAGACGAGGAGGGCGTCCACGCGCTGGTCGCGCAACTGCTTGGCCAGGGCGAGCTCACGGTCCGGGTCGCCGCCCGCGTCCAGGATCAGCGCGTAGCGGTCCCCGGCGAGCAGTTCGCGGCCGATGGCCGCCATCAGCTGCTGCAGCCACAGGTCCTGGAGGTCGCCGGCGAGGACGCCGACCATGCTGGTGCGGCCGCTGGCGAGGGCGCGGGCGATGGGGTCGGCCTCGTAGCCGAGTTCGGCCGCGGCCCGGCGGACCCGCTCCTCGGTCTCCTTGGAGACGTGCTTGCCGCGCAGCGCGTAGGAGACGGCTGCGGTGGAGAGGCCCGTGGCCTCGGCCACCTCCCGGAGGGTGGTGCGCTTGTTGGGCCTGGCCATGCCGGGAAGCCTACCTGGACGCATGCGCGGTGGGGCGCAGGGCCCGCCGAACGCGCCCCGGCAAGGGGGCCCGTGAGGCGGCCGGGTGCCGGCGGGATGCCGGCGGGTGCCGCCGGGATGCCGGACGGGGGTCGGCCCGGTTCCGGCGGCCCCCTTGACACATCCTCTTGTTAAGCGGTTAAGTTAACCGCATAAGTGAAACGGTTAACAACATCCCTCCGACCGCCCTGACACCGTCCCGCACCTGCCCGTCCCGAGGAACGTCCCGCGTGTCCACCGACGTCCACCAGCACATCTGGCCGCCCGCCCTGGTCGAGCTGCTGCGCTCGCGCACGGCACCCCCGCGTCTGGACGGCTGGACCCTGCACCTGGCCGGCGAACCGCCCTACCGCGTCGACCCGGCCGACCACGACATCGCCGCCCGCGCCCGCCGCGCCGCCGCCGACGGACTCGATCTGGCCCTGGTGTCCCTCTCCAGCCCGCTCGACATCGAGCACCTGCCGCCCGCCGAGGCCGCCCCGCTCCTGGCCGCCTTCCACGACGGCGCCCTCGCCCTCCCGGCCCCCTTCGGCGTCTGGGCCGCCTGCTGCCTGCCGGCACCGGACCCGGACGCCGTGGAACGCGAGCTCCGCCGCGGCTGCGTGGGCCTCCAGCTCCCGGCCACGGCACTGCTCGACGCCGAGGGCTGGGCCCGCCGCGCACCCCTCCTCGACGTCCTCACGCGGCACGACAAGCCGCTCTTCGTCCACCCCGGGGCGGCCCCGGCCGCCGACGGCACCCCGCCGTGGTGGCCGGCCCTGGTCCCGTACGTGCAGCAGATGCACGCGTCCTGGTTCGCCTTCCGCGCCTTCGGCCGCGTCCGGCATCCGCGGCTGCGCGTCTGCTTCGCCGCGCTCGCGGGCCTCGCGCCGCTGCACGGCGAACGGCTCGCCGTCCGCGGCGGTGGCCGCGGCGAGATCGACTTCGACGTCTTCTACGACACCTCGTCCTACGGCACCCGGGCCGTCGACGCCGTCGTCCGCGACGTGGGCATCGACGTGGTCGTCAGCGGCAGCGACCGCCCCTACGCACCCCTCGTCATCCCCGACCTCGGCGCGGACGCCGCCGTCCACGCCCTGCGCACCGCCAACCCCGCCCGCCTGCTGCACGGCCACACCGCGACCGTGCCGCCCGCGGGAGCCGGCCGAGAAAGGAGCCACCCATGACGTACCAGGCCCTGCCCGAGCGGACCCTCGACAAGCGCGAACTCCAGGCCCTCGTGACCGACCTGGCGGCCCGCCCCGACCTGTGGCGGGCCCACGTGGCCTTCTCCGACAGCCGGCGGCACTACGCGTCCCTGCACCGGGACGCCTACGTCGACGTCTGGCTGCTGTGCTGGACCCGGCAGAACGACACCGGCTGGCACGACCACGACACCTCCGCGGGTGCCGTCACCGTCGTCCAGGGCGAACTCAACGAGTCCACGCCGCGCATCGGCGGCAGCCACTGCTCCGTCACCTTCGAGGCGGGGGAGTCCTTCTGCTTCGGCCCGGAGCACATCCACCGGCTCACCGGCGCGACCGACGACGCCGTGTCGATCCACGCCTACTCCCCGCCCCTGTGGCGCCTGGGCCAGTACGACATCGCCGCGGACGGCCTGATGCGCCGTCTGTCGGTGTCGTACGCGGACGAGCTGAGGCCGCTGGACACACCGGCCGCCTGACGCGGGAGCGGAGAGGTCCTACGACGACAGCGCCAGGACCGCGCGCACCCGCTTGCCGCCCCCGGTCACCGCCGCCACGTCCAGACGCTGCGCCAGGCAGCGCACCATGGCCAGCCCGCGTCCGCGCTCACCGTCGGCGGTGAACGGCCGTACCCGAGGCGGCAGTGGGCTGTCGTCGTAGACCTCGACCGTCACCCGCTCCTCGGAGACGTGCAGCCTGAGCCGGCAGGCGCTGCGGCCGTGCTGGGTGGCGTTGGCGACCAGTTCGGACACGACGAGCCGCACGTCGTCGATCTCCGCGGGCGCGGCCCCCGTCCGGACACGGGAGCGGGCGAGGAACTTCGAGGTGAGCCCTCGTGCCCGGCCTGCCGATGCGGCCTCGTCGAGCAGCAGATACTCCACTCGTACGGAACGCCCATGGGTACGCCGCTGCGCACGCATGGTGGATCACATCCCCTCCTAGGACACCCGGTTCCCCGCGGCCGGTCCGCCCACCGGGGGCCGCGTAGGCTCACGCAGCCGGTCCTGCCCCTGGCTGATGCCCTGCGGCCTTGATCGGCAATCCTCGGCCCCCGCGTCCGCCCGCGTCCGCCCGCGTCCGCCCGTGCACGGGTCGGGAAATATCAGCCCTGGGACTCAATTGGGTAAAGCTCCGGGCCGCCCGCGTGGGACGGCTGGCAGTCTGTGGTGTGTCCGAGGGTGAAAGAGGGGCCCCCGCGGAAGGCGGCTCCGGTGCCGGGTCACCGAGGAGCACGTCATGGCCGCACGGAAGGCGCAGCGCAGCCACACGCTGCTGGTCTGGCTGCCCGCCGCGGTGATGGCGGTGGTCGCCGCCGCGGACGTGCTCACCGTGCCCGGGCTGGGATTCCTGCCCCTGGCATCGCTCGGCCCGGCCTTCGCCGGACTGGTCGGCGGCTGGCGGCGTACGGCGTGGTTCGGTCTGGCGGCCCTGCTGCTGTGCGTCGCGCTCGGGCTGTACGACGGGCTGTTCCAGGAGCGCCGCGGCTTCATGGCCATGGTGTCGGTGGTGGGGGTGACCTGCGCGGGCATCGTGGCCGCCGTGATGCGCGGCCGCCAGGAGGCCGAACTCGCCAGCGTGCGCTCCATCGCGGAGGTCGCCCAGCGCGTGCTGCTGCGGCCGGTGCCGCTGACGGCCGGGCCGCTCCAGGCGGCGGTGTCGTACACCTCGGCCGTCGCCGAGGCGCGCATCGGCGGGGACCTGTACGAGGTGGTCGCCTCACCGCACGGCGTGCGGATGATCGTGGGCGATGTGCAGGGCAAGGGGCTGGCCGCGGTCGAGACGGCCGCCGTGGTGCTCGGCGCGTTCCGGGAGGCGGCGCACGACGAACCCGACCTGGTCGGCCTCGGCGAGCGTCTGGAGCGCAGCGTGGCCCGCGTGCTGGAGGGGGAGAAGTTCGTCACCGCTGTCCTCGCCGAGGTCGGCACACGGCAGGAGGCGGTCTTCCTCAACTACGGCCACCCGCCGCCGATGGTCGTCCGCGAGGACGGCACCGCGTACTTCCCGCAGCCGCCGGCCTACGCGCCGCCCCTCGGCCTGGGCCTGCACTCCGAAGGCAGCCCCAAGCCGTTCTCCGTGGGCTTCGCGCCGGGCGAGCAGCTGCTGCTCTACACCGACGGCGTGAGCGAGGCACGCGACCGGCACGGCGACTTCTATCCGCTCGGCGACCGGGCCTGCATCCTCAAGGACAGCGACGCCCAGGGCGCGCTGGACGCCCTGCGCGAGGACCTGGTCCGGCACACCGCCGGCCCGCCCCACGACGACGCGGCGATGCTCCTGCTCCGCTACCACCGGCACACGGCCCGTGCATCGGGCGGGGACCGGTGACGCGGGGTTAGTGTCGTCGCCATGACCGAAGACTCCCTGCGCTCCGTCACCGTCGAGCGATCCAGCACCGGACACTTCGTCGCCACGAACGCCCGCGGCGGCACCCTGCGCTTCGGCAGCGGTTCCGGACCGGACGACGAGTTCACCCCGGTCGAGCTGCTGCTCGCCGCGATCGGCGGCTGCACGGCGGTCGACGTCGACGTCGCCACCAGCCGGCACGCCGAACCCGCCGGCTTCTCCGTCAAGGTGACCGGCAACAAGGTCGGCGACGACCTCGGCAACCGGCTGACCGATCTCGCGGTCACCTTCACCGTCGTCTTCCCGGGCGGCGAGGGAGCCGACCGTGCCCGCGCCATCCTGCCCCGCGCGGTCAAGACCTCCCACGACCGCCTGTGCACCGTCAGCCGCACGATCGAGATCGGCACGCCGGTGACGGCGACGGTCGAGAACGTGTGACACCGCCCCCGCCCCTGGGGTACCCGCGCCGCCGCGCACCCCGGAGCGAGGGCCCGGCCCCGCCGGTGGTCAGCCGGCCAGTTCCTTCGTGATGCGGTCGAGCATGAACGCCGAGGATTCCTCGGCCCGTTCCTCCCAGGCGAAGACGCAGGCCGTGGCGACGCCGTCGAAGTCCAGCTCGCGGAGTGTGCCGAAGAACGCCTCCCAGTCGACCTCGCCCTGACCGATGTCGAGGTGCTGGTGGATGCGGGCGGTGGTGCCGGGCGGGTTGAGGATGTAGCGCAGGCCGCTGGAGCCCT
>NZ_JBIWOE010000047.1:0-10375 GCF_044767585.1 Streptomyces sp. NPDC101225
GGCCCTGCTTTCATGCGCCCGCGCGGCCAAGATCACCCGACCAGGGAACCTGTTCGATCAGAGCCGTCCTCATGATCGATAGGAATACGGCTTCTGACACTGGGCGTCGAGCGCGTCGGCGATTTCCCGCAGCTGGCGGGCGTACGGAGAGTGATCAGGCACGACATTGGCTCCGGTCGGTCCGGATAGGCGAATAGCTATCCGCCCATAGAGCTATTGGAATAGTCGGCACGGGACGGCCGCCTCCTGCATGGCGGTGGCCGCCCCGTGCCTTGCAGTGGGGGTTAGAACCCGCGGGTGGTGAGCCATTCGTCCAGTGCGACGGAGACGATGTCGCCGATGGGCAGGTGGTCGAGTTCGTTGTCGAGCGCGAAGCGCTTGAGCCGCTTTTTGGGCTTCAGCGCGGCGGGGACCGACGAGTCGAGGCTCTCGCGGGTGATGATGCGCTGGTTGAGGATGACAGCGGTCTCGGGGATGTCCTTGGGGCGGCCGGGACCGTGAGCCCAAGGTGTTCCCTCGCTGGGTGCTGCCTTTGGTTGCACGTACTGCTCCTGGCGAGCTCCCGGACCATCGGTCCTCACAGGGAAGGCGGTACAGCCTGCGGCCGGAGTAGCTGCCGGACCGACCGCCACCTCGGCGGCCGGGGCCCCATCAGGAGCTGCGGACGGGATGAGGGAGAAGTCGTGTTGAGCAGCGGGTTCGGTCGGCTGCGCGGTCCGCACCGCTGGAGCTGCAGGTTCCGCAGCCGGAGGCTCATGCTGCACGATGGTCCGCTGGGTGAACGTCTGTGTCCCTTCGGGCGCTGTCGCGATCCGGCCCTGCTGAGGCCGATTACGTGAGACACGGCCTCGCGCACCCCCGCCGACCTGGGCGGCAAACCGTCAGGCCCGCAGTCGACATCGATCGACCGGACACGTCTCATGCCCAGCTATCGGGCGTGCCCGATACGGATCGGCTTCGCGTCGCGCTGCGCGGGCACGACGGTCGGCGCCGGACCCTGCTTCCAGGGATGGTCAGGTGAGCGGTCGGTGGGGACGAGTACTTCGAGTTCCTCGCGAAGCGCGGCGATGAGGACGAAGCGCGGAGTGTGGTACTTCGTCGCGGTCTTCCCGCCGCGGGTGCGGCACGTACTTCCGGCGGGTACTTCGCACTTGGGGCAGTCGTTGCGTTCTACCGCGTTCGCGGCTTGATCGGGCGTCAGATCCACACGATCAGTGTCGCAGAAAGGGTCTCGCAGAACACCCGGGTTCTGAGAGGGCTTCTGCGAAACGCGACCTGCGGTGATCTGATCGGCCCGAGGGGCCTCGCGGAACTCGCAGAGATGGTCATTCACGCGAGTGACGCTGCGTCACATCAGCTACGCAGAGGTACATGTGCCTTCGCCGTAGCTTCGGGAGTACCAGCCGGGCGTGCGTCTGGTGCGTCGTACGGTGGTGCGCCCCGACTTGCACCGGATGAAGGGCGGCGCGCTCGTCCGGGGCGTGGGCGGTCCCGGCCTCGACGGCCCGTTCGGCCGTTGGGAAGACGAGAACGGGCCCGCCGCCGAACGCACGGCGGACAGGCCGACGACGGCACCGCCACGGCGGTCGGCTCGTAGCGGCGTCCCGGTCACCACCGTTGGGCGGGGATCGTGGCGCCCATGAGGTGCAGTTTCTCGATCAGGAGCTTCGCGTCGCTGGCAGCGTTGTGCGGGCCGCCGACCTTCTGGCGGTACGCACCACGGGCCGCGCTCCATAGCCCCTTGCGCCGCAGTCAGCTCGGGCTTTCAGGGAAGGTGACGTGTACGACGAGTCCGCCTGTGGCCCTGGGGGTGGCGGTGAGGGTTGCGTGATGGGCTTCGGCAATGGAGGCGGCGATGGAGAGGCCGAGGCCGTGGCCATCGCTCCCGGTGCGGTCGGGGGTGAGGCGGCGGAACGGCTCGAAGAGGTCCGGGATCCGGTCGACGGGGATCGATGGTCCGGTGTTGGCGATGGTCACGGCTCGTTCATCTACGCGTACGTGGACCTCGCCGTCGGTGTGGTTGTACTGGATGGCGTTGCGGATGAGGTTGGCGAGCATGTGGCGCAGCAGGACGGGGTCGCCGGGGACGGTCAGGGGTGCGTCGGCGGAGAGGTGCATGGTCACCTGTGCGGTGCGGGATTGTGAGGCGTACTCGGCGGTGATGAGGCGGGTGGTGGTGGTCAGGTCGATGGTTTCGGCGGTGTCCAGGCCTCGGTGGCTTCGTGCGAGGAGCAGCAGGGACTCGATGAGTTGCTCGGCTTCGCAGTTGGTGGCCAGCAGGTCGTCACGGACGTCGGTGAGGTGTTCGGGGAGCGGGTCGGCGAGGCCGACTTGGAGGCAGGTGCGCTGGACGGCGAGTGGTGTCTTGAGCTCGTGGGAGGCGTTGGCGATGAAGCGGCGCTGGCTGGCGAAAGACTTCTCCAGCCGGTCGAGCATGGAGTCGAAGGTGTCGGCCAGTTGGTGCAGCTCGTCGTCGGGGCCGGTGAGGGCCAGGCGCTGGTGCAGGTTCTGTTCGCTGATCCGGCGTGCGGCCTGGGTCATGGAGGCGACAGGGCGCAGGGCGCGTCCGGCCAGCCACCGGCCGGCCAGTCCTGCGAGGAGGGCCATGAGGATGAGGCCGATGCCGGACCAGAGAATCATCTGGTTCAAGGCGGTGTTCTGCACAGCTTGAATGCTCTGGTCGATCTTCTGGATCTCGGCGCTGTCGGACCGGGGGGAAAGCGGGGGTGCTCCGGGTTGTGTGGGGCGGGTGGGTTCGAACGTGCTGCTGTCACCGGCGGATGTGCCGGTGCTGTAGGTGACCGCGAGTCCTTGGACGTGCTGGGCTGTTCCGTGGCGTGCGAGGAGTACGACGAACGCGAGCAGGAGTGCGCCGGCGAGGAGGAACAGGGCAGAGATGGCTGCGGCGAGGCGGGTGCGGAAGGGCAGCCGGCCCAGGCGGGTACGGAGGTTCAGTCGCACAGCCGGTAGCCCAGTCCGGTGGCAGTGATGAGGCCGGGGTCGGCAAGTTTGCCCCGCAGTCTGCTGAGGGTGGCGCGGACCACGCTGGTGTTAGGGCTGAGATTCTCGTCCCACAGGGCACGGACGATGTCGTCATGCGGTACGGGTTCGCCCTGGGCTTCGAGGAGCAGGCGCAGGAGTGCGAACTCCTTGGGGGTCAGATCAAGGGAGTGGCCATCGAGGCGTGCTTCGTGCCGGGAGATGTCCAGGGTGATGGGGCCGTGGTGCAGGACGGCCAGGGGAGCGGTGGGTGTGCGGCGGCTCAAAGCCCTGATGCGGGCGACCAGTTCCGCGAAGTCGAAGGGCTTGGGCAGGTAGTCGTCGGCGCCGAGGACGGTCAGGCCGTGGACGCGGTCGCTCAGTGCGCCTGCTGCGGTGAGCATCAGGATGCGCGGCGGGTCGTCGAGTTCTCTCAGTCGTCGGCAGACCTCGTCGCCGCTCATGACGGGCAGGTCGCGGTCGAGGACCAGGACGTCGTACGCGGTGAGCAGGCACATGCGCTCGGCGGCGTCGCCGGTGTGGGCGACGTCGACGGCCATGGCCTCGCGGCGCAGACCGGTGGCGATGGTACGGGCGAGCACCCGGTGATCCTCGGCTACCAGAATTCTCATGTCGCCCATGAAAGCAGGGTCGCCTTTGCGGGCAGATAAACATGGCGGGTGCCCTGACATGGGGCGGCCTTATGCGGCCGTAACACCTTTATCCTGCTGCACACGGCAGACTGCTCCACTAGTCGGCATGAACTTCGTCAAGCGGGCCGGAACGTGCCTGCGCGTCAGGAAATCCCGTACCGCCGCCCTGCTCGGCATCTTCGTCGTGATCTGCACCCTGCTACTGGGCGGGTTTCTGCTACGCTCCGCGGCCGCGCGCCAGGAGGCCGATGCACAGCGCAGCATCGGCGTCGACGTGACAGTCAAGACGAAGGCGCTGACTGCCGAACTGGCCGACCGCCTCGGTGGCAAGCCGCCGGTGACCCGCTACAACCCGCTGCTCCCCATCACGGCTGACGCACAAGGCTTCAAGCCGCTCACCTCTCAGCTGCCGAAGCCGGGCAGCAGCCGGGACGGGGCGAAGGACCAGCCCCCGCTGGCAGTGAACGGGGTCAGGGACTCGGACATGCTGCTGCCGTTCTCCTACGGCTCGACGAAGATCACTTCGGGGCGCGGCGTCACACCGAAGGACGCCGGCGACCGCGTCGCGGTGATCGAGGAACGCCTGGCCAAGAAGAACGGCCTCAAGGTCGGCGACACGCTCACGGTCCGGTCCGCGGACGGGAAGCGCTCCATCCCCGTGAAGATCGTCGGTATCTTTCAGGACCCCATGCAGGACCCGACACAGTGGACGCCCCGGAACGAGCTGCCCGGGAACACGCTGTACGTACCGATCGGCGTCGCGCAGCAGCTCGGCGGTGCCGGGAAGCTCGACGAGGCCGTCTTCAAGATCGGATCCCCGGAGCAGGCCGAGCAGCTGCATGCCGAGGCGAAGCGGCTGCTGGGCAGCTCGGACTTCACATTCCAGGTCAACGACAAGGCGTACAAGGACCAGGTCGGCCCCATCAAGCGGGTGGGCGCGTTCGCCGGAATGATCGTCTGGGTGATTGCGCTGGCCGGCGCTCTCATCCTCGGGCTGATCGTGATGCTGCAGATGCGGGAGCGTCGCCGTGAGCTCGGGGTGCTGCTGTCGATGGGCGAGAAGAAGAGGAAGCTCATCGGCCAGCACCTGGTGGAGGTCGCGGCGATGTGCCTGCCCGCGGTCGCCGTCGCGGCCTTGGCCGGACAGCTCGCCGGGCCCGCTTTGGGAGACGCCCTGCTGACCCCTGCCCAGCGGCAGACCTCCACGCAGCACCCGGATGCCGAGGTTGGTGCGCCCGTCGTGCGCATCGAGCCTGCCGACGTCGGAAAGGTCGCTGGCATCGGCCTGGGCATCGGCCTGGTCGCCACCGCCATCCCCGGCATCGGGATCCTGCGCCTGCACCCCCGCTCCATCCTCACCGACAGCGAATAGCCGACGGCACACAGCCGTCCACACCGTTCCGTACGGCTCCGTACAAATCTTGAGAAAGCCGATACTTCATGAATTTCGTCAAACGTGCGGTGCTCAGTTTGTGGGCCCGCAAGGGACGCACGCTGATCACCTTCGCCACGTTCCTGGTCATCTCCGTGATGGTGCTGGCCGGTGTGCTGATCAACAGTGCCACGGGCCAGGCCGAGCAGGAGGCCAAGCAGTCGGTCGGTGCCGAGGTCAACCTCGGCATGGACACGGACGCACTGTCTCAGAGGGGTGGTGGAATGCAGGCCCCGCAGATCGACGCCTCTGTGGTCGACAAGATGGGCCGCCTGCCCCAGGTCCAGAAGTACACGTACTCCATGTGGGACCGCGTCATCGTGAAGGATGGCGCCAAGCTGGTCCCCGGCGGCTCCGGCGAGCCCATGGGCCCCGGAGGCACCGTGGGCCAGGGCGTGCTCGATTCCTCACTCCTGGCCGACTTTCGCAGCGGCAAGTTCAAGCTCCTGTCCGGCAAGCATCTGACGGCCGCGGACAAGGACAAGAAGAAGGTCCTCGTCGAGGAGCGTTTCGCCCGTGAGAACGGCCTCAAGGTCGGCGACAAGGTCAAGCTGACCGGTAACGACGAGAAGACCAGCGACACCTTCACCGTCGGCGGCATCTACCGCGCCCCGGGCAGCGAACCAGACCCGGAGTACCGGATCGCTCCGGCCAACATGATCTATGGCACGGTCGGTGGTTTCAGCGCACTCGGCGCGCCCGGCGGCGGATCCCCGAAGGTCGGCAAGGCGTCCTTCCTGCTCACCGGCGCCGACGCGCAGAAGACGTTCAAGGACCAGGCACAGCAGGTGGCCGGCTCCGCCCTGGACGGCTTCAAGCTGGACGTGAACGACAAGGCGATCCAGCAGATGACCGGCCCGCTCAAGAGCATCAGCTCCACCGCGAACCTGGCGATGTGGTTGATCGGCATCGCGGGTGCCGCCGTCCTGGCCCTCCTGGTCAACCTCGCGGTCAAGCAGCGCCGCACTGAATACGGCGTGCTTGTGTCCATTGGCGAGAAGAAGTGGAAGCTCATCACCCAGCAGGCCCTGGAAATCGTCGTGGTGGCGGCCCTGGCCATTGGGCTCAGCTCACTGTTCGCCCCGCAGCTGACCCAGAACGCGGGCCAGGCGCTTCTCGGCAAGGAAGCCACACAGGCTCAGAAGAAGATCGACTCCTGGCAGCCTCCGGCTCCTGGCAGCACCGGCCTCGGCGAGGGCATCGACCGCGACGACCAGCCCGTCGACAACGCCGACCCCATCGACAAGATCGACGTCTCACTCGATCCCGCGGACCTCGCCGCAGTCGGCGGCATCGGCATCGGCATCGGCCTGCTCGCCACCGCCATCCCGGCTGGCGCGGTCCTGCGCCTGAGCCCCCGCTCCATCCTCACGAAGGGCAACTGATCCGTCATGACCACCACCGCAGACCAGACCATTCTCCGCCTGAGCAAGGTTAGCTACACCTACTCGGGCCAGCGCCGCAGGACCACCGTCCTCAAGGACATCGACTACTCCTTCGAACGCGGCACCTTCTACACGATCCTGGGCCCCTCCGGCAGCGGAAAGACCACCCTGCTCAGCCTCGCCAGCGGCCTCGACGAACCCACCCACGGCACCATCAGCTACGACGGCCAGGACCTCAAGGCCCTGGGCCTGGGCCGCTATCGCAACAAGCATGCCGCCACGATCTTCCAGCAGTACAACCTGCTCACCTACATGACCGCCCTGCAGAACGTCACCTGCGCCATGGAGATCACCGGAACCGACCCCGCCACCGGCAGCCGCAAATCCCACGCCCTCCAGCTCTTGGAGAAGGTCGGCCTCGACAAGGTCATGGCCACCCGCAACGTCCTGCAGCTCTCCGGCGGCCAGCAGCAGCGCGTCGCCATCGCCCGCGCCCTCGCCTGCGACGTCTCCATCCTCTTCGCCGACGAACCAACCGGTAACCTCGACGAGGACACCGCCCAAGGCATCATCGACACGTTCCGTGAACTCGCCCACGACCAAGGCAAATGCGTGGTCGTCGTCACCCACTCCCAGCAACTGGCCGCCCAGTCCGACCGCATCCTCACCCTCCGTAAGGGCAAACTCACCGAGCAGGTGAACGCCCGATGAGGACCCGTGCATGGGCCGCCGGGGCAGCCATGACCTGCGCCTTGCTCCTGTCGGCCTGCGGCGCTGGCGGCGACGGCCCCTCCGGCAGCAACGGCGGCCAGGCGCCGCAGGGCCAGCAGCAGAACGGACAGCTCGAAGGCGGCGCCCCCGCACCCGACCTGCCGGAGGGCTGGCTCGACAAGGTCCGCCAGTACGCCGACTGCCTGCGCAAGAACGGCGTACCCAACGCCGAGGTGGACGAGGCCCGAGGCGGCCTGAAACTTGACACCCAGGTCACCCCCGAGGCCGCCAACGCCTGCAGGCAGTACAACCCCGTCGGACAAGACGGCGCACAGCCCATGACACCGTGAGCAACACCAGCGTCTGGCTGGCTTTGTCCACGAGAACCGACAGCAGATGTTCACCACATCGGGAGGCGGCGCAGCCAGCAGCCGTTCGATTTCGGTCGTGGGATCAGCTGGGTGGAGTTCCTGGTGCTGTGACCGGGAGGTTCGACGGGGTGGTGGCTCCTGCGGCGCTCCAAGGTGGTGGTGCCTATCCCGTGGGGCCCGATCGGATTCAGGTCGGCTGGGCGGTGGGTCGGAGGCCGTCCATCAGCAGGTTCAGCAGGCGATTGGCCGTGGTTTCCTGCTCGGGCCGGGGGGCCACCGTGAAGATGCCGATGAGGGCGGTGGCGATGTCTTCGGCCGTGATGTCGGAGCGGAGGTCGCCCGCCGTGCGGCCACGTGAAGGGCAAGATCGTCATCGACCTCTGAGTTCTAAATAGAGGGCGGCGGACCTGGGCGCCTGGGTCTGCTTCGAGGACGAGGCCGGGCAGGGCCTGAGGCCGCCCAAAGGCCGCACCTGGGGCCGCCGTGGCCACACACCGGTCGTGCGGGTCACCGCGCAGGGCACCAAGCGTGTCTCAACGGCCGCGCTGATCTGCATCAAGGCCGGCCGCAGGCCCCGGTTGATCTACCGCATCCACCTCGACCGCGGCCCCGCCAAGGGCCGGCGCAAAGGCTTCACCGCGACCGACTACGCCCGCCTGCTGGACGCCGCACACCAACAGCTCGGTGGCCCCGTCGTCCTGATCTGGGACAACTTGAACACGCACGTCAGCCGTACCATGCAGGAGCTGATCGCCGCCCGATTATGGCTCACCGTCTACCAGCTGCCGCCGTACGCTCCCGAGCTCAACCCGGTCGAGGGCGTGTGGTCGCACCTGAAGCGGTCGCTGGCCAACCTCACCAAACGCAACTTCGACCAGCTCACCGCGCTGGTGAAAACGCGGCTGAAACGGATGCAGTACCGACCCGGTCTCCTCGAGGGCCTCGTGGCCAAGACCGGACTCGACCTCCAACCGTCGTAACCCCAGCCGTTAAAGATCTCTAGCACCCGGGTTCGAAGTATAATTCGGAGCCGTGGAGCCACGGCACGCCCGCTGGCCTGCGGTTTCGCCTTCTCGGCTGCCGCAGGTCGTTGCTCTAGGCGCTCGCGTTTCCGCAGGTGGCGAGGCTCTCCGGTGCGGTCTCCGAGGACCTGGCCGCACGTCGCCTCCAAGCCGCCCCGTGATCGACGATAGAGCGTCGATCACGGACCTCGCCCTGAGGCCGTCAACTTGCCCCGCTTCAGAATGGTTTGCGCCCTCCACTCTTCGGCCCATTGTCGAGCCGCCGGCCCGATCGGCCATGTCGCTGACCTGCCCGTGTCTCTATGCCTAGAGACACGGGCGATTCGAGCCGCAGGTGGAGAGTCTGCAGGTCAGCGGGCACTTCTCGCCCTTAGGTGAGACGAATTACGTCGAACGCGGGTAGCAGCGGCACCGGCATAGCCGAGGTAGTCATGGCGACCGGTCACCGTCATTCGATCGGCAGATCTACCGTCTGTACAACGCAGTTGAGCGCTGTTCAACCGCTTCGAAGGCTTCCGCGGCATTGCCGCCAGATACGGCAAGAACGCCACCTTTTACGAAGCAGCGGTCAGTCTCGCGTCGTTCCCGTTCTAGGCAAGATCCGTTTGACGACGGACCCTAACGAGCTGGTGCGTGATATGGGTGGGTCGGGTTTTGCTCTGTTTATGGACTCTGCTGCGCAATTCCGTGCGGGGTGACGGGTGGGCGCGGGATGATCGTCCGTGCGGCCGTTGTCCTGTCGTGCGGCTGTGGGGGTGATGCGGTTGTCGATGCGGTCGAAGGGGCTGCCGGAGGTTCCGGCGCAGACTGCGATGGTGGCCCGGGCGGCGTTCCCGCAGGGGAGCCTGGCGATGCGGGTGCGTGATCGGCTCGCGGAGGTCTTTGCCGACGAGCCGTTCGCCGATGCGTTCGGGGTGCGCGGTGCGCCGGGACTGTCACCGGGGGTGTTGTCGCTGGTCACGGTGTTGCAGTTCGCTGAGGATCTGACCGACAGGCAGGCCGCGGCGATGGCGGTGCGGGTGATCGACTGGAAGTACGCGCTCGGGGCCGAGCTGACGGACACGGGGTTCGACGCGAGCGTGCTGAGCCGGGTCCGCACCCGGTTGGCCGGGCACGGCATGGAACGGGTGGTCTTCGACCGGCTCCTGGAACACTGCAGGGACGAGGGCCTGGTGACCGCCGGGGGCAAGCAGCGCACGGATTCCACCCATGTGATCAGCGCGGTGCGGGACTTGAACCGTCTGGAGCTGGTCGGGGAGAGCGTGCGGGCGGCTCTGGAGGCCCTCGCGGTCGCGGCACCGGCGTGGCTGGCCGGACAGGTCGACGTGGCCGAGTTCGCTCACCGTTACGGGCCGAGGGTGGACGGCTGGCGGATGCCGTCCTCGCAGACGAAACGCGACCGGCTCGCGCAGGTCTTCGGGCAGGATGCCCTGGCGTTGTGCCGGGCGGCGTGGGCCCCCGACGCCCCCGGCTGGGTCAGTGAGATGGAGTCTGTGCGGCTCCTGCGGCAGATCCTCGTGCAGACCTATTACCTGCGCACCGACACCCGGGGACGGGAGGTGATCAAGAAGCGGGACGCCGACGACGAGGGTGTCCCGCCCGGCCAATTCCGTCTGGCCTCCCCCTACGGCCCCGATGCCCGCTGGGCGGCCAAGGGCGAAGACCTGTTCTGGATGGGCTACAAGGTCCACCTCACCGAGACCTGCGACACTCCCGCCGGAGCCGGAGCCGGAGCCGGAGCCGGAGCCGGAGCCGGAGCCGGAGCCGGAGCCGGAGCCGGAGCCGGAGCCGGAGCCGGAGCCGGAGCCGGAGCCGGAGCCGG
>NZ_JBIWOE010000047.1:10475-60370 GCF_044767585.1 Streptomyces sp. NPDC101225
GCCGGAGCCGGAGCCGGAGCCGGAGCCGGAGCCGGAGCCGGAGCCGGAGCCGGAGCCGGAGCCGGAGCCGGAGCCGGAGCCGGAGCCGGAGCCGGGGTCCCGGCGGCACCGAACCTGATCACGGACGTGTTCACCACCGAGGCCACCGTGCCCGACGTGAAGGCGACCGCGCCTGTTCAACAGCGCCTGGCTGAGTACGGGGTGACACCCGGCGAGCACTACCTCGACTCCGGCTACCCCTCCGCCGATCTCATCACCTCCGCCCTGAAGCAGGGCACCCGCATGGTCACCCCCGTCCTGCTGGGCCACTCCACCCAGGCCGGGGACCACGCCGGCTTCGACAAGAACGCCTTCGCCATCGACTGGAAGGCCCGCCAGGTCCGCTGTCCCGCCGGGAAGAGCAGCGCGCACTGGAACCCGGCGAAACAGCACGGCGCGGACGCGATCGTCATCACCTTCAGTGTCCGCACCTGCCGCCCCTGTCCCTTCCAGGAACAGTGCACCAGCTCCGCGCTGAGCCGGCGCATGCTCACCCTGCGCCCCAGGGAACCGCACGAGGCCCTCGTCCGGGCCCGCGCCGAGCAGAAGACCGAGACCTGGAAAGCCAAGTACGCCCTGCGCGCGGGAGTGGAGGGCACCATCAACCAGGCCTTGGACATCACGGGCATGCGCCGGGCCCGCTACCGCGGACTGCCGAAAGTCCGCCTCCAGCACGCCTTCTCCGCCACCGCGCTCAACGTGATCCGGCTCGACGTGTACTGGACCGGACACGACCGGCACCACACCCGCAGCAGCCGCCTCGAACACCTCGCCTACCGACTCATGGCCTGATTCGTAAATAGATCGCGTCCAAGGTCGAGAAGCCCGATCCGCCTTCGATTTACAGGCCAACAGGGTGGGGCTCGGCCTCCGGACTACTGACCCCGGAATTGCGCAGCAGAGTCTTTATGGCCTGTTTCAGGTCAGGACGGTGCGGTCGGAGACGAGGCCGGTGACGGCTCGATTGGTCGCGGGGAGTGAGTCGGTCGCGTCGGTAGGCCCAACGGGGGTCTTCAAAGTTGAGCGGTGCGGAGGTGTCTGCGGGCTCGGCGGGTGGTGACGCAGCGTGTCCGTAGCCGCTGGTTCTCGGCATTGCGGAAGCCGAACGCGGCTCGTGCGACGAGCTTGATCACGTGGTTGATGGCCTCGCTCTTGGCGTTGTGGTGCCCGGTGCCGATGAACGCCTCGATCTCGGGCCACCAGCGGTCGACGGTGGCGGCGAGCTGCCGCACCTCGGGGATGTCGGCGTCCGCGCACCAGGTGAGGAACTTCCAGCGGACGTGGCCGACTTGGTGTCGGTCGGCCCCGGTGCGGGCCAGGGCGAGGAGGTTGCGGAGGTTCTCCTTGGCAATTCACGCCGTCAGCAGCGTCTGCGCGATCTTCCCCTCGCCGAGCAGCGTGTTCCACATGGTGGCGAACTGGTCGTCGGTGAGATCCTCGCGGTTGCGCAGGAGCCGTCGTCTGGCCTTCCACTCCGGGTCGGTGGCGCGTCCGCGTCGGCCCCGGATCTCGGCGGTGGTGCGGCGCCGGACCATGGACAGCATCTTGTTGGCGAGCTGGACGACGTGGAAGTGGTCGACGACGATCGCGTGCGGCAGGCCGGTGCGGACCGCCGCGCGGTAGGTGGCCGACATGTCGATGGCAACGTGCCGGATGTTCTTTCGCCAGGTCAGCGGTGTGGTGGCGAGCCAGGCCGGGACGTCGGCGACGCTGCGGCCCTCGACCTGGCCGAGCAGCCCGCCGGTGCCGAGGGCGTCGACGAAGCCGGTGTGCCACCGGTCGCGTGTCTGCACCCATCTGCCGGTGTCAGGGTCCTGTTCCCAGCGCGGCTTGCCCCGGCGGGTCTCATCGATGCCCAGTACGTCGACCTCGGGCAGCGGGGCGTCGACGACCTCGCGTGCCGATGTGCGAAAGGCGCCCATCACCGTGGGCCAGGACAGGTGCAGGTCGCGGGCGGCCTGGATCACCGTGGAACCGGCATCGCGCACGCGGCGGCCGGCCGCGACCCGCAGTCGCATGGTGATCCGCGCGCCGGCCGGTATCTGTGGGATCTGCTCGGTGAACGACCGGCGCGGGCAGCCGGGCTCCCGGCACCACCAGTGGCGCTTGTGCCAGCGGAACTCCAGCCCGCTCTCGCCGTAGGGCAGATCGTGGGGCCGAGTCGTCGCGGAGCCCTTCACCCGCGTGGCGAACACCCCGCACTTGGGGCAGGCCCGGGCCTGCCCATCGGCGGTGATCAGGTGCACCCGGCGGGTGCCGTCCTCCAGCCGCTCCACCCGCGCGACGGCCAGGCCGTCCAGGTCGAGCAGTAACGTCGTATCGTTGTCCAAGCCCGTGGTTTCTGAATGATCGTTCTGCGTCGAGAACAGAAATGATCACTCATGGCCACGGGCATCCTGCTGCCAGGACCACCTCATTACCCTGGCCCTCACGCAACGTGACAGCCAGTCAGTCCACTCGGGACGACACACCGCTCAAGTTCGAAGACCCCCCCAACGGTTGAGTTGTACAGGTGTTCAGGTCGGCGAGGCCATTGCGGTGAGCTGGTGCACATCGTGACGTAGCCGCAGTTTTGTCAATTCGTCGGGGTCGAGCTGGCCGCGGGAGCCTAGCAACAGCTCTGCGAGCTCCTCGAAATAGTCCTCGTGACCGGAAGGGGCGGCCTGAAAGAGCATGACCGTCGGCTCGTCCGTGGTGTTACGAAAGGCATGGGGGCATCCGGCCGGCACGTGCATCAGAGAGCCCGGGCCGGCGTGCAGGGGCGACCTTCCGTCCTTGGACACCCACGTCGACCAGTGTGTCTTTGATCGAATTGCTGGCTCGAACGCGAAGAGTTCTATGTTTCCGGAGACGACGTAGAAGAGTTCCTCTCCGTGCGTGTGGTAGTGGGCGCCGACATCGAATCCGGGCGGAACGATCGTCTCGAACGTCGATGTGATGGCCTTCGAACCGCCGGCGATTTTGAGGGTGGTGTGCAGGCCGCCGCCCACGATCAGTGTGCCCGCCCCTGGAGCGAGCATGGTTCCGTCACTCATGAACACCTCGTGTGCGTCAGGAAGTTGGAACTGTCTTCGGTTTGTGCGATACGCCGGACAGTACAACGCTCCGTGGTAGTGGGGCAGTGGTGTGAGGCGTGAACGTCCCCGTCCCCGAGGGTTCAGTACTTCCCGGTCCGACGGGGGTTTTGAGGGTCGGCGAGGCTGGCCGGTGAACTGGTTTTGCCAACAGGGCGGCAGCGGCGGCCGGTGCCGCGTCAGTGTCCTCCTGCCGGCACGGGAATCTGTCGCTCGAGGTATGGCGGGGGAGCGGCCCTGGAGATCCGGGCTCTTCTACCAGTGTGCCGGTATATCAGGTTGTCGCCGTGTAGCCGCCGTCGATGACCAGCACCTCACCGGTCACGAAGGGGTGCGAGACCGCCAGGGTGTACACGCTCTCGGCCACGTCCTCCAGCGTGACGTTGCGCGAGAGGGGGGTCATACGGGCCCGCCGTTCCATGAGTCTGTCGTAGTTGTCGCCGAGCGTGCGCTCCATCCATTCGCCCGCGATCCATCCCGGTGCCACCGCGTTCACCCGCACCTGTGGGGCGAGCACCCGCGACAGCGTCTTGGTGAGGCTGACGATCGCGGCCTTGCTGGCCGCGTAGGCGAGAGGCTGGGGACCCGGCCGCAGCCCCACGATGCTGGCCACGTTGACCACCGAGCCTCCGGCGGCCCGCAGGGCCGGGGCGCAGGCGCGGGTGACCTGGACCAGGCCGCGCACGTTGACCTGGAAGACCCGGTCCCAGTCGGCGAGGTCGATCCCGTCGAGATCGTCGGGGAGCGTCTCACTGGTCGTGCCTGCGTTGTTGACGAGGATGTCGAGGCTGCCGGAGGGTCCGGCAGCCGTCCGCGCCATCTCCCGCACGGCGTCGTCGTCGCTCACATCCGCCTGTATGGCCTGGTGCCGGCCCGGGTGTTGGCGCAGCTCCTTCAGCGTGGCCTCCGCGCGCTCCTTGGAGCGGCTGTAGTTGATCGTGACGTCGTAGTCGGCCGCCGCCAGTCGCAGGGCCACGGCGCGGCCGATGCCTCCGGCCGATCCGGTGACGAGGGCGGTCCGCCCGTGGGGAACGGTGGGTTCAGTCAAGGAAAGCTCCTCAGGTTTGAAGTGGGGGAGGGCGTCGTCACAGGCCCAGGACGCGTTCCGCGTTCTCGTGGAAGACCTTGTGGAGAACCGTCTCGGAATAGCCGAGCTCGTCCCACTCCCGAAGCAGCCGGTCGAAGGGGATGCTCGGATGGTCGGTACCGAACATGATCTTGTCCTGCAGGCGGGCTCTGATGTCCACCTGCAGGGACGGGGGGAAGTACTTGGGGGCCCAGCCGGAGAGCTCCCAGAAGACGTTGCCCTTGTGCAGGGCGACCGCCGTCATTTCGTCCACCCAGGGGTAGCCGGGGTGCGCGGCGATGATCGTCAGGTCGGGGAACTGGGCGGCCAGCCGGTCGACGGCCATGGGATGGGCATGGCCGATGGAGGATCCGAGCCCCCCGGGCAGTCCGGCCCCCATTCCGGTCGTCCCGACGTCGATCATGACCGGCAGGCCGAGGTCGCGGATGCAGGCGAACAACGGGCGCAACTTCGGATCATCGACCTGGAAGCGGCCCACAATGGGATGGAAGTGGAAACCGAGGACCCCGTCCGACTTTGCCGCCCGCTCCGCCTCCTCGAGCGCGGCATCGCCCTCGAGGGGGTCGACCGCGCCCCATGCCCCGAGAAAGACATCGGGATGGCGGTCACGCATCTCTGCCACGGCGGTGTTGCTCATGGGAGGGGCACCGGTCAGCAACTCGATGTCGAAAGCCACGAGCAGGGCCTGGAGTCCGGCGGCCTTGAGGTCGTCCACCACTGCTTGTTCTTCGCGCCCGACCCAGGGCTTGTTCCAGTATTTCGCCAGAGCTTCCGCGAAGGGACCCTGCGACGCAACCCACTCAGGGGTGCCGGGATAGCAGTGCAGATCAATCCGACGCATCTCTCACTCTCGCACATCAGGGCCGGTTTGCGGCCGGTCGGCGGGCCAGGCCAGCGCCCGCCTTCGCGATTATTGTTACCTACCTTGGTAGGTGGCAAGCTACCATGCCGTTAGCGCGCGGAGAAGGCATCGAGGGCGGACCCCGGTGCCTGACGTGCAGCGAGGAGGGCGCCGAGTGTCTGGAATAACGCATTTGCGGAGCATTGATATCTGCGTGGAGTCACCGCAGGAACTGCTCGACTTCTATGAGCAGACCTGGGGACTGTGCTCCGTGCGCAGTCCCCAGGCCGGAACGCGCGTCGAGTTGCGTGCGCGAGGCCGGGAACACCATGTGCTGGCTCTCTGCACCGACAGCGGTTCCCCGGCCCGTATCTGCCTGGGCGCGGCCAGCGCCGCGGATGTCGACATGCTCGCCGAGCGGCTGCGCACGGCCGGCGCGGAGATCGTGACCGCTCCCGGCCCGCGCACGCACGCCGGGGGTGGCTATGCAGTGGAGGCCCGGGATCCGGAGGGGCGGCTCATCGAGGTCAGTGCGGGACTCGACGACCACGCGGAATCCATGGACACCGCCCACGGCCCGGACCGGCTGAGCCACATCGTCCTGAACTCCGTGGATCTCGCCGCGTCCAAGAAGTTCTACACCGAGGTTCTGGGCTTCCAGGTCTCCGACTGGTACGAGGACGAGCAGATGGTGTTCTTGCGGTGCAACCCGGTACACCACTGCCTCGTACTGGCACCAGGGAAGTGGACGTCACTCAATCACGTCGCCTTCGAGGTCGCGTCGGCGGACGAGGTCATGAAGGCCCTGGGCCGCATGCGCAAGGCAGGTTACGACAGCATCTGGGGCCCCGGCCGACACGGACCGGGAGGCAATGTCTTCTGCTACTTCGTGGACCCGGCAGGCAATGTCATCGAGTACACCGCCGAACTGCTCGAGGTCGACGACACCTGGGTCCCGCAAGAGTGGGCTCGCACGCAGGGAAACGCCGACATGTGGGGCACAAGCGGCGGCATCACACCGGACGTGATTGCTGCGATGGCCAACCCGCCCCGCTCGGCGGGCGGCGAAGGAAAGGACATGGACCAGTGAAGGCCATCGTCATGCACCGGTTCGGAGGCCCCGACGTCCTCGGACTCGAAGAAGTACCGACCCCTGCGCCGACGGCCGGTGAGGTCCGAGTACGGGTGGCCGCCGTGATCGTGGCACGCACCAAGGACGTCGCCGCACGGGCGGGCAAGCCGCCCTTCGCGCCTCAGATAACCGAACTGCCCCACGTCCTGGGAGCGGAGCATGCCGGTGTCGTCGACAAGGTGGGGCCCGGCGTCGATCCGGGGCTGATCGGCAAGCCGGTCGCGGTGTCCGCCGTACTGTCGTGCGACGACTGCCGCGCCTGCAGAGCGGGCCGGGAGGAGGCATGCGCCTCGTTCGGCCTCCTCGGTGTCCACCGGCCCGGGAGCTACGCCGAGTACTGCACCGCTCCGGTGAGCAATGTGCAACCGCTGCCCAACGGCGTCGGTTTCGTGGATGCCGCCGCGATGGCCGCGAACGGCCCCGTCGCACGGGCCCAGTTGGACGCGGGTGATGTCGGGCGCGACTCCACCGTCCTCGTCGTGGGGGCCGCTGGAGCACTGGGTTCCACCGTTGCCGCACTCGCCGCGCATCGCGGCGCGCACGTGATCGGCGTCGATCGCATCGAGGCGAAACCGGGTTGCCTGGACGCCCTTCCGCTCGCAACCGCTCTCGACGGCGACAGCTCCGACCTGGACCGGCAGATCCGCGCCGCCGCGGGTTCGTGGGGGATCGATTGCGTCGTGGACAACCTTGGTCTTCCCGCGCTGTGGGACGCCTACCGCGACTCGGTCGCAGACATGGGAAGGATCATCGTCAGCGGAGCCGTCAGCCACACGCCGATCCCCATGTACCTGCTGCCCTTCTACCTGCACAGTCAGTCCCTCATCGGAGTGCGAACCGGTAACCGACAGCAGATCGACGCGTTCTGGCGCGACGTCGCAGAGGGTTTCCGGATGCCCAAAACCATGGTGTACGGCGTGAGTTGGGAGGCAGTGGCCGACGCCCACCGGAGCGTGGAGGGCGGCACGTCCCTCGGCCAGGCGGTACTTCTCGTCGGCACCTGATACCCGGACCGCACGTCCGTGGGTGGGTCGGCGGAGTGACCGGCCATGGACGCGGGAACCACAAGTGAGGGCGAAGCGGTGCAGGCGGCGGCCCCGGCAGCATGGTCGAGGCCGTCACTGCACTGCCGGCACACTCGCGGCGTCCCGCAGTTCCCCGTCCTGACACGGAGCGGACGCGGGCGCCGCCCCTGCCCTGTTCAGCACCATCGGCTGTTCGCAGGGGCAGCGGGAGCTGCCGATGCGGGGATGCGGCACGGCGAGGGCCTCTGATCCAAGCAGGCCGTCAGCGGGCACCGCGGCGCCCGCGCACCCCTGGCCGGGCCGGTACTGAGCCGGGCCGGGTGCGTCTGCGTCGCTGCCCGCCACCCGAGCGGTCAGCGGTGACACCGGGCCGGACATCGGCATCCGTGACGACTGCAGAGCGTCGCCGCCTCGGGTCGGTGTCCCGCAGCGCGGTAGTCGGCCTGGCCGCTGGGCCCGGGCAGCCGTGCTTCCTGCAACTCCACCGTGGCGCCGGGCCGGCCCTTGATGCCGGTGACGCCGACGGCGCCGTATCCGGGACGCGCCCGGCTGTCTCTGCCCTTTCCGGGGTAAGCCCGGTTGCCGTTCTTGCTTGCCGTGCCCGGCGCTGACGTCCAGCCTCCTCCCTGTCACTCTCCTGGCCAGTCAGGGGTCCGTCTCTCGTTGAAGGCTGCGATCCCTTCGGCCCGGTCGCCGGAGAAGGCGGCCGCGTGCCATGCCGCGTCCTCGACGGCGAGTGCCGAGTGGAGATCCGCGCCCCGGCCCTGCCGTAGAGCCCGCTTCGCGGCCCGCAGCCCGACAGGCGAATGGGCAGCCATCTCGGTGGCCAGCGCGAGCGCGTCGGAGCGGTCCCCGCCCTGGTCGGCCATCACGTCGACCAGGCCGAGGACGAATGCCTCGTGCGCGGGCACCCGCCGAGCGGTGAAGATGAGCTGTGCCGCCCGCGCAGCCCCCACCCTGCACGGCAGCGAGTGTGTTCCGCCGCCTCCCGGAATGAGCCCCACGGACACCTCTGGCAGTCCCACGACCGCAGTGGTATCGGCCACGATCACATCGCAGGCGAGCGCCAGTTCGTAGCCGGCTCCCAACGCGAACCCGTGCACGGCGGCCACAGTCGGCATGGGCAGCTCCAGCACTCCGCTGTACAGGGCCCTCATCCGAGAGCGCTGCCGTGCGAGATCCGTGTCCGTGAAGGAGTTGCGCTCCTTGAGGTCGGCGCCCACGCAAAAGGCGCGCTCGCCGGTCGAGGTCAGTACCACGGCGCTGACCGAACGCGCTTCCGCCAGGACGGCACAGGCGTCGGCGAGAGCGTCCGCCATGTCCGTGGAGATGGCGTTCATCGCCTGGGGCCGGTCCAATACGACCTCGGCGACGGCCCCCTTTCGCCCATGGGTGCGCAGCGCCACGTGAGCTCCGAAACGCCGTTCGGTCATCATCGTTGTTCTGTTCTCCTTGCAACGTCGCCGCGTTCAGTGTTCAGGACGCGCCATGAGCGGACACCCGCCCATGCGCGCCGGCGGTGCGCCGCCGCAGGATGCGGCGAGGTAGGACGGGGACCAGAAGTGGTCGCCCCACAGGTACTTGCGGATGTGGCCGGGGAACTCCTGGCGGAGCCTGCGGGCGGAGACGCCCTTGAGGCTGCCGACGAGTCTGGAGATGGCGATCTTGGGCGGGTAGTGCACGAGCAGGTGTACGTGATCGCGTCCGCCGTTGAACTCGACCAGCTCGGTTTCGAAGTCGGCGCATACGGCCCGCATGATCTCTTCACAGCGCGCAAGGATCTCTGCGGTGAACGGTCCGCGCCGGTACTTGGGTGTGAAGACCAAGTGGGCGTGGAGGGTGTAGACGACCGTGCGGCCCCTGCGTATGTCGGGGTTTGGCTCCCACCGTGGTGACATAGATCAACTGCAGTACGGTGATCGTCATGAAGATCGTGACGCAGGTGAAGCTGATGCCGGAGGCCGAGCAGGCCGCCGCGCTGTCGGCGACCCTGCGCACGGTCAACGATCTGGCGTGCTGGGTATCCGAAGTGGTGTTCGCCCACGGGGTGCCGCGTGAGTACGAGCTGCGCAAGCACACGTACCCGCGCCTGACGGCCGAAGGGCTCGGGGCGCAGGCCGCTCAGAACACCATCAAGAAGGTGCGCGACGCCTACACCACCTTGAAGGCGAACATCCGGGCCGGGAATCTCGGCAAGGAGGGCTCGAAGCGCCGCCGCAAGGCGCAGTCCAAGCCGATCACGTTCCGGCCCGAGGCCGCGCAGCCGTACGACGACCGGTGTTTGAGCTGTCAGTACGACCAGCAGACCGTGTCGATCTGGACCACGTCCGGACGGCTCAAGAAGGTGCGCTTCTCCTGCTCCGCCGACGCGCTCAAGGTGCTCCGGCAGTACCGCAAGGGCGAGCCCGACCTGATCGAGCGTGACGGCGTCTTCTACCTGATCGCCACGTGCGAGGTTTTCGAGGCCGAGCCCTACGAGCCGGACAGCTTCATCGGCGTGGACCTGGGCATCGTCAACATCGCCACCACATCCACCGGCTACCAGGCCGCCGAACGGCAGCTCAACCGGTACCGCAAGCGGCAGCTTGCCCTGCGGGCCAAGCTCCAGAAGAAGCGCACCAAGAGCGCCAAGCGCCGGTTGAAGGAGCGCTCTCGTCGCGAACAGCGGCACGTCAAGAACACCGACCACATCATCGCCAAGACGATCGTGACCGAGGCTGAACGCACCTCGGCCGGGATCTCCCTGGAAGAACTCAAGGGAATCCGGCAGAGGGTACGGCTTTGCAAGCCCCAACGGGTCGCACCCCACTCCTGGGCCTTCGCCCAGCTCGGAGAATTCATCGTTTACAAGGCCAAGCGGGCTGGCGTGCCCCTGGTCTTCGTTGATCCCGCGTGCTCCTCCCGTGAGTGCGCCGAGTGCGGCCACACCGACCGCCTCAACCGGATCTCCCAAGCCGCGTTCGTATGCCGGTCGTGCGGCATCGTTGCGCACGCCGACCGGAACGCTTCCCACGTCCTCGCCCGCAGGGGCGAGCACGCGTGGACTGCGGGGCGTGAGTCACGCGTCCCTGCCACCCCATAGGGGTGTCTGGACGGAGGAGCCCACTCAGCACCCGGTTGGGCGCTACCTCCAAGCCCGGTCCTTCAGGGCCGGGTCATGTCGACAGACGTTCGAGGACGAGGGCCATTCCCTGTCCTCCTCCCACGCAGAGGGTGGCGAGCCCGGTCTTCGCGCCGCGGTGTTCGAGGTTGGCGAGCAGCGAGCACAGCAGCCGGATGCCGGTCATGCCGAAGGGGTGCCCGAGGGCGATGGCGCCACCCGAGGGGTTGAGCTGGTGATCGATGTCGATCCCGACGGTGCGGCAGACGGCGAGCACCTGAGCGGCGAACGCCTCGTTGAACTCCACCACGTCGATGTCCTCGATGGTGAGGTTCGCCCGGCGCAGGACCCTTCTGATGGCGTCGGTGGGCCCCACGCCCATGATCTCCGGTGCGACGCCGCTGACCGCCGTCGCGACGATCCTCGCCCGCGGCGCGAGCCCCTCGCGCTCGGCGAGCCGCTCGCTGACGAGTACCGCCGCTGCCGCGCCGTCGTTGAGCGGACATGAGTTGCCGGCGGTGACGCTGCCCTGCTCGCGGAAGACCGGCGGCAGGGCGGCGAGCTTGGCAAGGGTTGTGTCCCGGCGGGGGCCGTCGTCCTCGCTGACCGTCCGGCCGTCCGGGAGGACCACCGGAGTGAACTGCCGTGCTGTGCGGCCTGAGTCGATCGCCTCGACGGCGAGGCGATGACTGCGCAGCGCGAGAGCGTCCATGTCGTCCCTGCTCACCCGGTAGCGCTCCGCCACGTTCTCGGCTGTCAGCCCCATGGGGATGTACACATCCGCTATCCCGCCCTCGGTGAGCGCCGGATGCCGGTCCTCCGTGCGTGTGGTGCGCCCCACCTGGCTGACCGACTCCACGCCGGACACGAGATATGCCTCCGCCTCGCCCGAGGAGATCGCGTGGGAGGCCATGCGGACCGCCTGCAGGCTCGATGCGCAGAACCGGTTGACCGTGGCGCCCGGTATGTCGAGCGGCAGCCCAGCCAGCAGACCGGCCCGCCGGGCGAGATTGGCTCCCTGCTTTCCTTCCGGATAGGCGGTGCCCAGCGCGTGGTCGTCGAGCAGTTCGGGGTCGAGTCCGCTCTCCCGTACGGCCTGTCCGATCACGCCGGCCACGAGGTCGTCGGGACGGCAGTCCCTGAGCGACCCCTTCACGGCGCGGCCGATCGGGGTCCGCGTGGCCGAGACAAGAAACGTGCCGAGCATTGCACCCTCCTGTGTAGTACCTACTTAAGTAGGTAGTGTACGCGGCATGAAACGATCTGAAGCCTCGCTCTCGAGCTCGGCAGGAGTGGCCGTGGTCACCCTTCAGGCCCCCGAGAGACGGAATCTGCTCTCCGCCGAGATGGTGCGCGCCCTCTCGGACGCCTTCGATCAACTGGAGGAGGACCGGACGATCCGGTGTGCCGTACTGACAGGGGCCGGCAGCGCGTTCTGCGCCGGAGCCGACCTGTCGACCCTGGAGGATGCGGCGCACGGCCGCTTCGAACCCGTTCGGGGGGTCTATGAGGGCTTCCTGCGCGTCCTGCGCTCTCCGCTGCCGACGATCGCGGCGGTCAACGGCCCGGCGGTGGGTGCGGGCTTCAATCTCGCGCTGGCCTGCGATGTCCGTCTGGCGGCGGAGTCGGCGGTCTTCGACACCCGGTTCGCGCGCCTCCACCTGCACCCAGGAGGCGGCCACAGCTGGCTGTTGGTGCAGGCCGTCGGACGGCAGCAGGCCACCGTGGCGTGCCTCTTCGGACAGGTCTGGAAAGCTCAAGAGGCGTACGAACGCGGGCTGGTGGCCGGGGTGCATCCCGATGGCCAGGTGCTCGACGCCGCCGTGGCACTGGGGCAGAACCTCAACGGCCATGACGGTGCCTTCGTCCGCAGACTCACGGACACGATCCGCCAGTCGGCTGTCACGGCGGAGCATCGAACGGCGCTCGCGGCGGAGACCGAGGCCCAGCTCTGGTCGACGCGGCAGCCGGCTTTCTTGGAAGGGGTCAGAAACCTTCGCGACGCGATTAACCGGCGCCGTTCACGCGACGACCGGAACACTTCCGGCGACGGATGACGAACGGGTCGGGCCCGCCCCGGATCCGGGGCGGGCCCAGGGGTGATCCAAATTCGTTTGATCTCGGCGTTGCTGCTGGTCACGGGGCGATGCCAAGGAGATCGAGGGTGCGGGTGAAGGGTTCGTAGGACATCTCGCGGAGGCTGGCGGCGATGTTGGTGTGGCCGTGCTCGCGGAGCTTGTTGATCGCGATGCTGCGCAGAGTGGCCATGTTTTCCGGGCCGTGGCCGGTGCGGACTTGGGAGCGGTCCTCGTCGAAGGTGACATCTCGGATGAAGTGCAGCCGGTTTTCGATCACCCACTGTGATCTCACGAGGCGGACGATCTTCTCTGGGGACGCCTGTCGGCTGGTGAGGTCGGTGATCACGTAGATGGTCTCGCGGGTCCGCTTCCCGGTCCTCATGCTGGTGCGATACCGGGTGATCTTCGCGACCTGGGCGGCGTGCGGGAAGTCCAGGTCATCGACGGTGAGCACCTGAACTACCCGGGTTTCCCTGCGGCCGTGGCCCTGGCTGCGGTCGTAGAATTTCGCGGTCGCCCGCTCCCAGGGCAGCGTGCGCAGCGGCTCGTGCAGCGTCGGCCGGTTCTTCTTCACCGTGAACGCGTAGTGCGCCTTCTTCACCTCGACGAGGAAGACAGCATGGTCACGCTGTGTGTAAGGCGTCGGCGGTCACCACGATCCCGGCCAAGTCGAAGGGATCCAACAGGGCCGCGCAGCAGGTGATTTCATTCGTCTTGTCCGGCACCCGCAGCCGGGTGACGGTCCGGCCGTCGCTGGTCATGGCGGCGAGCAGGTGCGCAGCCGGGCTCTGACCGTGGCGGGAACCGCGGGCGCTCTTCCCGTCCGCGGCCACCGACTCCGCCCCGGCCGGGACTTCGCCGGTCAGGTCGGCCAGGCCGCCCGGGCAGACGGTGGAGACGATCTGTCGGATCGTTGATCTACTCGGCGCGATCCGCACGTTCAGCGAGGTCAGCAGGCGTGCGCCGAGCCGGGCCAGCGTCCGCTGCGGGGCACTGCGGGCCCACTGCCCGATCGCCGCGTACGACCGCGCGCCCGCCACCACGGCGGACGCGGCGATCAGCAGCACCGCCACGAACGGGTGACGTACGCCCCGGCGATGGCGCGGGTCCGGGAGCCTGACCAGCCGCTCCGCCAACGACAGCTCCGAACACCCCGCCAGCGATGGCGACTTGACGAGACAGACGGTGGCAGACTGACGGCACATCGAGGCTCCGGTTCGAGACGGTCACTGGCAAGGTCATCCGTCCACAACAGGAGCCTCGATCTGTTCGTAGCGGCCCGCGCCGACATCGTCACTACGCCGTGACCAGCACCTTCACCCACCCGGCAGGATTTTGGAACAGCCCTGGGGGCGGGCCCGACCCGTTCGTCATCCGTCGCGCACCGGATACGGGCGTTGGCCCGTCCGGCGGGCGCCCCTCACTTGCGAACGCGGACCGGGTTGCAGACCCTGCCGACGCCCGGGATCGCGACCTCCACCTCGTCGCCGGCGCAGAGGAAGATTCCTCGACCGGCCCCCACACCGGACGGAGTGCCGGTGGCAATCACGTCTCCGGGTTCCAGAGTCACCAACTCGCTGGCTGCAGACACGAGTTCGGCGACCGAGCACACCATCAAAGAGGTCGAGGCGGACTGCACCATGTCGCCGTTGACCCGCGTCTGCACGACAAGGTCCTGTGGATCGTCGATGTGCCAGGCGGGCACCACGTCGAAGGCCATCGGCAACGAGGTGTCCGCTCCTTTGGATGCGAGCCAGTCCCAGACGAAGGGGGGCGGCACCTCCTGCCGACGGTGCGGGCCTCGCAGCGAGATGTCATTCACCACGGTGTACCCGCCCACGTGATCCATGGCTTCTCCCGGCCGGATGTCCCGGCCTCCTTTGCCGATCACGACTGCCAGTTCGCCCTCCCAGTCGACCTTGTCGTCCGGGGCGCCGCTGATCAGGATGGGGGCGCCGTCAATGACGAGGGATGTGGTGGGCGGCTTGAGGAAGAAGTAGGGACGCCACTGCGCGCCGAAAGACTCACCCATCTCCGCAAGGTGGTCCGCATAGTTGGGCCCCGAGCACAGCACCTTGCGCGGATAGCGCAGCGGAAGGTCCAGTACGGGACGCTCCACGACGGGCGCCCCGTCCAGCGGGGCCGAGCGCAGCGCGCGTGCCGCACGGTCCCAGTCCTTCATGAGCTCCAGCACACCCGGATAGACCGCGAGTTCCGGCGGTGCCACCACCCTCCCGTCCTCCAGGCGTACGCCGACCCGGCTCTGGCCCTGGACCCGGACGCCGGCCGGACGGTAGGTGACGAGACTCCACCTGGTCATGAGGTGCACCAGAAATCAACGGCATCAAGTGACATATTCACTACCTTAGTGAGTAGCAGACAATCGCGTCAACGCTGCGGAACGTGCGCGGCGGTGAGGAGGTGCCCGATCCCGCTTCGGCGGGTGCTGCCATCGAGGCACTCAGCGGGATGCTCGGGGCATCTCAAAGATCGTGCCGCTGCCGTGGCAGTCCTTCGGTGAACCCCTCGTCAGGGGACCTCCGTCAGGCCGCCGACGGTCGTTCGGGCCGTCGCCCGCGGGGAACCAGGAGGATGGCGAGCGCACCGACCAGGGCCGGCACGACAAGGAAGTAGAAGCCCACCGTGGGGTCCGAACTCACGCCGATCACAAGGGTGAGGTAACTGGGGCCGACGATGGAGCCGAAGCGGCCGATGCCGAGGGTGAACCCAAGGGCCGTACCGCGCATCTGGTGGGGGTAGTACCGAGCCACGTAGGCACATATGACGTTCTGGGACCCCAGGATGCCTCCGCCGGCCAGGGTCACCGTCCCGAGGATGGCCCAGTGGCCTTCTGTGGTGGTCAGGGCGCGCATGGCCGCGGTGGCACACAGGAACAGGGTGACGACACACAACTTGGCGGGGACCCAGTCGGCGATCATGGAGAAGAGCAGCGTCACGACGACGGCCCCGCTGTTGAAAGCGATGACGAACATGAGGGCGGAACTCACGCCGTGGCCCGTCTCCGCCATGAGCGTCGGCAGCCAGGAGTTCACTCCGTAGATCAGCAGCAACCCGATCATGGACGCGATGGAGAAGAGGATGCTGGCCACCGCCCACCCGGGCTCGAAAAGACCCCACCATTCTCGTGAGACGACCTGCGCGTCTCGTCGTGAGGCCCGGTCCGGGACGGACGCCTCCGTGGGCTTCGCGACCGGCATGAAGGACCAGCAGAGCGGGGCCAGCAGGATCGGCAGGGCGCCGATCAGAAACACCCACTGGAGCCCCATCCCGGTCGGCAGGAAGTGGTCGGTGCTCGCCGCCGCGACGCTGCCGACGGGAATGCCCGACTGGGCGATGCCGCAGTAGAGCGAACGGCGCTGCGGCCGGGACCAGTCGACCACGAGGACGCACACCAGCGGGGCCAGAACACCGAGGCCGATACCCAGCAGAAAGCGGCTGACGCCGAGGGCCGCGGGGCCGGAGGTGAGCCCGGTGAACAGCATGCAGCCCGAGATCCATGCGGCGCAGGAGGCGATGGTGGCTCTGCGGCCGTACGTGTCACTCAACCTGTTGGCCATGAATCCACCGATTGCCGCGCCCAGCGCCGTGACGCTGGCCATGACGCCCAGGACGCCGGCGGTCACCTGCGTGTTGGGCTGCCTCAGCAGCGAGGGGGAGACGGCCGGCAGGGAGAACAAGTCGTAGCCGAAGACGAAGAACACCAATGTACCCAGCAGCAGGACGGCGCGGCGTCTCCAACGACCGGGGCGGATCAGCTCTGTGCGGGCGTGCACATACGTTGTGGATGGATTCATGTCGGCCTTCTGGTGTGGACTGATCGGAGGGGCCTTCCGGCCGCGGGCCTGCACGAAGTGGATGCGGCGTCCGGCGGCGCCGGTCCGCAGCCGCCGCGGACTGGGGTGACGCCGTGAGAAATCCAATCCGTTCGGACGTTGGCCGGGGCAGTGGTACGGGCAGCCCGCATCGCCACGGGGTACCAGGGGTGGCGGTGGTCCTCGCGGATGGCGGGACGCGGACTGGACCATGGAACGCGCCGAGCTTCTGGCTTTGCGGCATGCTCGACGTCGTCCGCTACGAGGCCGAGCGCATGGACCGGTGTGCTACCTACTTAAGTGGTGAGGTTCTATCATGACTGATATGCGCTGTCCACGGCACGCACAGTGATCAGTTCTCTCGCCGGCCCCGTCCTGCGCGAGCAGCCTTCCATGGCTGCTGCCTCGCCTTGCCCTGCTCTGCCCGGGTCCTGAGCAGGGCGATGGGGGAGACCCAGCCGGTGCGTCAGGTCACACCCCTCCGGGATCGACGGTGCCTTGGAACCAGCAGGGAGGAGGGGCAGCCCGGTTGCTCCATGGCGGCCGATTCACCGCGGTTCCGCGGATCGGGTCGCGAGCAGGGCTGCACGAAATCGCCCAGCAGTGGGATTTGGACGCCGCCGGTGCTGGATCGGCTCCGGGCGGTCCGTCGAAGAGTGCGCCGGTTTCGATAGCGCCGGCCGCAGCGGAGTTAGGCCACCCCGTCCGGCTGTAGCACCTCGCGGACCACGGCCACGGCGATGGCGGGGAGGGGCAACCCACGCTCGGCAGTGGGCTACTCGCCGACGCCGGCCCTTGGAGGTCGGGCGGCTGGCCACTGGTGAAAGCCCTGGCCCGTTTTGCGACCGAGGTGGCCGGCCGCGACCATGCGGGCGAGCAAGGGGGGCGGCGCATGGTGCGGTTCGCGGTATTCCTGGTAGAGCGACTCGGCGATGGCCAGCGTCGTGTCGAGGCCGATGTGGTCGGCCAGGGCCAGGGGTCCCATGGGGTGGGCGCAGCCCATCACCATGCCCGAGTCGATGTCGTCGGCGCTGGCGAACCCCGATTCGTACATCCTGATCGCGGCGGTGATGTAGGGGATCAGCAGCGCGTTGACGATGAATCCCGCGCGGTCCTGGGAGCGGATGACGTGGCGTCCCAGTATGTCGGTCGCGAAGGCGTGAATGCGTTGCCGGGTGCTCTCCTCGGTGAGGACCGAGGCAGTGACTTCCACCAGTTTCAGTGTCGGGACCGGGTTGAAGAAGTGCAGCCCGATGATCATGTGAGGTCTGGAAGTGACCGTCGCCAGTTTCACCACCGGTATGGACGAGGTATTGGAGGCGATGACGGCGTCGGGCTGCGTCATGGCCTTGTCCAGAGCCCTGAAGACATCCCTCTTCAGCTCTTCCCGTTCGGGGACGGCCTCGATGGCGAGGTCGCGGTCTGCGAAGTCGTCGAGCTCGGTGGTGAAGGTCAGCAAAGCGAGTGCTTCCGCGCGGGCCTGCTTGCCGATCTTGCCGCGTTGCACGGCGCGATCCAGGGACGCCTGGATTCTCGCCCTGCCGGCGCTGACGCTATCGGCGTCGACTTCGTAGACCTTCGTCTCGAGGCCGGCGCGGGCGCAGATCTCGGCGATGCCGGAGCCCATGAGCCCGCAGCCCACGATGCCCACTCTGTCGATGCCGGCGCGGTCTGTTCTGGTCATGTCGGCTCTCCTGCAGTGGGTGTCCGTCGGGGACGGCGCTGTTTGGTAACTCATGGGTGGTCCGGCATGGGTGAGGTCAGGCGGATTTGCTGCGGCGGGTCGCCCGTACCAGGGCGGCCTCGGCGCTCGCGGCGGTGTCGTCCGCTTCTTCGACGGATTCTGGCGGAGCGGAGACCAGCGCCTCCATGCCCGGACCGTAGCGGGCTTCGAGTTCCTCGCCGAGGTCGGAGAAGATCTGCTGGATGTAGAGGTCATGACGGACGTAGCCCTTGACCACGGCTGACAGGAGGGGGTCCTTGGCGTAGATCCCCTGCCAGTCCCTTCCGGCGGGTGCGAGCGCCCACAGGGCTTCGTCGGTGTCGGCGACGAGTGCCAGGTGCCGGGCCTGGTGGTGGCGGTAGACGATGCCGCTGGTGCTGGCGTGCCGGACCAGACGTCCGTGGCGCAGGGGGATCTCTCCGCGGCCGAACAGGAGCAGGTCGATCCGGACACCGCGGCTGTCGGCCCTCGTGAGAGCCGGAGCGAGGTCCTCCAACTGGTCCGAGTGGAGCGACAGGTACACGTGCCGCGAGGCCGCCTCGATCAGGCTGTTGGCCTTTGCGGCAGAGGCGGCGAAGCTGCCGAGGGAGTGCATGACGCGCAGCCCCTCGTCGGCGCCATCGAGGTGCAGCTTGTGCAGGCTCAGTCGCGCGTCCGCCAGCCTGCGGCCGAAATCGCCTTCCATTTGTGACATGAGGTGATCGGGCGAGACTGCCACGTAGCGCGCCGGCTCGTCGTTGATGCGGACCACGACGTGCTTGTCCTCCAGGCGCCGGAGGGTCTCGTACACCTTCGGCTGGGGGATCTTTGTGCCGTTGGCCAAGGCGTATCCGGTCATTGGGGGTTGGCCGAGCAGGCCCACGTAGGCCCGGGCTTCGTACTGGGTGAAGCCGAGTTCGACGAGCCTCTCGATCACGTTCAGCCGTTCTGTCATCAACACTCCCTAGGTCACCACCAGTGTAGTGAGGGCATGTTCCGACGTCTTTGTCGTCCGTCGCCTCTCGCGGGTCGGCACGCGGGGAGCATCATACCGAGCATGGCGAACATTTGATACCTACCTCGGTAGGTCTCTATCCGGACCTGGCGGCATACCTGATCGTTCGGTCGAAGGTCAAAGGGCTCCGGCGTCAACTGGCCAGCCCGTTCATGTGCACAGCTTCCGGGGGCTCCGGGGTGCGCCCCGGAGTTCCCGTCCGACACCTTGACTGCCTTTTCCGCGAAGGCTAGGTTTCAGTGAAGTTACTACCTGAGTAGGTACTAATCGCAAGACGCGACTGGAGGCATCTGAGATGCTGCTGAAACGATCGGCTGGCTTCTTCCTGACAGCGGCCCTGGCGCTGGCCGCCTGCGCACCCGGAAACAGTGGGGCGAACGCGGGCAAGGACGGTTCCGGCCGGACGGGCATCACCGTTGCCTCGCTCAAGGTTGCGGCGGCCGTACCGGTGGAAGTCGCCCAGCGCAAGGGCCTGTTCGCGAAGGAAGGCCTTGATGTGACCCTGAAGTATGTGGAACCCGCAGCCGCCGTGCCCTCGGTGGTCGGCGGTCAGGCGCAGTTCTCCGTGCTCAATGCCCCCGCCGTGCTCGTGGCGCGGACCAACCACGTGCCCGTGGTCGGGGTCAGCGTGCTGAGTACCTCCAACCCGGACCCGGCCGACTCGCCGATCAGACTGCTCACCACCAAGGACAGCGCCATCAAGGAGGCGAAGGATCTGGAGGGGAAGAAGATCGCAGTGGACACCCTCTACCAACTGCCGGATCTCACGCTCCGCACCGCCTTGCGGACTCGAGGCGTGGACCCGTCCAAGATAAAGTTCGTCGAGATTCCCTTCGCGCAGATGCAGCAGGCTCTCACTTCGGGCAGAGTCGACGCGGCCGACATGACCGAGCCCTTCACCACCATGTCGGTGAAGGCCAAGGGCTTTCGCACCGTGCTGTCCAACGCGGAAGGCCAGTCCCGGGACTGGCCGCAGACCATCACTCTCGCCTCGGAGAAGTACGCCAAGGCGAATCCGTCCGTGGTTGCGGCCTTCCAGCGGGCCATGGACGCGGCGATCGGCTACACACATGATCATCCCGACGAGGCTCGAGCGATAGTTCCGAAGTACACGCCTGTTCCGGCAGTGATCGCCAACACCATGAAGATGCCCGAATGGAGGGCCGACCCTCCGGCCAAGGGCTGGCAGTACTGGGCCGAGGTCCTTCGGAAGGAAGGGGTGGTGAACAGTGACGTCGACGTCTCCGCTGCCTACCTTTCCGCACGCTGAGCACCGCGCTCGCCGCACGGTCCGGCCCAGGTTGATCCGCTTCGCCAAGGGCCTGGCGGGAATCCTTGGACTCGTTGTCCTCTATGAGGGCGCGCGAGCCACGGGCGTCCTCCCCCAGGACGGCATTCCCAGCGCCCCCTCCGTTGCGGTCGCGGTCGTCCGGGAGCTGGCCGGAGGCTCCCTGACAGCGGCGGCCGGGAGCACACTCCAGGCGTGGGCTCTGGGACTCGCCGTCGCCTGCGCGGTGGGCGTCCCCGTCGGCCTGGCGCTCGGTGCATCCCCCTGGAGCGACTCGCTTGCGAAGGTCACGGTCGAATTCCTGCGGCCTGTGCCAGCAGTCGCCCTTGTGCCCGTCGCCGTGGTGTCGTTCGGGCTGGACACGGGCATGCAGGTGTTCCTGGTCGGATTCGCCTGCCTCTGGCCGATCCTGATCGGGACCAGGCATGGTGTCCGAGCCATCGACCCCCTCATGATCGACAGTGCGAGGATGCTCGGCTTGCCCCGGCGGGCAGTGATCACCCGGGTCGCCGTGCCTGCGACGCTCCCCGCCATCGCCACCGGTGTCCGCCTGGCCGCGAGCCTGGGCGTCATCGTGGCCGTGGCGACGGAGATCGTCACCGGCAGTCCCGGACTCGGCCAGTACCTCACCCAGGCCCAGCAGGCCGGCGACAACGCGGCGGCGTACGCCTCCGTCCTGATGTCCGGGCTGCTGGGGCTTGCGGTCAACACTCTCTTCGTGGCTGCTGAAGCCCGGATCGCGGGATGGCAACAGCAGAGTACCGAGGGACGACGATGACGATTCAGGACACACATCAGGCGCCGAAGGCCGTGCCGCTCCGCCGGGGACGTCGGTCCCGCGTGCGCGCACTGACCGTCGTCCGGGCCGCGGCCGGCATGGCCGTCTTCGCCCTGCTGCTCTTCGTGTGGGAGCTCGCGGGGCGCAGAGACACCACCGGGCTGCTGCCGCCCTTCAGCGACGTCGCCGCCGAAATGGCCGCTATCCTCACGGATGAGCGCCTCACCACCGACGTACTGCCCTCGGTGCTGCGTGCACTGCTCGGCTTCGCCGCCGGATCGGTCATCGGGATCTTGGCGGGCGTGGCGCTCGGCTGGTGGCGGCGCCTCGACCCCTGGCTGCGACCGCCGCTGGAATTCCTGCGGGCCGTCCCCCCGCCGGCGCTGGTCCCGATCGCCGTGGTCGCGTTCGGCGAGGGTGACACTCTGCGGGTAGGAGTTATCGCGCTGGGAGCGTGCTGGCCCGTCCTGCTGAACACGATGGACGGCCTGCGCCGTGTGGAGCCCGGCTACATCGACAGCGCGCGCGTCTACACCTCGGGCCGCACCACGGCCGTACTGAGACGTGCCGCCCTTCCCGCAGCGCTGCCACAGATCACCAGCGGGCTACGGATCGGGCTCGCCCTCTCGCTGATCCTCATGGTGGTCAGCGAGATGATCGCATCGTCCTCCGGTCTCGGCTATCTCATCCTCCAGAGCCAGCGGCTCTACGCCCTCACCCCCATGTACGCCGGCGTCCTGATCCTGGCCTGCACCGGCTGGCTGCTCACTCTTCTCTTCTCCGCCGTCGAGCGGCGCGCGCTGGTGTGGTTCGAGGGAATGAAAGGACGCAATCATGCCTGAAGCCACCAAAGGCAGGCAGTACCGCCGTGAGGCCGCCGGTCCGGCGACCGCCACACTGTTGGAAGCGCGGGGTGTCGCCAAGAGTTTCCCTCACTCCAACGGAACGGTCACCCCCGCTATAGGGGACATCAACCTCTCTCTCGACAAGGGGGAGTTCGTCGCCATCGTGGGCCCGTCGGGCTGCGGGAAGACCACCTTGCTGCGGTGCCTGTGCGGGCTGCTCAAGCCCGACAGCGGCACCCTCAGTTACGACGGGCAGCCGGTGAACGGCGTACCCGACGACGTCGCCGTGGTATTCCAGGAGTACAACCGCAGCCTGTTCCCCTGGCTCTCCGTGCGACGCAACGTCGAGTTCGGGCTGCACGGGCTGTCCAAGGCCGAACGGCGGGCACGGGCCGAGGAGGCACTGACACGGGTTCACCTGGCCGACGTCCTGGAGCACTATCCGTGGCAGCTCTCCGGAGGCATGCAGCAGCGCGTCGCGATCGCGCGGGCCATCGCGACCCACCCGGCTCTTCTCCTCATGGACGAGCCCTTCGCCTCGGTGGACGCCCAGACGAGGATCAGGCTGGAGACGATGACCGCCTCCATCAGCGCCGAGCTGGGCCTTGCTACTTTGCTCATCACCCACGACATCGACGAAGCGGTCTTCCTCGCCGACCGTGTGATCGTCCTGTCTCCTCGGCCCAGCCGCGTGCTCGCCGAGATCGTCATAGACATCCCGCACCCCCGCTCCGAACTGGAGGTCAAGGCCCTGCCCCGCTTCCAGGAATACCGGCGGCTCATTCACGATCTCATCGTCGCCAAAGAGCCGGAGTCCGCCGACGCTGCCACCCCGGCTTCGGCCGAAACCGAACCGGAAAGGTCTGCGTGATGAAACTCAAGCATATGACTCCGTTCCCGCCGGATCTCGCCTCCCTCTACCGGCAAAAGGGCTACTGGCGTGACCGTCCCCTCATAGAGCGGTACGAAGAGTCGTTCCACGCCTACTCGGAGCGGACCGCTCTTGTGGACGACCACGAGAGCGTCACCTATGCCGAGCTGGCCCGGCGGTCCGAACGGCTGGCCCGTGTGCTCGCCGACCAAGGCATACGTCCCCGCGATCGCGTGGTGGTGCAGCTGCCGAACACCATCGCGTTCGTCTGCTTGTATCTGGCGCTCCAACACATCGGAGCCATTCCCATCATGGCCCTGCCGTCCCACCGGTACAGGGAGGTGGAACAGTTCGTCCGGCTGTCGGGCGCGGTGGCGCTGGCGTCCCCGGTTATCGCCAAGGACGCCGACTTCCGGGACATCTTCTCGCGGATCGCCGCCCAGGAGCCCTCCCTGCGTCTGCACATCACGTTCGGCGAGCCGACGGCGACGACGGCACCGGACACCCCGCAGGCAGGCGCCCGTACTGGGTGGATGCGGCTTGAGGAACTGCTTCGCACCGAACCCCTGCGGACGGTGGAGGACCTGGCGGCGCTCAGGTCGCAGATCGACCCGGAGGACGCGGCCGTGTTCCAGCTGTCAGGCGGAACGACCGGCATCCCTAAGCTGATTCCGCGCAGCCACAATGACTACGCCTTCAACTCGGAACTGGCTGCGTCCGTTGTCGACATCCGGCAGGGTGACGTACTGCTCGATGTGCTGCCCCTCGCACACAACCTGCCGCTGGCCTGCCCTGGTCTCCAGGGCTTCCTCTTTAGCGGTGCGACCGTGGCCCTTGGCACTTCCATCCGCCCGCAGGACATCTTCGGGCGCATCGAACGAGACAAGGTCACCCACATGCATGTGGTGCCGGCCCTCCTCATCAAGATGATCAACGACGGCCAGGCAGACCAATACGACCTGTCGACGGTGCGGGTCATCCAGAGCGGCGGGCAACGCCTCCAGCCCGAGACACGAGTCCGCGCCGGGAAGGTGTTCGGCCAGGCCATGGTGCAGGAGAACTTCGGCATGGCCGAGGGACTGCTCATGTTCGTCAGGCTCGACGACCCTGCGGAGGTCCGACTCGAAACGGTCGGCCGACCCGTGTGCAGCGACGACGAGATAAGGATCGTCGACGACAACGGCAACGACGTCCCAGACGGCACGGTGGGCGAACTGTGGACTCGCGGTCCGTACACCCTGCGGGGCTACTACAACGCGCCCGAGCACAACCAGAAGGCGTTCTCGCTCGAGGGCTTCTACATGTCGGGCGACCTCATGTGGAAGCACCCGTCGGGCAACTACGTGGTCGCCGGGCGGAAGAAGGATCTCATCAACCGCGGCGGCGAAAAGATTTCCGCCGAAGAGGTGGAGAATCTCATCCTCACCCACCCTTCGGTACTGAACGTTGCGTGCGTCCCGGTTGACGACGCCGTGCTGGGCGAGCGCATGTGCGCCTGCGTGGTGCTCAGGCCCGGCACGACACTCACCCTCCCGGATCTGGTCTCACACCTGACTGGATTCGAACTGGCTCGGCACAAGCTTCCCGAGTCTTTGAAGATCTACGACAACTTTCCCCTCTCTCCGGTCGGCAAGGTCTCGAAGAAGGATCTCGTAGCAGACCTTCACAAGGACTGAGCCCCAAGGCTGACCGTGCCTGATCCGTGCGGGTCTGCCCGCTGCGGCGCCCTTATGAAGACACCGCAGCGGGCCATCGGCATACGCTGCGCACGCACGGTGGGGGTGACCATCCCCTCGTAGCGTGGAGCCCGTGATTGCAGGGGAAGTTGGGGTTCATAGGGTCCAAGAAGAAGCGGCCGTACGATGCTGAGTTCCGTGAGGGCGCTGTGCGCATCGTGGTCGAGACCGGGAAGCCGGTCGGGGAGGTCGCCGAGGAGCTCGGCATCAACCCGGGAACGCTCCACAGCTGGGTGTCGCGGTGGCGCCGCAATGGGACGACGTCCTCGGACCGGCCCGCACAACCGGCTGCCGCCAGTGCCGGTGGTGGGCGGATGCGTGAGGCTGAGCGGTCCGAGTTGGAGCGGTTGCGGCGTGAAGTGGGCGAGAAGAACAAGCGGATCCGGGAGCTGGAGATGGAGCGTGATGTCTTCAAGCGATGTATGGCCCTCTGGGTGAAGTGACCGAGAACGCTCCGGAGGCGGTCGTCGCCTTCATCGGTAACCAGAGGGTCGGGCACGGCGTCCCGCACCGGGTGTCCTGCCGGGTGGTCGGGGTAAGCGAGGCATGGTTCTACAAGTGGCGCCGGCGTCCGGACGAGCCGACGAAACGCGAGGTCAGACGGGCACGGCTGGAGGAGAGGATCCTGCACTTCTTCCAGGAGTCCGGCGACACCTACGGCTCGCCGAGGATCACGCAGGATCTGTGGGCGGAGGGCTGGCAGGTGTCGGTGAACACCGTCGCGGAGATCATGGCCGAGTTCGGCCTGCAGGGCCGCAGGCCCCCGCGCCGGACAAGGTCGCTGACTCGGCAGGGCAAGCGGAAAGCCGCCCCTGACCTGGTGCATCGCCGGTTCGACGCCATCGCGCCGGACCTACTCTGGTACGGCGACATGACCGAGATCGAGACCGGCGAGGGCAAGATCTATCTGGCCACGGTCATCGACGCGTTCTCGCGCCGCTGCCTTGGCTACGCCATGGACGAGCATCATGACGCGGCCCTGGTCGGTGCGTCGTTGAAGATGGCGACCGCGACACGGGGCGGGCGGAGGGACGGGACGATCTTCCACAGCGACAGGGGAAGTGAGTACACGTCAGAGGCTTACAACACCCTGTGTGACCAGCTGGGCGTAGTGCAGTCTATGGGGCGGGTGGGATCGGCCTTGGACAACGCCGCCGCGGAATCGTTCAACTCACTGCTCATGGTCGAGTACATCCACCGGCACCGGTTCGCCACCCGCACCGAGGCCCGGCTGAAGATCGCCACCTGGATCACCGGGTTCTACAACCCGAGACGGAGGCACAGCGCGGCCGGCGGGATGCCGCCGGAAGAGTTCGAACGGATCATCATCGAAGCACGCAAGCAGAGCCTCCAGAGTTGCCAGGCCGCATAGGAGAGGTCTCTACGAAACCACAGAGCTTGGTCATGGTCCTCGATCGGGCAGGGTCAGTTTGGGTGGAGCCCGGTGACAGGCTGGGCATCGCCAGAGGGTGGCGATCAGCGCCGTCTGGAGCAGGGACACGACCTGGTACAGGTTCAGGCCGTGCCCCTGTCTCGTGGGTGCAGACGCTGTTCCAGGCAGAAGAGGTGGGCGGCACTGACGAGGGTGACGTGATGGTGAAAGCCCACATAGGTACGGCCTTCGTAGTCGCCCAGGCCGAGGGCCTGCTCCATCTCCCGGTAGTTGGTCTCGATGGCCCAGCGGCTTGTCGCGTGTCGGACCAGGACTGACAGCGGTGTGTCCGGGGGCAGGTCGGTGATCCAGGAGCGGAAGACGTCCCCTCCGCACTTGCGTTTCCACTGGATGAGCAGGGTGCGTTCGGGCAACAGTCGGTCGCTGGTGTGCTCGGCGATGTGAGCGCGCTCGATGATGCCCGCGATGTGCACGGGGACCGCGACGAACCAGCCGGATCGGGAGGGGTGTTCTGAGGTCTTGGGTCGATAGACGAAACGCCGGGCCTGGTAGCGGTGTTCGGCGGCGACGTCGTTGACATGGATGCTGGGGCGTCTGCGAGACCATGCGGTCACCGGTGCGCCAGTGGAGGGCAGCACGATCGTGTCCCCGGTGACCGCCACCAGCCAGGAGATCCCGCGAGACGTCAGGCCCGTGCGGAAGGCGACGTTGTTGCCGTAGTCGCTGTCGGCGATGACCAGCGGCGGGGTCAGTCCCCAGGTGGCGAGTTCGTCGACCAGGTCCAGGGCGAGCGTCTGCTTGGTATGGTGCCCGACCGCCTCGGGTACCCCTGCCCTGGCGCAGCGGTCGCGGTCCTCGGCCCAGTTCTGCGGCAGGAACAGCCGCCAGTGCAGTGGCGAAGAGCCACGCTTTGAGACCGCGTGCACCGACACGCCGACCTGGCACAGGTGCTGGCCGCGTTCGCCGCAGTGCTGGAAGTTCGCGCCGGCCGTGTGATGCCCGTAGCGGACAAGGGGATGGTCATCGATCAGCCAGGCAGACGGCCGTAGCACTGCGCAGGCACGGGCCGCGACCCGGCGCATGACCTCGCAGTAATCCCACGGAGACTGGCCGATGAAATGCCCCAGATTCTGTCGGGGCACCCCCAGGCGCTCGGCCATGGGCTCGACCGACTTGCGCCTGCCATCGAGAAGGAGGCGCGCAGGTACTGCCGGCCATGGCCCCGCTGCCCCGCATAGGCGAGGTACTTGAAGATATCGACGGTGAACTCGGCCAGATCCACGTCGAGTTCATCGACTAACTGCCGCTCCATACCTCAGCATCCCGCAGGCCGGCATACCCGAACAGCCTCATCAGAAGGAAACGATCGAGGACCATGACCAAGCTCTGAACCAGGGGATTGACAGTGGGGCCTTTCCCCCTGAGCGTGGACACCTTGGACACTGGACCTTGAGGGTCCAGAGGAAGAGATGTCACGCATGGTGATGAAGGTGTATTCGGCGGAGTTCAAGGCGGACGCTGTCGCGCTGTACCTGTCGGACCCGAAGAACACGTTCGTGGCGGGTGAAGGCCGACCAGAGCGGCCCGGCCGATGGAGCCCACCAGGGGAGCGGCCAGGCAACGGTGTGCCGTCCCAGTACGGTCGCGTGACGACCGGCGTACACCAGGTTGTGGCGCATACAGACCGGACAAGGCGCAAAGGGCACTGGCGAAGACGGGGACGCTGGAGCTCCCTCGGAAGAAGCACGGTTCTGAACCGCACCAACGCCACCCTTCGTCTGCCGCTCGTGACGCCTTGTCGGCGTGCGTTCAGTCGACCACTGCTTGAGCATCGATTTCGACCAGCATGCCGTCCAGGGGAAGGTCGACGAACACAGTGGTCCGGCACGGCTTGGGCCCCTCTCCGAGATGCTGGTCCACAAAACGCTCGTACGCCTCGTTCATGGCACCGTAGTCTTCGCGACTGGTCAGGTAGACGCGGAGCATCACCACGTCCGCGACGGACGCCCCGCCTGCGGCGAGTATGGCGTTGACGTTCTCCAGGGCGCGGGTCGTCTGTTCTGTGACGCTGTCCCGGTGGAGTACCTCACCGGTGGCGTGGTCCAGTGCTCCTTGACCGGAGATCTGGAGGACGGGACCCTTGCGCACGCCCTGGGAGAAGTACCGCGGCGTGAGTGGGGCGTCATCGGTGCGGAGGGCGGTGCCTGCGGGGTTCTGATGGGTCATGGAAGGCTCCACAGTGTGTGCGATGTGGGTCGTCAGCGGGCAGCGGTGTGGTCCGCCTCGTGGGCAAGCTGCCATTCCTCGTCGATGTGCATGGTCGCCCGGCTCCTGCTGTTGTACGGCTCCCAGCCGGGGTCGCCGTGCTCCACAAAGGACACCCACGACGCGTGCATGCGCGAGGCGATGGAGTGCGCGGGTCGGTCTGGGCCGAGCAGTGCGTGCTCGCCGTGCAGCGCGGCGATCTCGGTACGGTCGAAGACGAACGGGAGCTCAACGCAGTGGCAGGCTCCGAGGGCGTCGTCGAAGGCGGTGGAGCGCCAGCCGAACTCGTATGCGTAGGTGCGCGAACCGGGACGGCCGGCATGGGCATCGGCCAGCGCCCGGCTGCTTTCCGCATACACGTCGGTGATCAGTCGCGCCGCCAACGTTGCGGCGGACGCATCGGGGAAGCGTGCGTGGTAGCGGGCCACCAGGGCTTCCGGTTCCGCGTGGCGTCGGGCGGCCGCGGCCAAGAGATCGGCCTTGGTCAGTTCACGGCCCGAACCATTGGGCACGAAGTAGAGGTTGGCCTCTTCCGAGTTCGTACCGATGAGCAGATCCTTCGCCACCGGTCCTCGGGAGGTTGCACCGGCCTTCGTCACGCGCTCGAGTACGAGCGCAGGCTGCTGGTCGAGCAGTACACCGTCGATCACCGGTTTGAACAGGCCGTTGCCCAATGACGTGTCGCGGTGGCCGTGTGCCGCGTGGTCGACGGGCGGGACCTCGGCGAGGACGGCCACCAGACGGTCGTCGTCGGTCGCGGAGAGGGCTTCCGCCGTCGCGGGAACACCGAGCGCGCCACATACCGAGCGGGTGACCCAGGATGCCTGCTCCGGGGCGAAGGCACACAGGCCGCTGCCGCTCTGGCTGATCGCGCGGTGGAAAAGGCCGTCTGCCTGCGGGGCGGCGAGCAGGGCAGCCACGATCATCGCCCCCGCCGACTGGCCCGCGACCGTCACACGGTCCGGATCGCCGCCGAAGGCATGGATGTTCTCGGCCACCCAGGTCAGGGCAGCGATCACATCGAGCAGTCCCCGGTTGGCCGGAGCGCCGGGTATGTCCAGCCACCCGGCCACTCCCAGACGGTAGTTGAGGGTGACGAGTACGACCCCGTCGCGTGCGAAGGCGGCACCGTCGTGGAGTTCCGCCTGCCCGGTACCGGAGACGAAGCCGCCGCCGTGGACGAAGACGAGGACCGGAAGTCCGCGTGCCGCGACGTCCGGAGTGGTGACGGTGACCGTCAGATAGTCCTCGCCCCGCGCCCAGCCGTCACCCAAGACCGGCCTCAGGTCCATGCCCCCGAACCCACCACGCTGTGGTGCGGGTGATGTCGGTCCGGGTCTGGTGGCATCCCGTACCCCGTCCCACGGTGCCACGGGGGCGGGGGACGCGAAGCGGCCGGGACCGGTTGGGGCGGCGGCGTAGGGAATGCCGGTGAAGAACTGATGGCCCGGGCGCGCCACGCCCCGGATCCGCCCGGTCGCGATGCGCGTCTCCGGGGAACTCTCGTCGCTCATTCCGCCGCCTTCAGTGACGCCCACGAGTGGACGGAGAACTTGCTGCCCGACCGCCGCACCACCATCGCGGGCCGTGGACCGCGCAGATGTGCTGGGAAGACCAGTCGGCCCTCGTCGGCGGCCCGGCCGAGCAGCCCGCGGCGGGAGGCACGTGCGGCCTCCTCATCCTCGCAGAAGCAACTGTTGCAGTCGGGTTCGGCCACCTGTACCGGGTTGTGCAGCAGATCGCCGACGAACACCGCCCGGTCGGTGCCGGACGCCAACTCCACCACGGACGAGCCGGGGGTGTGCCCGGGAGCTGCGATCAGGCGCAGGTGCGCGTCGATCACATGCGACTCGTCCCACAGCACGGCCTGCCCGGCCTCTACGACCGGGGCCACGCTGTCCTCGAAGACGTTCTGGTTCACCGCCGCCATGCGGGGCTGGTAGGAGTTCGCAGGATTCCAGAACTCGTAGTCCGCACGCGGAAACAGGTACTGGGCGTTCGGGAAGGTGGGTCGCCATCGGCCGTCCACCAGGCGGGTGTTCCAACCGACGTGGTCCGCGTGAAGGTGCGTGTTGACGACCACATCGACGTCCTCGGGCTCCACACCCGCGGCCTTCAGCCGTGACAGATAGCCAGTGTTCAGTTGGTGGAAGGCCGGCGCGACGGGCCGCTCCTTGGCGTCGCCGGCGCCAGTGTCGATCAATATCGTCGCCCCGCCGCTGCGCAGCACCCATGTCTGGACGCAGGACCGCAGAAGCCCGGCGTCCACGTCCCAGTAGTCCGGAGCGAGCCAGGGCCGGTGCTGCTCCCATGCCTGGGGCGTGACATCGGCGAACATCGCCTCAGGAGGGCGGGTAGTCCCCTCGTACTCGATGACTCTCGCCACGCTGACGTCACCCAAAGTGATCGAATGCATACCGGACCTTTCCGTGCGCCGTTCACGCCGGACACGCGGCAACCATGCACAGCCGCGCCCAAGGCGTCACCTTCCCGCCATCAGGATGCACGACTTGCCTAATTCATGCAAACAAGAGCGCCGAATCGCCTGATCCAGTCAGCAGCTACTGGTGAAGCTCGTCCATTCCGAGAGTCTTCAGATAGAATCGCTGGATCCCGTCGCCTCGCAGCTCTGAATGCCGGATTCCTGCGCGGCACGGCCAAGCGGGCCGAGTTGCAGCGGCCGAGGAGCCACGTGTAGTGCGAGCGGACAAGGGTGGTGCCCGAATGGTGGACATCGAGCTCGATCCGATGGACCTTGATCTGATCGCGGCGCTGCAGCACGCCCCCCGCGCTCCCCTCGACGTTCTTGCCCGCGCCCTCGACAGCTCGGCACGGACGGTCACCCGCCGTTACACGCGACTGGTCGACGCTGGCGTCCTGTCCGTGATCTGCGAGGTGGACTGGTCGCTGCTGGCCGAGGGGATGCCGGTCAACGTGTGGATCCAGACGGAGCCCGGGCAGGCCGCCAAGGTAGCGAGACGACTCGCCAACCGCTCCGACACCCCTTTCGTCGCGACGACCGCTGGCTCCGGTGACGTCTTCTGCATGCTGCACGGCAGCACTCGGGCCGCCACCGCCACCGCCGTGACCACCAGCCTGCCCGAGATCGAGGGCATCCGCCTCCTGCGTACCGCATGGGTGCTACGACGCCTCACCAGCACGGCGGCCTGGCGTCTGCCGCGCCTTGAGCCCGCCCAGCTCGCCGCTCTCAGCGCACACGCGATCACTCCTGACGCCACCGCCGCGGAATTCGTTGATCACCTCAGCGACCTGGAACGCGCCGCCGTGGACCTCCTGCGCAACGATGCCAGGCTGGCCTACTCGTACATCGCCCGCGCGCTCGGCATCACCGAATCCCGAGCCCGCCGCATGGTCGGCCCGATGCTCGACTCCGGCCTGCTCCGGCCCAGGGTGGAGGTGGACCCCCGACTACTCGGCTACCAGATCGAGGCCGTGCTGGACATCGCCTGTCGACCAAACGCGGTGAACCGGCTCACCGCATCACTGACCAAGCACGATGCCACCCGGTTCCTCGCTCTGACCGGAAAGACGGCGATGCTCACCTACGTCGGCGTCTTTCGCGACGAACGGCAGCTCGCCGACTTCCTGACCGCTGACTTCGATGGCGGAGAGGAGATCACCTCTGTCGAGTGCTCCCTCCAACTCGACGTCTTCAAGCGCTACTGGATCCCGCGCCACACCTCCCGCCCGGAAGCCTGACCAGGCTAGTGCCAAGGCCGGGAGTGTAAATCTAACGGCTCTGTCTCACTTTCGGTGGTAGCCGTAAGTAGCTGCCGTGGCTGGCAGTAACACCCCCAGACCACATGGGTGAAACGACCGTTGCCACCGTGCACAGTCCGCTCGACGACGTGTCCGCGACTGCTCTCCTCGGAGCTCGGACCAGGCACACCAGCGATGACGCTCTGTCACCACCGAATGTGAGCTTGGTGTTTAACCTCGCAGGTCACCCGACCTGCTGATCTGCGGTTCTTCCGGGGACAGTGGAGACGGCCGTTCTCCACGCTTCGAGATGTCGAGTAACGAAGCACGAGAGAACGGCCGCTGCCCATGAGTGTCCCCGTCGACGCGCCCGCAGGTGACGCGTTGGGTATCTTGTCCCGCTTTCGGGTTGAGTTCTACGACTGCCTCCACTCCCGCGCGGACGCGCTCTTCGACCTGACGGACGCCGTGCCATGTGCGGACGGTCCGGTGGTCTCGCTGCCCGAACTCACGCTGCTCGCCGAGCATCCGCGCGGGCACGGCGCGATGTACGGCGCGTTGAACAACGGCTGGCTGGAGCCGACGGCTGCGCCGGCTGCTGGCCTCCACCCCGCTGCCGAGGGCCGCCGACGGACGGATCGTCCTCGCGGTCGACGTGAGCAACTGGCTGCGCCCGGACGCCCCCACCAGCCCGGACCTGCTGTTCTGCCACGTCTACGGACGTGGCCGCAGCGCGGACCAGATGATCCCGGGCTGGCCGTACTCGATCGTCGCCGCCCTGGAGACAGGACGGACCTCCTGGACGGCGGTGCTGGACGCGATCCGGCTGGGCCCGGCCGACGACGCCATCGCCGTGACCGCCGCCCAGCTCCGGGAAGTCCTCGTGCGCCTCCAACGGGCCGGGCACTGGCAGCCCTGGATGCCGGACGTCCTGATCGTGACGGACGCCGGCTACGACGTCTGCCGCCTCGCCCACCTCCTGTCCGACCTGCCCGTCGAACTCGTCGGCCGGCTGCGCTCGGACCGGGTCATGCTCCGCGACGCCGGCCCCCGCCGCTCCGGGCCGCGCGGCGGGCAGCCGCGCAAACACGGCGGCGTCCTTACCTTCGCCAAGCCGGACTCCTGGCACACACCCGACACCACCACAACAAGCGACACCACCCGCTACGGCAGGGCCGAGACCCTGGCCTGGGACCGGATGCACCCCCGGCTGCAGGCCCGCGGCCCCTGGCTCGACCACGAGGGTGAACTCCCGTTGATCCACGGCACGTTGATCCGCCTGAAGGTCGACCACCTACCGGGCGACCACGATCCGAAGCCGGTCTGGCTGTGGTCCTCGCGCACCGGCATGACCGGCACGGACATCGACGTGCGCTGGCAGGCGTTCTTGCGCAGGTTCGATCTTGAACACACCTTCAGGTTCTGGAAACAGACCCTGGGCTGGACCACGCCGAAGGTCCGCGACCCGGCCGTCGCCGACCTATGGACGTGGCTGATCATCACCGTTCACACCCAGCTCCGTCTCGCCCGCCCCTCGCCGAGGACCTCCGCCGTCCCTGGGAAAGACCACGCCCGGCACACCGGCTCACCCCCGCCCGGGTCCGCCGGGGGTTCAGACACATCCGCGCCACCACCGCCCGCCCCGCAGCCGTGCCGAAACCCTCAAGACCCGGACCAGGGCGACCTCTTGGCTCACGAAACCGCAGACCGGCTACTCGCTACGAGCCCGGGAAGACCGTGAAGCGCCTCGAAACTCGAACAGAACATCTCCACGCAAAACGGGAGCAATGTTAAATATCAAGCTAAACTTGACTCTGTCGGGGATCTTGGAGTTTCCCGGTGCGGCAGCATGGTCGACGGGGGTGTGTCCAGTCAACGGCTGATCTTGGTTGTTGAGGTTCAGTGGCTGGTGGTGGGGGTGAGGCGTCCTTCGAAGGCGATCTGGAAGGCGTTAAGGGGCGCCTTCCAGCGCATCGTCCAGCGGCGGCGGCCCTTGCCGGTCGGGTCCAGGCTCATCAGCGCCATGTAGACGCACTTCAACGCGGCGGCCTCGTTCGGGAAGTGCCCGCGGGCCCGGACCGCCTTGCGGATGCGGGCGTTCACGCTCTCGATCGTTATCTGGAGTCGCCCGAAGGGCATCCATCATGTCCTGCACGACTCCGTGAGGGCCGGTCTGCGTTGTTGTGGATGTGCTTATCTGCCGCCGTCCACAACGGAGTTCGGCTGGAGGATCGGTGCTGGTGCAATGGGTGGGCTTCCTTCGTCGTCGCTGCAGAGAGCCGGCACCTGCCCAAAACGGGCCGGATGATCGGGATCGACTGGGGCGTCAGGGAGATCGCCACCACCACATCCGACACCCACGACCTTCCCCACCCACAACATGGCCGCGCCGCCGCGCAGAAGCTGGCCCGCTATCAGCGGATGACGGCGCGGCGCTGCCCTGCGAAGGGGCGGCCTGCATCGAGGGGCTATCGAGAGGCGAAGCGGCGGGCCGCGAAGCTGCACGGCAAGGGGGCCCGGCAGCGGCAGGACACCGCCCGCAAGTGGGCCAAGCGTGTGGTGCGAGATCATGACGTCTTGGCCGTGGAGGACTTCCGGCCGAAGTTCCTGGCGAAGTCCACGATGACCCGCAAGGTCACCGATGCGGCGATCGGTGCCACGAAGCGGGCCCTGCTGGAGATGGCCCGCAAGCACGGGCGCAACGTCCACCTGGTGAACCCGCGCACACCACGATGGACTGTGCACAGTGCGACGCGAGAACCAAGCACGCACTTCCTCTTTCCGAACGAACCTATGCCTGCACCGCTGCGGAGTCGTCCTGTCCCGGGACAGGAACTCAGCCCGCATGATGCTGGTCCGGGCTGGTCTGCAACCCGGCTGGTGCTGATCGTGTAAGACCTGCGCGCTCGCCGGGGCCGCAGGCAACGCGAGCCAGGAATTCACCCCGTTCACAGGGTGGAGGCGTCAAGCGTGTGGGTCATGGATCGGCGTCGCCTCGTCATCTCCGGCCGGGAGGGAGAGCCTCAGCCCGGACCGCCCCGTCGGAAGTCCCACACGGTCGGCGAAACCCGGGGCGCTGTGACCGGAGGTGCACGGCGGCACCGAATTCACGCTCCTGAACTGACGACGCACCTATTGACGGTAGTTGCACAACTCTCATACGGTGCACCCGCATTGAAGGTTTGAATCGTTTCACTACGGCGTTCGTGTTCGTCGCGCAGCCAAGTCGTCCCGCTCCGCCCGCCCCGTGTGAGGGAGTACTCCATTGGCAAGTCAGACAACACCCCCCGATCACAACTCGTCCCCCCTGCATGATCAGCCGCCACTCAGTCGGCGCCGCCTGCTGGGCGTGGGCTCGGCGCTGGTCGCCGGTGCCGCAGTGGCGGGAACTGTCGGCGCGTTCGGTGGCCAGGCAGCGGCGGCCGTAGAAACGGCGCGTGCCAAGCCCGTCGATCTGTCCCAGGCTCGCTGGATCTGGCACCCGGACGGGGATCGGCGAACCGGCGCACCCGCCGGGTACCGCTACTTCCGCAAGGAGTTCGACGTCTCCCAAGGCGAGGTGACGGACGCGCAGTTCGTCGTCACAGGTGACGACACGGTGGATGTGTGGCTCAACGGACAGCCTCTGGCCGGATCCCCCAGAGTCGCCGACTCCTGGCGCAGCGCGCTCTATGTCGATCTCAGGCCGGCCGTGGTGCCGGGCACCAACGTCATTGCGTTGGCGAGCAGGAGCACGGGCGGCCACGCCGGGGTCATCGGTCATCTGCGCGTCCGTACCACCGGCGGCACGACCGACTTGTCCACCGACGGTAGTTGGTCGGCGGGAAAGGATGTGCCGGAAGGCTGGGAGCAGGCATCCTTCGCCGAGGACGGCTGGTCCGCCGCCCTCGATCGGGGCGTCTACGGGATCGCTCCCTGGTATCGCAGGGTCGGCGTTCCGGAACTCGCGGGCGCGTCGCCCTTGAGGGTGGCCGAATGCACGGTCGAGCACCGCACCAGACCCATGGGTGTCGACGCCACACGGCCGCGGTTCGCCTGGAAGCTCGACTCGACGGCGCGACAGGAGCGCCAGGCCGCCTACCGGATCCAGGTCTCCTCCACGCGCGCGGGAACCGGAGACGTCTGGGACAGCGGCCGTGTCACCTCCGGGCAGCAGCTCGCCATCGCCTACGGCGGTCCCGGCCTCGCCGGCCTGACGCGTTACCACTGGCGCGTCCGTGTCTGGGACACCCAGGGCCGGGCGGGCGCATGGAGTGCGCCGCAGTGGTTCGAGACCGGTCTGCCGGCACCGGCCGAGGAGTGGCGTGCCGCGTTCATCGGCCAACCCGCGACTCCGGACCTGACAGGGGCCGCCTGGATCTGGTACCCGGAGGGCGACCCCGCGGCGGGACTCCCTGTCGAGACCCGCTACTTCCGCCGCACCTTCACGCTGACGGGGCCCTCCGCCGGCGCGACCCTGGTGGTCACGGGGGACGACACCGCGGACGTGTGGGTCAACGGCACCCAGGTGAGCACGTCACCGCGGGTGGCCGACTCGTGGAAGAGCGCCGCCCTCGTCGACATCACCGCCCATCTCGCCAGTGGCAGCAACACCATCGCGATTGCCACGCAGAACACGACTGATTCCCCGGCCGCAATGATCGCCAAGCTGACCGTAGCCGACGGCCCGACCGTCGTGACCGACACGTCGTGGAAGTCGTACAAGGACGCGCCGACCGGCTGGAACACGCCTGGCTTCGACGACAGCGACTGGCCCGCGGCACGCGTGGTCGCGCCCTACGGCAGCGGACCGTGGGGGGCCAACGTGCACGTCGTCAAGCCCGCTCCGCTCTTGCGCAAAACCTTCACCGTCCGTCGAAAGGTGGCCTCCGCGCGGCTGCTGACCACCGCGCTGGGCCTCCACGAGACCCGGCTCAACGGCAGAAAGGTCGGCAGCGACGTCCTGGCCCCCGGCTGGACCGACTACGGCAAGCGCCTGCAGTACAAGGTCTTCGACGTCACCGCGCAGATACGGCCCGGCGGCAACGCCCTTGCCGCCTGGCTGGGAAACGGCTGGTACTCCGGCAGCCTCGGCTTCGCAGGGAGCCAGAAGTACGGCTCGCAGCCGTGGTACTCCGCGCAGCTGCTCATCACGTTCACCGACGGCAGCACCCAACTGGTCACGACGGACGGCACCTGGAAGGTCAACACGGGTGCGATCAGGGCGGACGACCTGTATCACGGCGAGACCTTCGACGCGCGCCTGGACATCAGCGGCTGGGACGGCGCCGGCTTCGACGACAGCGGATGGGCCACCGCGGCCGTCTCCGGCGAGGCAACTCCGCACCTCGTCGCCCAGGTCGACAACGGTGTCACCGTCCAGCGCGAGTTCCGGCCTGCGGCGATCACCCAGCCGCAGACCGGAGTGTGGATCTTCGACATGGGGCAGAACTTCACCGGCTGGAACCGCATCGCCCTGACCGGTGCCGCCGGCACCACCGTCACCCTCCGCCACGGCGAGGTCCTCAACCCCGATGGCACGCTCTACACGACCAACCTGCGCTCCGCTCAGGCCACCGACCGATTCACCCTCGCCGGCACCGGCCGAACCGAGACCTACGAGCCCCGGTTCACCGTCCACGGATACCGCTACGTCGAAGTCACCGGCCTGCCCACCGACTTCACCCCCGACAAGGACACCCTCACCGGTCGTGCGGTGTGGACCGATGCCGCGCAGCCAGGCACCTTCAGCACGTCGGATCCACTGATCAACCAACTGCAGCACAACATCGTGTGGGGCGAACGCAGCAACATGCTCTCGATACCGACCGACTGCCCCCAGCGGGACGAGCGCCTGGGCTGGACCGGAGACATCGCCGCCTTCTGCGCCACCTCCACCTTCAACCTCGACACCCACGCCTTCCTCGCCAAGTTCGTCGACGACCTCATGGACGCCCAGCAGCCCAACGGCGCCTTCACCGACGTCGCGCCCGCAGTGATCAGCGGTTCCGGCACCGCCGGCTGGGGAGACGCGGGCACGATCATCCCGTACACCCTGTGGCAGCGTTACGGCGATCTCCACCTGGTCGACCAGCACTTCCCCGCGATCGCGAAATGGGTCGACTATCTCCGCAGCACCGCGGGCACCGACCTGATCCGCGATCAGCAGACCTTCGGCGACTGGCTCAACGTCAACGACAACACGGCCCAGAACCTCATCTGCACGGCCTTCTTCGCATGGTCGGCACGCTTGGTCTCCCGCATGGCGGCCGCCACCGGCCGCGCGGCACAGGCCACGTCGTACGGGCAACTCGCCGACCAGGTGGCCGAGGCCTTCACCGGTCGTTTCGTCGCGGCCGACGGCACAGTCAGCGGCAACACCCAGACCGGCTATGTGCTGGCTCTGGCCTTCGAGTTGCTGCCCGCCTCCCTGGTCCAGCCGGCCGCGGACAAACTGGCGGCCAAGGTCGCCGCGACAAACGGGCACCTCAGTGTCGGATTCCTCGGCGTGGAGAACCTCCTGCCCGTGCTGGCCGCCCACGGTCATGTGCAGACCGCATACCAGATCCTGTTGCAGCGCGGATTCCCCGGCTGGGGCTACATGATCGACCAAGGCGCCACCACGATCTGGGAGCGCTGGGACGGTATCCGCACCGACGGCTCCTTCAACGACCCGGGGATGAACTCCTTCAACCACTACGGTCTCGGCTCGGTCGGCGACTTCCTCTACCGCCACGTCGGCGGGCTCGGCCCAGGCAGCCCCGGCTACGCCTCCTTGCGCATCGCACCGCGACCCGGCGGCGGCCTGACCTCGGCCGCCAGCACGTACGAAACCCTCTTCGGTATGGCGCGGAGCGCGTGGTCGGTCTCCGCGGGGCAACTGACATTGCACGTCACCGTGCCCACCGGCGCCCATGCGGCCGTCACCGTACCCACATCGCAACCGCAGTCGATCGCTGCACCCGCCGAGGCGGTCCCGGCCGGTGCGGCGACGTACTACCTTCCGGCCGGTCAGTACACCTTCACTGCCGCGCGCTGACATCCGCCCTTCACACCGAGAAGGGTGACGCGCCCCGTACGGCGGCTGCCCGGGCGATTCGGCTGCGCCCACGACACGAAGAGGGGGACGTCCTGTCGCAGGACGGGGCGCCCGATCCCGGGCCCCCGACATGCGGCATCCTGGCGGGCATCCGGCCGGAGCGTGTGGACTGACGCCTTGTCCGTCGCCCTGCACACAAGAGTCCATCGCTCCGCAGATAAGGGGACGTCCGCGTCAGCGTGGTGGCGTCCGGCAAGGTCGACACCGACGTGGCCTCGCCCGACAGGGTCGACCTGGCGACCTGGCGACCTGGCGACCTGGCGACCTGGCGACCTGGCGACCTGGCCGAACTTGCCGAGACCGGCGTGCCGATGGGCCGCCGGGCCAAGCATCGGGAGGTGGCCGAGGGTGGCCCGCCAGCTGACGTCACCGGCGGCTTCCTGCGGACTGCTACGACGGTCTTTGTGTCCGGCGCCGGTGGTCGGAAGCCTCTCTCGTATGGGTGGCCGGTGCACCGGTACCCGGGCCTGTCTGCGCACCCGTGGTGAGGAGTCCGCTCCGTGGCACGTACAGAAACGGCTCCCGATCACCCGCAGGCAGCCAGCCTCCGGAACGGCGCCTGCTGGGGCCAGGCAGCCGATGAGCTCTCACTGTCCGGGTCGCAGTCTGCATCGAGTTGTCCGGTGTGGACGCGGGTACGACCTCGGCGCACCGCTGCCTGCCGGCGGCCCCCGTCCTGGTGCTGCTGGCATGGCCCGAGTACCGCCGGGAGGGCCAGCAGCCTGAGCGACAAGTGTTTTACGGGTTGGCCGGCGGGCGCTGTTCGCCGCACGTGAACTCGTCGTGGACACGACGCGGGCGGCGGAAGCGGCGTGGTCATGGCTGGAGGTCGGCTGCTCCCCGGGGCGGACCGTCGGCGCGAGTGAGGCGACGGCCGGGAGCTGTCCGTTCGGCCTGTTCGGGGAGTAGCGTGGGGTCGTCGGGAGCCTTTCGCGCACCGGTCCCGATACCGGTGTCGTTCCTGGTGAGCAACGGCACCGGGCAACTGCGCACGCACAGGGGTCCGGAGACGGGTTCGCACGATGTCCGCGATCACCGACCATCCGTTGCTGGGCGCCGCGCCTTTCAGGGCCCCGACCGCACGCCGGGTCACCCGCAACCGGCGGCTGCAACGCCGGGGCAGGGCCGACCGCGTTTCCGGAAGCCTGAAGCAGGCCGTCGAGAAGGCCAAGGGCGCCTTGAGGCGGAACGGAAGTGGTCCCCGATGATGTACGACCGGACACGCGCTCGGGTGCCGGCCGCTGATGAGCATCGGGCCGGCTATGGCATGCGGATGCTGCGTGTGACATCCGCGGCGCCGCCCAAGAGGACCCGCAGCCCCGACGCGTCGAGTTGCGTGGTGGCGGTGATCGTGGAGGGACTGCCGAGCGAGTCACCCATGTCGACTGCGATGTCGCTGATGCCCTGGCCGGCCAGGTGCGCAGCGAGGCAGGCGGTGCTGTTGGCGTTGGCGATGTCTTCCGCGACGCCGATCGACGGGGCGAACATCCGGGCCGCGACGCGGCCGGTGGGCGTCGGCACCGAGTAGGCGTAGCAGCCCAGGAAACCGAGACGGTCGCAGGCGGCACGGAGCCGTTCGAAGTCCGGACTGAGGGTGGTAAGAGCGGACCGCGTAGTAAGGGGAACCAGCAGCCGCGACCGCCCCACTGAGGCGACGCGGGCACCGGGAGCGAGTGTGCCCGAGGTGACACCGAGTGCGGACACGACAAGGTCGCACTCGATCGCTGTGGGCCCGCGGAGGTCTACAGGACCGGGGTCGAAGGCGGCATTGACATGCGTCTTCTCCCGTACGGACCAACCAGGGAAGACACGCCCTGCCGCATGGATGGTGGCTCGATACTCCCGGCCTTCGGCGCGCTCGGCCATGAAGGCCAGAGCGGCGACCGTCCCATGACCGCACGCAGGCAGTTCTCCCTCGGCGGTGAAGAAGCGGAGGGAAATGACCGGACCGCCCCGTCGGCTGTCGTGCACCGACACGAAGACGGCATGCGACGTTCCCATCAGAACCGGCACACGACGGCGCTCATCGTCGCTCAACGGCGCCTCGATCAGCACCGCGGTGGGACTACCGCCGTGGCTGTCGCGCAGACACGCGCGGACGATCGTGACGGGCAGACCGTATCTACTCATCGCAGTGCCGGGATCCTTGTGGCGGACCGGCGTCCGTTTCCTCCACCCACCGCTGGCTCCACGCATCCAGCGGTTGGAGGGCGTCGACAAGGTCCCCGCCGAGCTGAGTGAGGTGATATCCGTCCTCGCGCAGAGTAAGCAGACGGGCATCGGTCAGCTCGCCGAGCCGGGTGCTGAGCACACTGGAGGACATGCGCTCGCACCGGCGCTGCAACTCACGGAAACCGCCCGGCGCTTGACTCAGCTCCCACAGGATGCGCAGCGTCCAACGCCGTCCCAGCAGATCGAGTGCGGCCATGACCGGGCGTCCCGATGCGGACCCCCGCACCGGTACGCCGGGCCGCGGCGTTCCGCCTCCCATGTTCCCCGCTCCTCTTTGCGCTTCGCTTCTCGAAGCAGCATAGTGATTCGAAAATAGAAGCACTAGCTGTTGCGGGTCAGGACGTTTGACGATGCCGTTGGCAACGACTTGGGCGGTCGCCGTTCCAGGCGGTCGAGCAGTTCGGCTCGGCGTCGGCGTGCTGCAGCGGCGGTTCGTCCAGGACCGCCGCGAGGTCCGTCGCGTCCTCGACCGCCAGCGGATGACCGGCCGGCAGGACCACGCTGAGCTGTCCCGGTACAGCGGCAGCACGCTCAGCCGCTCCGAGCCGAGGGGCAGCCGCACGAAACCGATGTCGACGTCGCCGTCGAGGATCGCCCGCGTCTGGGTCCACCAGCGCATGCGGACCAGCTCGACGATCACGTCCGGCATGTGCGTTGCTGCGTGTGAGAAGCGCCTCGCGTATCAGGCACCTACTTGGTACCGTCGTGGTATGCCATCCCTGAACGTGTCCTTCACCGATGAGGAACTCGAAGGTGTCCGCGCGGCCGCAGCCGCCGAGGGCAAGAGCCTCAAGCAGTACCTGCACGACCTCGGCGTCCGCGAGATGCAGCGCCGGCAGTTCGTTGCGGGTGCGAGCGCGTGGGCCGAACGGTTGCGCGAGGAGTTCGACGGCGCCTTCCCTGACGAGGTACCGCCCTCCGAACGCCCCGGCGGAGCTGCGGTCGCCTGATGCACCTGCACATCGACGTTTCCTGGCTCCTCGACGTCCAGGAGGCCGCCCTCGGTACCGACGACATGTCGGTTGCCGACTACTCCGCCCTGGTCGCGGCCGTGGCCCGGCACAAGACGAAGCTGCCCACCCTCGAAACCGCCGATCCGGACGCCGCCTGGCGCGCGGCCGCACTCATGCACACCATCGTGCGACTCGAGCCGCTTCCACACCGCAACAGTCTGTACGCCGCCTTCGTGGCGGCCCAGTACATGGACCAATCCGGCGAAGGCATTGACCCGCCTTACGGCGCCCTGTCCGATCTCGTGCGGAAGATCCGGGACGCCCGCTTGCGTGTTCCGGAGGTCGCCGGCCAACTGCGGTCCTGGAGGATCTAGTGTGCTGCGCCTGAAATCACGGGCTTAAATCTGTTGCGGGTTATCGCTGGTTGGAGGAGTGACCTTGGTGAGGTAGTCGGCGAGGGATTTGAGGATCTTGTCGGCGGTCTTGGTCCAGGTGAAGGGTCTGGGGTTCTCGTTCCATGAGTCGATCCAGGCTCTGATGTCGTCCTTCAGCGCTTTCGCCGGGGTGTGGACGCCTCGGCGAGTGAGCTTGTCGGTGAGCAGGCCGAACCAGTGGGCCGCTCGTGGCGTTTCCGTCGGATTTTCCACTGCCCTGCTGTGCGCACTGCCTGCGATCAGGGGTGGGGCCGGGGAAGTGACGTGTGACTGACCGTGGTCGTCGAGAAGATTACGCCCTGGTGCGACGGTGTCTGGTTGAGTACCCACAGGCCGATCAGCGTGGCCAGCGTGAAGACGACGGCGATCAGGGCGGCGAGCACCAGCCGGCGCCGGTGTTCGCGCCGCAGCCATTCGCCGCGTGCCGTGCGGTAGGCGTCGGGGGCGGCCCGCACTCCGTCGGCGAGCGCGGCGAGGGCCTCGCTCAGTTCCCGTTCGGTGCGGTCCGGATCGGTGTCACGCGACGGAGTCGCGTCTCGCTGCGTCATCGCCGGGCCTCCATCGCATGGGTCAGTGCCGCGATGCCGCGTGCGGTGTGGGTCTTCACCGACCCGGAGGAGATCCCCATCGCGGCGGCGATCTCGTTCTCCTTCAGCCCGAGCCAGTGCCGCAGCACGAGCGTCTCGCGCTGCCGGGACGGGAGTTGCTGCAGTGCGTCGATGAGGACCCGCTGGTCGTCGCGGAGCAGCGCCGTGCTCTCGGCGGAGGCGACGGACTCGTCCGGCAGGACGGGCGGGTTCTCCACGTGCTTGCGGGCGACCTGGAGGTGACGTATCCGCATCCGGGTCAGATTGCAGACCGTGGAGCGCAGATACGCCTCCGCTGCTTCGACGTCCCTCAGGCGCCGCCACTTGCGGTAGATCTGGTAGTACGTCTCGGCCACGACGTTCTCCGGATCGTCCGCGCCCAGCAGCACGGCCAGGCGCAGCATCGAGGAGTAGTGCAGCTCGAAGAGCCGGGCGAGTGTGGCCTCGCGTTCCAGTTCGGCCGGGTCGGGCAGCGCGGGCGCGAGCGTCTCGCCCGCCAGCCCGACCTGCGGCTCCGGCGCGGGAGTCGGTTGTCTGCGTCTCACGGTCGGATCGCTCCCGTCTCCGGGCTCCGCCTGACGCTCAGGCGGGACGGCAGGTCGGTGAGGTCGGCGCCGCGCGGGGCGCCGAGACGTTCGGCAACGGCGGTGCCGGCCGCCGCCACGATCAGGTTGAGCAGCAGTGCGGCCAGGCCGGCGTAGGTCTCCAGCGGGCCGGAGCCGAGCGGCACGATGGACGAGAAACCCTCGCGTACGACCAGGTAGGTGCCCGAGGCCATGCCCACGCCCCATCCGGAGAGCAGCGCCCGAGGATGCAGCCGCCCGGTGAACAGGCCGACGGCCACGGCCGGGAAGATCTGCAGGATCCAGACCCCGCCGAGCAACTGGAGGTTGATCGCGTCCTGGTCGCGCAGCCCGAACACGAACGCCGCTGCCCCCAGCTTCGCGGTCAGCGAGACCGCCTTGGCGATGCGCACCTGCCGCTTGGGCGTGGCGGTCGGATGCACGTACTCGACATACACGTTGCGTACGAAGCTGGTGGCGGCGGCGATCGACATGACCGCCGCGGGGACCAGCGCCCCCACGGTGATCGCGCCGAAGACCAGCCCGGCCAGCGGGCCGGGCATCAGCCGGTCGACCAGCATCGGAACGGCGGCCTCGGCGCCGCCCTTCGGCGCGCGCACGCCCGTCGCGAGGGCCGCGATGCCGAGGAACCCGAACAGCGCGAGGAGCCCGGTCCAGGCGGGCAGCGCCACGGAGACCTTGCGCAGGGTGCGCGGTCCGTCGGCGGCGAACCCGGCCGTGAGCACGTGCGGGTACATCAGCAGGGCGAGCGCGGAGCCGAGGGCGAGGGTGGCGTAGGCGGGCTGCTGGGCGGGGGAGAGGAGCAGCGCCGGCGTACCGAGCTTCTGGGCGGCTCCGTCGAACACTCTGCCCGGCCCGCCGATCCGCTCCAGGACCAGCCAGGTGACCGCGGTGAGCGAGACGAAGACGGCGACCGCCTTGAGCGCGGAGATGACCGTCGGTGCCCGCAGCCCGTGCCGGTAGGTGGCCACCGCGAGCCCCGCGAACAGCGCCACCATCACCAGGTCCCCGGCCGCACTCCGCGGATAGACGCCCCCGGCTGTCAGTACCGCCCGTATGCCGAGCAGTTGGAGCGCCAGGTAGGGCATCGTCGCCAGGATTCCGGTCAGCGCCACCACCAGGGCCAGCGAGGGCGATCCGTATCGTCCGCGCACGAAGTCGGCGGCGGTGACGTAGCCGTGCCGGCGGGCCACCTCCCACAGCCGGCTCAGCAGCACGAAGGCGATCGGGCAGACGATCACCGTGTACGGCACCGCGAAGAAGGCGGGTGCACCGTTGCCGTACGCCAGTCCAGGTACGGCGGTGAAGGTGTACGCGGTGAAGATCGTGCCGCCGAGCAGGAACCAGGTCCACACCGGGCCCAGGCTGCGGTCGGCCAGCGCCCAGCCTTCCAGGGACGGCAGCCGGTCGCTGGCGTGCAGGCGTCGCGCGGTCACGGCGAGCAGCGACGCCCCGCCGATCACGGCGAGGAACGTCGCGGTCGTGGCGCCGTCGGCCATGGGGCACCGTCCTTGGTGTGCCTGAACCCTCGCGCAAGAGTTGCGCGTGCCCCGTGAACGGATGACAGGGAACCGGCGGGAAATTTCCCTGAAATGCGCTGTCAACCGGTTCCGGGGGGTGGGCAACTCTTGCACAGACCGACAGCGAGCGGGAGAGGAGCGCAGGTCATGGCACGGATCGGTCATCACCGGCTGCGGTGCGTCGCGATCGCCGTACTGCTCCTCGCGCCCGCCGCAGGCCTGCTGTGGGTCCCCTGGTACGCCGGAGCCGAGCCGCGGCTGGCGGGCACGCCGTTCTTCTTCTGGTACCAGCTCGCCTGGGTGCCGGGGTGCGGCCTGTGCCTGCTCGCCGCGTACGCGCTGACGGAGCGACATCGCCGCTGACTCTCTCTTCCTCTTCCTGACCTGTTTGTTGTCACACCGTTTCCGGTGAGGAGCCGCCATGCCCGCAACAGCCCTGCCCGAAGCCGATCCTCAGGCGCCCGATAAGTCACGTATGTCCCTACGGTCGATCCTGCTCTGGACCACCGTCGCCCTGCTCGGCGCCGTCGCCTGGGGCGTCCTCGCCCTCGCGCGCGGCGAGAGGATCTCCGCGGTCTGGCTGGTCGTCGCCGCCCTGGGCTCGTACGCCATCGCCTACCGTTTCTACTCCCGCTTGATCGCACGCCGGGTGCTCAGGCCGGATGACCGCCGGGCGACTCCTGCCGAACGCCTGGAGGACGGCGTCGACTTCCACCCCACGGACCGCCGGGTGCTGCTGGGCCACCACTTCGCTGCCATCGCCGGAGCCGGACCGCTGGTGGGGCCGGTCCTCGCGGCCCAGATGGGATACCTGCCGGGCACCCTCTGGATCGTCGCCGGGGTGATCTTCGCGGGAGCGGTGCAGGACATGGTGGTCCTGTTCCTGTCCATGCGGCGGGACGGCAGGTCGCTCGGGCAGATGGCACGGGAGGAGATCGGCCGGGCGGGCGGCGCCGCGGCCCTGATCGCGGTGTTCGCGATCATGATCATTCTGCTCGGTGTGCTGGCCCTGGTCGTCGTCAACGCCCTCGCGCATTCCCCGTGGGGTACCTTCTCCGTCGCGATGACCATCCCCATCGCCCTGTTCATGGGCCTGTGGATGCACCGGATCCGGCCGGGCCGGGTCGTCGAGACCAGCATTGTCGGCGTGGTGCTGCTCCTGCTGGCGATCATCGTTGGCAGCTGGGTCCAGGACTCCTCGCTCGCGTCCGCCTTCACCCTCAGCCCGACCAGCCTCGTCTTCTGCCTCGTCGGCTACGGCTTCGTCGCCTCCGTGCTCCCGGTGTGGATGCTCCTGGCCCCGCGCGACTACCTCTCCACCTTCATGAAGGTCGGCACCATCGCGCTGCTCGCGATCGGCGTCGTCGTGGCCGCTCCCGTCCTGCACGCGGACGCCGTCAGAAAGTTCGCCACCTCGGGCACGGGCCCGGTCTTCGCCGGCGCACTCTTCCCGTTCCTGTTCATCACCATCGCCTGCGGCGCCCTGTCCGGCTTCCATGCCCTGGTCTCCTCCGGCACGACGCCGAAGCTGATCCAGAAGGAGTCCCAGGTCCGGATGATCGGCTACGGCGCCATGCTGATGGAGTCGTTCGTCGCGGTGATGGCGCTGATCGCCGCCGCGGCCCTGGAGCCGGGCCTGTTCTACGCGATGAACGCACCCGCCGGACTGCTCGGCACGACGGCCGAGTCCGCGTCCCACGCCGTGGCCGGCCTCGGCTTCACCGTCACCCCCGACCAGCTCACCCACGCGCCGAGCGCGGTGGAGGAGCAGACCCTGATCGCCCGCTCCGGCGATGCCCCGACCCTCGCGGTCAGCATGTCGGAGATCTTTTCCGGCGTCTTCGGCGGCACCGCGATGAAGGCCTTCTGGTACCACTTCGCGATCATGTTCGAGGCGCTGTTCATCCTGACCACGGTCGACGCGGGCACCCGGGTCGGACGCTTCATGCTCCAGGACATGCTCGGCAACGTGTGGAAGCCGATCGGCCGGGTCCACTGGAAGCCGGGGATCTGGCTGTGCAGCGGCCTGGTCGTCGCGGCCTGGGGCTACTTCCTCTACTCCGGCGCCACCGACCCGCTCGGCGGAATCAACCAGCTCTTCCCGCTCTTCGGTATCGCCAACCAGCTCCTGGCCGCCGTGGCCCTCGCGGTCTGCACGACTGTCCTGATCAAGTCCGGCCGGCTGCGCTGGGCCTGGGTCACCGGCGTCCCGCTCGCCTTCGTCACCGTCGTCACCTTCACCGCGGGCTGGCAGAAGATCTTCTCCGGCGACCCCAAGGTCGGCTTCTTCGCCCAGCGCGCCAAGTACGCCGACGCCCTCGACGCGGGGCAGGTGCTCCCGCCCGCCAAGACCCTCGACGACATGCACACCGTGGTCACCAACTCCACCGTCGACGGCGTGCTGATCTCGCTGTTCCTGCTGTTGGTCGCCGTCGTGATCGCGAATGCCGCGGTGGTGTGCGTACGGGCCGTACCGTCGCCCGACACATCGATGACCACCGAGGCGCCGTACGTCGAGTCCCGCATCGACGTGCCCGAGCGGATCAGTGAGCCGCTGGTGGAGGTCCGGTCGTGAACGCCAGACGGTGGATACGCGCGGTCGGCTGGTACCTGCGCGAGCTGACCGGGGAGGCCGAGTACGACCGCTACTGCGAGCGCCACCGGCGCCACCACCCGCTCGCGCCGCTTCCGACCCGCCGCGAATACCAGGTGCTGCGCACGCTGCACCGGGAGGCCCATCCGCAAGGCCGCTGCTGCTGACCGGGGGCCTGCCGCCGGCAGGCCCCCCCGCGGCGGGCGCGCCGACCGTGCGCCCGCCCGTCACACGAGACCGGGACCCAGATGCTCAGACGCCGCTCAGCCCTGCTGATCCGCCCCGAACTCGACGACCACGCCCTGCACTCGATCCTGGACGAACTCCGTCCAGGCCGGCAGCTCCACGGTCTGGGCGCGGGCCGCACGCGTCCGCCCTGGGGGCCGGTGGCCGACCTGCTGAATGCCACGGGACGGGACTGGGACCGCCGGGTGCACCGGGTCGCCGTGCTGGCCCGTAACCTGCCGCCCTCGGTCGGCGACCGGTGGTCCGCCGACCGGCCCGGCGACGGGAACGCCCTGGCACTGCGGGCCTGGGCGGGTGCGGTCCGGGCCGCGGGCGAAGGACCGGGCGCCGCCCGGGAGGCCGAGCGGGCGTGCCTGCGGGCGGCCGAGTGCTGCCCGCAGGACCCCACTCCGTGGCTGGCACTGCTGCAGCTGATGCACTCCTTCGCGGTCCCGCCGGGCGACGCGGTCCCGGTGTGGAGCGAGGCCGTCACCCGCGCCCCCCGGCTGCGCACGGCCTACCACCAGCTGCTGCGCTATCTGTCCCCGCGCGGTCACGGCACGGTCCTCGGTATGCTGGACTTCGCCCGGCAGGCCGCGGACCGAGCACCCCACGGATCGCCGCTCGCCCTGCTCCCCGTCGCGGCCCGAGTCGAACTCGTCGCGCACCGGCAGCAGTTGATGCCCCTCGGGGCCGAGAGCCACTGGCACGAACCGCGGGCTGCCGACGAGGTGGCATCGGCCCTGTCCGACTGGTTCTCCGCTGCCACCGCACCGCACGCGGAGGCCGTCGCCGACCTCAACATTCTCGCCTTCGGCCTCGTCCGCATCCACCGCCCGGCCGAGGCCGCGGCCGTGTTCCGGCGCATCGGCCGCCACATGACACTGCACCCGTGGGAACTGCTGCCCGAAACGGAGCGCGCGTTCCTGTACTGGCGCGACCGTCTCGGACACTGAAGGCCATCACTCATCCGGTTCTCCAGCTTGCTTCGGGAGGCAGCGGTGAGGACGCACAGGATGCGGGCGAAGGCCGGATACGAGCGCGCCCCGGCAGGGCCTGCGGTCGTCTGGCGGCGCCAGCGGACGGGCTGGTACTGCACGGCCGGGCGTAGTCGATCAGCTTCACGCCCGCCGCTCGCCGCTTGATGGTGCGGTCAACTTCTGCGAACGCGCGGAGTCGAAGCCACCGCCCTCCGAATCGAACAACACACAACCACGGCAGCAGGACGCAGGACGGGGCTCCGGTGATCTGTCGGCGCGGAGGGCCGTCAGGCGGCCCGTGTAGTTGTCGGCGATGCCACCCACGACGAGGTTCATCACCCGGCAGGGCTCGATCATCTTGGGCCATGTCCCGATGCGCCCCCGTACCGAGCGCTCAGGTGATCCTCGGTGAGGTGCTTCAGCGTCTCCGGCGTCTGCGTGCAGGGCACCTATAGGTAGTAACAGCGTGGCGGCACCGAGGACGAGGCACGATTCCTGGACCGCTCGCGGACGCGGTCCTGGACGGTCGAAGAACGCGTCAGCTGACCCGAAGACCGACCGCCAGCGTCAGTTCAAGGGCCCGGTGCGGCGATGCGAGATCCGGAAACAGCCCCCGCAGCTGCGACATCCGGTACCGGACGGTCTGGGGATGGACGAACAACGCCGCCGCCACCTCGTCCCGCCTTCCCTGGTGCAGCAGCCGTTCCCGCAACGTCTCCTCCAGCCGCCGTGCGGTCGCGACAGGTACGGCAACTCGGCGCCGTTCCGGTCGAGTTCCAGTCTTCCCGATTCGGGGGGTGCCTCTATGTCTTTCGTCAAGCGAGGCGTGGGGTTCGGGGTTCGTAGAAGGTGCCGTCGCGGAGCATCGCGAACAGCACGTTGATCCG
>NZ_JBIWOE010000048.1:0-59688 GCF_044767585.1 Streptomyces sp. NPDC101225
GCACCCCACTCAAACCGAACCCACCCACCGCCAACGACGCACCCTCCCCCACATCCACCACCGCATCAGCGGCTGTGGCGACCACCTTGTCCATCAGCCGGCCGCCAGATCGGAGGGGTGCTGAGCCAGGGGCGTGACGTCGAGCGTCATGTACGAGAACAGGGGAAGGTTCCACAGGATGCGGTGCAACGCCTCGTTGTCGGCCACGTCGAAGACGCTGATGTTGGCGTACTGTCCGGCGCACCGCCAGATGTGCACCCACTCCCCCGACTTCTGCAGTTCCCGGCAGTAGGCCCTCTCCCGGGCCACCAGTTCCGCGCGGACCTCGGGGTCGAGGTCGCGCGGAACCGCCACGTCCATCCGTACCGCGAAGAGCACCGCCGATCACACCCTGTCGAGGACGAAGTCGTACGTGACCTGGCGGCCGCTGCCGTCGGACACCGGCGAGGGGGCGAGGATCAGTTCGGGCTTCACGGCGGAGGCGATGTCGTCGGCGACATGGCTCCCGCCCTCGAAGTACAGCTGGGTGGTGATGAGTTGGTGGCCGGGCGCCGACACCTTCAGGTGCAGGTGGGCCGGGCGCCACGCGTGCCAGCCGGCCGCCGCGATGAGCCTGCCGCAGGAGCCGTCGGTCGGGATCTGGTACGGAGCCGGTTCGATGGTGTGGATCCGGAAGCGGCCGGTGGCGTCGGCCGTGACCGTGCCGCGCAGGTTCCACTCGGGCAGATTGGGCGCGAACTGCGCGTAGTAGCCGTCGTTGTCGGCGTGCCAGATCTCCACGGTGGCACCGGTGAGCGGGGCGCCGTCGACGGAGCGGACCTGGCCCTGGAAGAGGAGCGGGGTGCCCTCCTCGGCCTCGCGCATGGGAAGGGTGGCCTCGGCGGGCAGGCTCGGCGCCCCGGGGATGTAGTAGGGGCCCTCGATGGTGCCCTTGCTGCCCTGGCGGTTGTCGTTGGCGACCTCCTCGACGACGTGCTCCAGCCACACGTCGAGGAACAGCGGCCACTCGCCGTCCTCACCGACCTGGATGAGCCACGACTTCAGGGCGTCGTACTCGTCGTAGGTGACCTCGTGCCGGCGGATGATGTCGTGCGCGGCGGTGAGGAGTTCGGTGACCAGGGTGTCCACGCGCTTGGTCGCCACGCCGGCCGATCCGGCCCGCTGCTTGGCGCGGAACTGCTCGGTGGCGGCGGCTCCGGAGGCGGCCGCGGTGGCCTGGTCGGTGATGATGTCGCTCATTGTCTTCCCGTCCCTTGGAAACAACTCGGATGACGTGTCAGGTGTCCTGGCGGTAGCGCGCCAGTTTGTCGGGGTCGATGTCGATGCCGAGCCCGGCGCCCTCGCGCGGGCGCAGGGTGCCGTGCTCGATGGTCAGCGGCTCGGTGAGGAGGTCGTCGGTCATGTCGAGGAAGTTGGACAGTTCGCCCGCGTGCCGGGAGGTGCTGCGGTGGGCGGCGCCGAAGGTGACCGAGCACAACGTGCCGATCTGCCCGTCGATCTGATTGCCCATCACCACCTCCACGCCGAGCCCCTCGCACTCGTGCAGCACGCGCTGGGAGGCGGTGAAACCGGTGCGGGCCGTCTTGATGCTGATGGCGGTGGCGGAGCCGCCGAGGAGTTCGCGGGTCACCTCGGCGGCCCGGGTGGCGCTCTCGTCGGCGATGAAGGGGACCGGGCTCTGCGCGACGAGCCAGCGGCGGCCCAGCACGTCGTCGGCGGGGCAGAGTTCCTCGGCGAAGGTCAGGCCGAGGTCCGCCATCTCGCGCAGGGCGCGCGCCGATTCGGACGCCGTCCAGCCGCGGTTGCCGTCGATGTACAGGTCGACGTCCGGGCCGAGGGCCTCGCGCAGGGCCCGGCAGGCGGCGACGTCCTCGCCGTAGGGCTGCCGTCCGACCTTCACCTTGAAGGTGGTGATGCCGTACGTGTCCCGGACGCGTTCGGCGTCGGCGACCATCTCGGCGGCGGGTGCGAAGCCGACCATGTGGCTGACGCGCATGCGGTCGGTGTATCCCCCGAGCAGGCCGGAGACCGGCAGCCCCGCGACCTGCCCGAGGATGTCCCAAAGGGCCATGTCGACGGCCGACTTGGCGGCGGGATTGCCCACGGTCCGGTCCAGCCGCTCGTGGACGGCCTCGCGCTCCAGTGCCGTCAGACCGCTCAGCTGCGGGGCGAAGATCTTGTCGATGACGGCGACGATCGACTCCTGGGTCTCGCCGTAGGTGTACGGACGGGGCGGGGCCTCGGCCGTGCCGACCAGGCCCTCGTCGGTGTGCACCCGGACCAGGACGTGGTCGGCGGTGTGCACCTCCCCGCTGGCGAACCTCAGCGGTTTCGCGTACGGGATGGCGAAGGGGATGGCCTCCACCCTGACGATCTTCATACCGCTCCTTCGAGGAACATGTCGTTCCGCTCCAGCACCTGGAGGACGTTGCGCAGCAACGGGGACTCGTCGTCCGCGCGCCAGGCGAGCACCAGCGGCACCGTCAGCGCGTGCTCGATGTCCTTGCACACCACGCCCTCCCGGGGCGCGGAGCGGATCGACTCCGGCAGGACCGCGACGCCGAGGCCGGCCGCCACCAGGGCGAGCGCGGCGGAGGTCTCGGTGATCTCGTACGCGAGGTGCGGATAGAAGCCGGCGGCCAGGCAGCTGCGGACGACGGCGTCGTTGAGCACGGAGCCGAGGGTGGCGCCGTACATGATGAAGTCCTCGTGCCTGAGCTGTTCGATCCGGACGATGTCGGCGGCGGCGAGCCGGTGCTCGGCGGGTACGGCGGCGACGAGCCGCTCGTCGGCCAGCGGCCGGTGGCTGATGCCCTCCTGGCGGACCGGCGGGCGCAGGACGCCGACGTCGAGGCGGCGCTCGATCAGCCCGAGTTCCTGGGCGGGCGTGAGCATCTCGGTGTGCACCTCCATCATCACGTGCGGCAGTTCCCTCTTCAGCAGGCGTGCCAGGGCGGGCAGTTGGCGGTACGAGGCGGCGCCCGTCAGGCCGACCCGGAGCACCCCCTCGACCCCCTCCGCGAAGCGCCCCACCCGCGTCACCGCCTCGTCGACGGCTTTGAGGATGTGCTCGACGTCGGTGCGGAACACCTCGCCGGCGCCGGTCAGCGTGACCTGCCGGGTGGTGCGGGCGAAGAGCTCCACGCCCAGTTCCGACTCCAGGCGGCGGATCGCCTGCGAGAGCGGGGGCTGAGCCATGTGCAGGCGTTCCGCGGCCTTTCCGAAATGGCGCGTCTCGGCGACGGCCGCGAAATACCGAAGGTGCCTGAGCTCCATCGGGCTGCCCCTTTCTGTTGCGGGGCCCTCGAATGCGTTCAGCGTAGAGAGGGATTCCCATACGACACAAATACCTGATTGCAGCCTATTAAGACGCTGCCGATATCAATACCCCCCTGGGTCAACCCTGGGGGAATGCCCGGGGCCGACCGCGCACCGCGCTGACATGGTGCTGAAAAGCAAGCGCAGCGGGCGCACCCGGAGCCGGGCGCCCGGCGCGGAAGGGAAGGGACGGGATGATGGCCGAGGACTTCAGACGGGCACGGAGCATCCTCGACGACGCCCTCGTGGAAGACCCCGACAACGGTGTGTACCGGGTGCGGCGCAGTGTCTTCACGGACGAGGAGCTCTTCGAGCTGGAGATGCGGCACATCTTCGAAGGGAACTGGGTCTATCTCGCCCACGAGAGCCAGATCCCGGAGATCGGCGACTACTTCACGACGTACATCGGCCGCCAGCCCGTGGTCGTCTCCCGTGACAAACAGGGAGAGCTGCACTGCCTGATCAACGCGTGCAGTCATCGGGGCGCGATGCTGTGCCGCCGCAAGACCGACAACCGCACGACCTTCACCTGTCCTTTCCACGGCTGGACGTTCAACAACACCGGGCGGCTGCTGAAGGTGAAGGACCCGCGCGAGGCGGGTTACCCGGAGCAGTTCAACAAGAACGGCTCGCACGATCTGCGGAAGGTCGCCCGCTTCGAGAGCTACCGGGGTTTCCTCTTCGCCAGCCTCGCCGGCGACGTGAAGCCGCTGCGCGACCATCTGGGTGACGCGGCCGTCGTGATCGACATGATCGTCGACCAGTCCCCCGAGGGCCTGGAGGTGCTGCGCGGCTCGTCCACGTACCACTACGACGGCAACTGGAAGCTCCAGGCGGAGAACGGCGCCGACGGCTACCACGTCTCCGCCACCCACTGGAACTACGCGGCCACCCAGGCCCGCCGCACCTCCGGCGAGTCCAGGAACGACACGAAGACCATGGACGCGGGCGGCTGGTCCAAGCAGCAGGGCGGCTTCTACTCCTTCGACCACGGCCATCTGCTGTTGTGGACGAAGTGGCTCGACCCCGCCAACCGGCCGCTGCACAGCAGGCGCGACGAGCTCGCCGAGGAGTTCGGCGCGGAGAAGGCGGACTGGATGATCGGCGTCTCCCGCAATCTCTGCCTCTATCCGAACGTCTACCTGATGGACCAGTTCAGCTCGCAGATACGGCATTTCCGGCCCCTGTCCGTCGACCGGACCGAGGTGACGATCTACTGCGTCGCGCCGAAGGGCGAACCGGCCGAGGCCCGGGCCCGCCGTATCCGCCAGTACGAGGACTTCTTCAACGCCACCGGCATGGCCACGCCGGACGACCTGGAGGAGTTCCGCTCCTGCCAGAAGACCTATCCGGCCTCGGCCGCCCCGTGGAACGACCTCAGCCGCGGCGCCGTGCACCAGATCGACGGCCCGGACGAGGACGCCAGGAAGATCGGCATCAACCCGGTCGCCAGCGGGGTGCGCACCGAGGACGAGGGGCTCTACCCCGTCCAGCACGGCTACTGGCGCGAGACCCTGCGCAAGGCCCTGGAGGTGACCACGTGAGCTCCGCCGTCGACGCGTCGACGCTCGAAGGCGTCCGCCAGTTCCTCTACCGCGAGGCCCGTCACCTCGACGACCGCGAGTTCGAGGCGTGGCTGGAGTGCTATCACCCCGACGCCGAGTACTGGATGCCGGCCTGGGCCGACGACGACGGGCTGACGACCGACCCGCAGCGCGAGATCTCGCTGATCTACTACCCGAACCGGGCGGGCCTGGAGGACCGCGTCTTCCGCATCCGCACCGACCGCTCCAGCGCCACCAGCCTGCCCGAGCCGCGCACCGGCCACCACATCACCAACGTCGAAATCACCGGCCGCGACGGCGACTTGGTGCAGGTGCGGTTCAACTGGTTCACGCTCTACTACCGCTACCACACGGTCGACACCTACTTCGGCACGTCGTACTGCACGCTCGACCTCTCCGGTCCCCGACCGCTGATCACGCGCAAGAAGGTCGTCCTCAAGAACGACTACGTGCACCACGTCGTCGACATCTACCACGTCTGAGCCGTACGAAATGAGCAGCCGCATGTCCTTCCAGATCGCCCTGAACTTCGAGGACGGCATCACCCGGTTCGTGGAGTGCCGTCCGGACGAGACCGTCGCCGAGGCGTCGTACAAGGCCCGTGTCAACATCCCGCTCGACTGCCGCGACGGCGCCTGCGGCACCTGCAAGGCGTTCTGCGAGTCGGGCCGTTACGACGGCGGCGACCACATCGACGAGGCGCTCACCGACGACGAGGCCGCCGAGGGCTACTGCCTGCCCTGCCAGATGACCCCGCACAGCGACCTCGTCCTGCGCGTTCCCTCCTCCTCCGCCGCCGCGAAGACCGCCGCGGCCACCTTCGGTGCCACACTCGCCGAGGTCCGCCACCACTCCCCCAGCACCGTGGAGTTCACGCTCGACGTGGACGAGCGGGACGGTCTCGACTTCCTGCCCGGCCAGTACGTCACCATCGCCGTGCCCGGCACCGGCCACTCGCGCGCGTACTCCATGAGTTCCGGCCCGGCCCAGCGCCGGCTGTCCTTCCTGGTACGGACGGTGCCGGGCGGTGTCATGTCCGGCTACCTCACCGATCGTGCCCGGGTGGGCGACCGGCTGGAGTTCACCGGCCCGATGGGCGCCTTCTATCTGCGCCAGCTCACCCGACCCGCGCTGCTGTTGGCGGGCGGCACCGGACTGGCCCCGCTGCTGTCGATGCTGGAGCGCATGGCGCGGCAGCCGGCGTCCCACCCGGTCCATCTGCTCTACGGCGTCACCCGTGACCAGGACCTTGTCCACCTGGACGCGCTCGCGGACTACGCCGAGGTCATTCCGTCCTTCACCTTCGACCACTGTGTGGCCGACCCGGCGAGCGGCGCCCGCAACAAGGGCTTCGTCACGGGCCTGATCGACCCCCCGGCCCTTCACGACGGCGATGTCGACATCTATCTGTGCGGCCCGCCGGCCATGGTCGACGCGGTCCGCGGCCACATCGCGTCGCTCGGCGTGCTCCCGGCGGGCTTCCACTACGAGCGGTTCACCCCGGCAGCCGTACGGGAGACGGCGGAGGCGGCGTGAGCGTGCACCCGGGGCGGTTCGCGGGCAAGGCGGTGGTGGTCACCGGAGCGGCCCAGGGCATCGGGCTCGCGGTCGCCGGCCGGCTGGCCGCCGAGTCCGCCGACCTGATCCTCGTCGACCGCTCGGAACTGGTCCACGAAGCGGCGGCCGCGCTGCAGGCGCACACGGTCACCGCGGACCTGGAGACGTACGCGGGTGCCGAGGGGGCGGTGGCGGCCGCGCTGGAGCGGCACGGCCGGGTCGACGTGCTGGTGAACAACGTGGGCGGCGCGATCAGCTTCAAGCCGTTCACCGAGTTCTCCGCGCCCGAGATCGAGGCGGAGGTGACCCGCTCGCTGCTCACCACGCTGTGGTCCTGCCGCGCGGTGCTGCCCGTCATGAGCGAGCAGGGACACGGGGTGATCGTCAACGTGTCCTCGGCGGCGACCCGCGGCATCCACCGCATCCCGTACTCGGCGGCCAAGGGCGGCATCAACGCGCTCACCGCCTCCCTCGCCTTCGAGTACGCCGGCGCCGGCATCCGGGTCGTCGCCACCGCGCCGGGCGGCACCGAGGCGCCACCGCGCCGGATCTCCCGCGGCACACCTCCCCGGCGGACGGCGCGGGAGAAGGACTGGTTCCAGGCGCACATCGACCAGACCCTCGCCTCCTCGCTCCTCAAGCGGTACGGCACCCTCGACGAGCAGGCCGCCGCGATCTGCTTCCTCGCCTCCGACGAGGCGTCGTACATCACCGGCACGGTGCTGCCCGTCGCCGGCGGCGACCTCGGCTGACGGTCCCGGTGTTAGCGTGCGTCTCATGGAAGACCCCGCTGAGCGGCGAGGACACCTCGTCGGCCGGGCGCGGGAGGTCGCCGCGCTGAAGGACGCCGTGCGGGCCTCCGGAGCGGGGCGCGCGGGCGTGGTCCTGGTGGAGGGTCCGGCCGGGATCGGCAAGACGGCGCTGGTCGAGCACGTCCTCGCGCTACACACCGGGCAGGCGGCGGTGGTGCGGGTCCGCGGGGTCTCCTGGGAGTCGGAGGAGCCGCTCGGAATCGCGGGCCAGCTGCTGCGGGGCGGATCCGGCGACGGCGCCCCGCCCGATCCGGCCGCTCCCGGGGCGGTGCTGGGCACGGGCCGGCTCCTACACCGCCGGTGGGTGGCCGCGCAGGAGCGCGAGCCGCTGATCGTGGTGATCGACGACGCCCACCGGGCCGACGTGGCGAGTCTGCGCGCGGTCGCCTCCGCCGTGCGGCGGATGTCGACGGAGCGCGTCCTGGTCGTCCTGGCCGCCCGGGACGAGGTGGACGATCTGTACGAGGTACGGGGTCACCGCGCCGAACTGCCGCTGTCGGTACTGGCGGCTCTGGAGTTCCTGGACTCCTACGACGCGGTGCGGCCCGGCCCGCTCGGCCCCGAGGAGGTGCGCGAGCTGGCAGCCGGCACCACGGGGCCCGTCCCCGACCTGCCCGCGGCGCGGCACCTGTGCCGCCATACGGGCGGCAATCCCCGGTACCTCGCCCAGCTGCTGCGCGAACTCCCGCCGCGCACATGGCGGGAGTGGCGTCCCGAACTCCCCGCCCCCGCACGCTACTCGGCCCGGATCGGCCACCGCCTCGCCGGGTGCGGGGCCGACGCCCGCGCCCTGGTGGAGGCGTGCGCCGTGCTCGGGGCGGACGCCTCGCTCGCGGAGGCCGCCGCGCTGTCGCAGGTCGCCGAGCCCGTGCCGGCGGCGGACGAGGCGGTGTCGTCCGGGCTGCTGGCGGCGACCGTCGAACCGGGCCACGCGAAGCTGGTGTTCGCGCATCCGCTGGTGCGCGCGGCCGTGCTCGGCGGTATCGGCCTCGACCGTCGTATCGCACTGCACCGCCGGGCCGCCGAGGCCGTCGCCGACGAGGGCCGGCGGCTGGCGCACCAGGTCGCCGCCGCCACCGCCACGGACGACACGCTCGCCGACGCGCTCGACCGCTACGCGGGTGAACGCGCCGCGGCCGGGGAATGGGCCGCCGTCGCCGAGGCCCTCGTCCGGGCCGGCCGGCTGACCACCGGGCGGGCCGCGCGCGAGGACCGGACACTGCGTGCGGTGGACGCGATGGTCGGGGCCGGCGACGTGCCCCAAGCCATGGCGTTCGCCGACGAGTTGGAGAGCTACCCTCCGGGAACGCTGCGCGACGCGGTCCTCGGCTACGTGGCCATCATGCGGGGCCGGCCGGCCGAGGCGGAGGCCCTGCTCACCGAGGCGTGGCGGCACTGCGACCCGGAGCGTGAACCCGGACTCACGGCGACGGTCTGCCAGCGTCTCGTCCTGCACGCCCTGGGCCGCTGGGACGGGAGGGACATGGTCGGCTGGGCGCGCCGGGCCATCGAGCTGGCCACCCCGGGCGACCCTTCGGCCATCGAGTCCGAGGCGGTACTGGGGCTGGGGCTGGCCGCCATGGGCCGTGCCGAGGACGCCCTGGCCACGTACGAGGCGGCGGCGGCCGGGCTGCCCGGCGGCGCCCATCCCCAGCGCTTCGGGCTCGGGCGCGGCTGGGTCGATCTCGCGCTGGACGCGCCCGAGGCCGCGCGTCCGCTGCTCGAAGCTGCGGTACCGACCGGATACCGGCTGGGCTCGACCAGGATCTCGCTCTGGGCGCAGGGCTGGCTCGCCCGCACCCAGTTCGCCCTGGGCTCCTGGCCGGAGGCGCTGGAGACGGTGCAGCGGGCCGCCGCGCATCTCGCCGAGGCCCGGATCGAGCTCGCCCGCCCGCTCGTGCACTGGACCGGCGCCCAGATCCACGCCCTGCGCGGCGACTGGGAGTCGGCCGACCGGCATGTGGCCGCGGCGGCCGTCGGCCTGCACCACTACGCGGTCATGCTGGTCCCGGCGTGTCTGGCCCGCGCACAGGTCGCCGAGGCCCGGGGCGACTACCGCCGGGTCGTCGAGGCGCTGTCACCCGTGGCCCAGCTCGGCGCGCGGGAGTCGATCGACGAGCCCAGCTTCTGGCCGTGGCCCGACGTGTACGCCAACGCCCTGGTGATGACCGGCCGCCTCGACGAGGCCGACGCCTTCCTCGCGCCGCACGAGGAGCTGGCCGCCCGCCGGCGCCGCCGCTCCGCCCAGGCCCGTCTCGGACTTGCCCGGGCCCGGCTCACCGCGGCCCGGGGCGACATCGACACCTCACGCAAGGAGTTCGAGCAGGCGCTCGCCCACCTCGAACACCTCCCGCTCCCGTACGACCGTGCCCGGGTCGACTTCGCCTTCGGGCAGACGCTGCGCAGGGCGGGCAAGCGCCGCGAGGCCGACGGGGTGCTGAGGAACGCCCGGGACGCCTACGCCGCCCTGGGCGCCCGGACCTATGTGGATCGCTGCGACCGGGAACTGCAGGCGGGCGGCCTGCACGGCACCCGGCCGAGCGCGGGTATGGCCCGGCTGACCCCGCAGGAAGGGGCGGTGGCCCGGCTCGTCGCGGACGGCGCCACCAACCGGCAGACGGCTCTCGAGCTCTTCATCTCCGTCAAGACGGTCCAGTACCACCTGACCCATGTGTACGCCAAGCTCGGCATCCGCTCGCGCAGTGAACTCGCCGCGAGCTTCCGGGAGGAGGAGCCGGCGGACTGACGGCGGCCGTACCGCCGGGGTAGCAGTGGCTCGCCGCCTGCGCGGGAGAAGGAGTTCACCCGGCTGCGGGACCGGGTCAGCCCCGAGCGGCGGCGGCTGCCGATGGTCCGCGTCGACCAGCCGTACGCCTTCGAGGGCCCGGACGGTGCGGTGGGCCTCCTCGGCCTGTTCGACGGCCGGCCCCAACTGGTCGTGCACCACTTCCTGTGGATCTACGACCTCGACGCCGACGGCACCGAGCACCCGCGCGAGACCGGCTGCTCCGGCTGCTCCTCGGCCGCCGACCGGATCGGTGGGCTGCGGCAGTTGCCCGTCCGCGACACCACTCTGCGGGTGGCGCCGGTGCGGATCTTCCACCGCGACGAGGCCGAGCTCGCCGAAGCCGGGATGCCGTGGTCACCGGAGATGCGCGGCGACCGGCCGGGCATCAGCGCGTTTCTGCGCGTCGGGGACGAGGTCTTCCACCCGTACTCGACCTTCGGCCGCGGTGTCGAGGAGTTCCACAACGGCTATCCGTGGCTGGATCCGACCGCTCTCGGGCGCCAGGAGGAGTGGGAGGAGCCCGTGGGCCGGGCCGTCCCGCTCGGTGTTCAGGTCGGCGGGCCCGCCATGCGTCTGCCCGACGCATATGACGCGTGAAAAGTCCCGCCGACCGGCACTCACCCGGGTGTGACCACTGTTGACCGGTGATAGCCGAGAATCATTCAGTTACCCGTGGTAATACCTTGCATTCACGCCACACTTACCCGTAGACCTTTCTCCACAATCTGCCGGGGCTCTGGGGGGAGTTGACGTATGCAAGGCACGATTGACGGGTTCCGCTACGGCGCGGTGACCCCGGTGGCGGGCTATCTGACGGCCTGCCTGGGTGGGGCTCTGGGACTGCGCTGCATCGTGCGATCCCTCGTCAACGAACAATCATGGAAGGTCGGTTGGCTGGCACTGGGCGCCGCGTCGATCGGCAGCGGCATCTGGACCATGCATTTCATCGCCATGCTCGGCTTCCAGGTCAAGGAGACCGGGATCCACTACGACAGGGAACTCACGCTGCTGAGCCTCGCGGTGGCCATCGTCGTGGTCGGCATCGGTGTGTTCATCGTCGGCTACCGGGGCTCGGGCAAGGTCACCTTGGCCGTCGCCGGTGTGATCACCGGTATCGGCGTCGCCGTCATGCACTACATCGGCATGGCGGCGATGCGGATGAACGGCGACATCCAGTACAGCACCTTCACCGTCGTGCTGTCCGTCGTCATCGCGGTCGTCGCGGCAACCGCCGCCCTGTGGGCGGCCGTCACCGTCCGGGGCTTCATGCCGAGCCTCGTGGCGAGTGTGGTCCTGGGCGTGGGAGTGACCGGCATGCACTACACGGCGATGGCCGCCGTCAGCGTCCATGTGCACGGCAACGGCACTGCGGCCTGGTCCGGCGACTCGCCCTCCTCACTGCTGTTCCCCATGCTCCTGGGGCCGGCCGTGTTCCTGCTGCTGGCCGGCGTGGTGGTGATGTTCGACCCGCTGCTGGTGCTGGGCGACGGCGAGTGGAACGACGCGGCCTCCGGTTCACGGTCCCGGTCGAGGTCCCGCCCGGCCCACGCCGCCGAGGCACCACCGGAGCCCGCTCCGGAACACGGCACCACCCTCTTCGGCGGGCCCGCCGTCTCCACCCGCCCCCGGCAGGAGGAGTACGGACCGGCCGCGCCCGCGACACCGAGGTGGGCGCCGCCGCCGACCAGCGACGAGTGGTGAACCACCGCCACCGGCCCGGACGTCCGGCGCGGCGGGGGCGGGCAACTGCGTGGATCGCACGGCATGTTGCCCGCCTCCGCCACGTCGGGCGCAGGCACCCCTTCCGCCGCTCCACGAGATCGTTGTTACGGTTCACCGGTGTCTGACTCTTCACGCGATACCGCCGAAGGCGCCGGCTGGGGCGCCGCCGAGCGAGGCGAGTACAAGAAACTGATGCCGGCCAAGGTCGAGAAGCTCTCCTGGCTCGACCCCAGGACGCTGTGGGCCGCCCGCAACGGCGTCCTGGCCTCCTGGTTCGGCGACCCGACCGGCCACACCCGCAGCAGATGGGTGGCCCAGCGTGAGGCCGCCGGGGCACCCCCCGACAAGGTGATCCGGCGCGGGGACGCGGACCGGTTCTCCTTCATGGTCATCGGGGACACCGGCGAGGGGGACGATCCCCAGTACGCCGTCGTCCCGGGCTTCCTGAAGACCAGTCAGGGCACGGACTTCGCCGTGATCGCCAGCGACGTCATCTATCCCGTCGGCACCGCGGACGACTACGACACCAAGTTCTTCCGCCCCTACCAGGACTACCGGGCGCCCATCTACGCGATACCGGGCAACCACGACTGGTACGAGGGCCTGGGCGGGTTCATGCGGGTCTTCTGCGACGACGCGCCGCCCCTCGCCCCCGAACCGCCGCCGCGCCCGCTGACCCGGGCCTGGGCACGCAGCCTCCTGTGGCACCGTCCCCGCACGACGGACGGGCAACACCTCGACCAGGCAAGGGAGTTGCGGTCCGCTCCGGATCAGCGGGCCGTCCAGCCCGGCCCGTACTGGGCGGTGGACGCGGGACCGCTGCGGATCATAGGCATCGACACCGGTCTGCTCGGCACCATCGACGCCGAACAGGGCGCCTGGCTGCGCGAGGTGTCCAAGGGCCCCCGCCCGAAGATCCTCGTCACCGGCTCGCCCCTCTACGTCGACGGGGAGCACCACCCGTGCACCATCGAGGGCGGCCACGGCACCGTCGACGACATCGTCCGCGACCCCGACCACCACTACGTGGCGGCGATAGGCGGCGACATCCACAACTACCAGCGCTACCCGGTCCAGGTGGACGGCCGCACCATCCAGTACGTCGTCTCGGGCGGCGGCGGTGCGTTCATGCACGCCACCCACACCATTCCCCGCGTCGACATCGCGAACGTCACCGAGGAGGACTTCCGCTGCTATCCGCTGCGCGGTGACTCCCTCGCCTTCTACAGCGGGCTCTACGGCCGCCGGCTGCGCCTGCGGCGCCTGTTCGCGCTCTCCGGGGACGAGGCGACGGCCGTGATCGCCGAGCGGCTCGGCATCCGGCCGACCCGCGCCCCGGGCGAACCGGTGCGCGTCACCCGCCGTGCCCGCGTCGTGGCCGGACTGCTCGGCGCCGGCGGCCGCCCCGATCGCACCTCGCGCCTCCGCCTGCCCGTGCGCAAGATCTACACACACTTGTTCTCACCGAGCTCGGCGACGTACAGCCCGCCGTTCTTCAAGTGCTTCCTGCGCCTGGACGTCACCCCGGACGCCGTCCGTCTGCGCTGCTTCGCGGCCACCGGCAACCGCGCCCAGGAGATCGATCCGCCGGTCGAGGACGAGGTGACCATTCCCCTGACCTGACCGAAGCCGACCTAACCCGCGGCGGCGGCACGGGAACACCTCCGGCCACACGCCGGTTGGCACTGCCGTACACGTCGCAACGACCGATGACGGAGGGGCTCATGCCGCCGACCTCACGCCCCCTGCGCAAGCTCGGCTTCCTCACCATCGGCCTGTTCGACGAGGCGGACCCGCGCCGGGGGCACGAGTCCACGCTGGAGATCATCGAGCTGGGCGAGCGGCTCGGCTTCGACAGCGCGTGGCTGCGCCACCGCCATCTCCAGTACGGCATCTCCTCGCCCGTCGCGGTGATGGCGGCGGCCTCGCAGCGCACCAGCCGCATCGAGCTCGGCACGGCGGTCATCCCGCTCGGCTGGGAGAACCCGCTGCGGCTGGCCGAGGACCTGGCGACGGCCGACATCCTGTCCGGCGGCCGCGTCAACCCGGGCGTGAGCGTCGGTCCGCCAATGCACTACGGCCAGGTCAAGGAGGCGCTGTACCCGGACACGGGCGACGCGGAGGACTTCTCCTACACGCGCGTACGGCGCCTGCTCGACTTCGTGCGGGGCGGGAGCGCCACCGGCTTCAGCGGCGTCGAGGGCTTCGAGGTGTTCTCCGACCGGGTGCAGCCCCACTCCCCCGGCCTGGGGCGCCGGATGTGGTACGGCGGCGGCAGCCTGGGGTCCGCGCGCTGGGCCGGTGAGCAGGGCATGAACTTCCTGACCAGCAGTGTGGTGAAGGCGGAGGAGACGGAGGGGCCCGCGTTCGACTTCGCGGAGATCCAGCTCTCGCACATCCGCGCCTTCCGCGCCCGCCACCCCGACGGCGAGGCGGCCCGCGTCTCACAGGGACTGGTCGTCATCCCCACCGACTCCGCCTCGCCGCGGCAGCGGGCCGGGTACGAGGAGTACGCCGCCCGGCGCACCCCGCGCACGACCACACCCCAGGGTCCGGCCCGGCTGCTGTTCGCGCCGGACGTCGTCGGGACGTCGGAGGAGATCGCCGAACGCCTGCACGCCCATGCCGCGTTCCGCGAGGTGGACGAGGTGGCGTTCGCGCTGCCGTTCACCTTCCGGCACGAGGACTACGTGCAGATCCTCACCGACATGGCCACGAAGCTCGGCCCGGCCCTCGGCTGGAAACCGTCCGAGCAGGGCGTGCTTCGAACGTAGCGTCCTCCGCCCGCCCGCCGGGCGGGCGGGACTCGGGAAACACGACCTGGTGTCACCAGCGTCCGCGTTCGGTGCCCACGACCGGCTCCGACGGCCTGCCGTCCACCCCGACCGGAACATCCCCGCTCAGCATCACGCGGTGCATGATCCGGGGGTGGTCGAGGTGGGCGTTGTCGCTCGGGGCCAGGTGGATGGTGGCCCGGTTGTCCCAGAAGGCCACGCTGCCGGGCTCCCAGCGGAAGCGCACCGTGTACTCGGGCCGCACCGCCTGCTCCAGCAGCATCTCCAGGATCGCCCGGCTCTCCGGGCGCGAGACGCCGGTGATCTGCTCGACGTAGTAGCCGTTGACGAACAGCACCCGCTCGCCGGTCTCCGGGTGCACGCGCACCAGCGGATGCACCGAGGCGACCTGATGGTCCAGCAGATGGCGCAGATACGAGTCGTCGCCGGACCGGGGCTGGTAACCCACCCCGAGCCGGTGCTCGGCCCGCAGCCCGTCGACGAACTCCCTTACCGGCGCGGACAGTCCGGCATACGCGGCCGCGAGGTTGGACCAGGTGGTGTCGCCTCCGTACGGCGGCACCGTCTCGGCGCGCAGGATCGTCGCGGCCGGCGGGTCGATACGGGCGCCGTGGTCGCAGTGCCAGCCGCGCAGCAGCGTGTGCCGGCGGCGCTGCAGCCACTCGTCGTGCGCCATGCCGTACCTCCCGCCCAGCTCCAGCCGGTCGGCGGTCGTCTCGACCTCGGGGCGGTCCGGCGGCGAGGCACCGCCCCGCCTGCCCGGCACCACGGGCTCCCCGAACCGGCGCGCGAACGCGACATGCCCCGCGTGGTCCAGCCGCTGCCCGCGGAAGAACACCACCTTCCACCGCAGCACCGCCGCCCGGATCGCGCCGACCACGGTGTCGTCCGGCTCGCCGGCCAGATCGACGCCCGTGATCTCGGCCCCGATGTGCCCGGCCACCGGTCGCACCGTGATCCCCGCGGCCCGCGCGGCGTCCGTCACCGTGTCCCGCTCCGTCGTCATGCGCGCTCCGATGCTCGTCCGCTCCCGTGTCCGATCTTCGCAGGCAGGCGGCGCCACGACGACCTCGGCGGCCCCCTACACGGTGAACTCGCGTATCACGGTGTTCCGGAACACCGCCGGCCCGTCGATGGTGAACAGCGCCAGCCCGGTGTCGACCAGATACGGGAACACCTCGCTGGTGTGCACGTACCGGCCGTCGTCGACGTACATCTCGACGGAGGTGCGGTCGACCAGGATGCGAAGCCTGACCGTGCCCGCGGAGCGGTCGAACGGCGTGTGGCTCTCCTGCCATCTGCCGGAGGGGTCGGGGTTGACGGTGTTGCGGCGGTTGAGGAAGGCGAAGTCGCCGTAGACACCGGCGTCGATGTGCCGGCCGCCGTCGGGTGAGCGGCGCAACTGCATCCCCGCACCGGTGAGTTGGTCCCAGGTGACCTCGGTGGAGATCTCGTAGGAGATGCCCTTGTGGTCGAGCACCCGGGTGCCGTTCACGCTCAGGTCGCCGAGGTTCACCGTGCGGGAGACATGGGCGTCGAGTCCGGAGACGGGCCGGGAGGCGAGGTAGTGGCCGCCGGAGGCACCGGGCTTCAGCGTCACCTCGCGGACGACGGAGTCGGTGCCGTTGAAGCCGTCGCAGTCGACGGTGGGCGTCGTGCCCGGGTAGTCCCAGTTGTTCAGCCAGCCGAGCGCGTACCGGGTGCCCGGGTCGAGGGTGCCCTTCGCGTCCCGCTTCTCGAAGGTGACCGCGCCGTACCAGTCCCAGCCGTGGTCGAGCCACTGCGGGTCCGCGGCATCGGCGGCGAACGCGCTGCCGTCGAAGGAACCCGTCCAGTACGCATACGTGTTGGGCAGGCCCGCGCCCTTGCCGTTCGCGCTGACTCCGAGGACCCACTTCGCCGTGCCGTCCGCGGCGGTGATGCGGAACAGGTCGGGGCACTCCAGGGTGCCGATCCCGTCCTTGACGAAACCCCCGGCGTACGTCCAGGACTTGAGGTCGTCCGAGTGGTAGAAGCCCACCTTCGTGCCCTCGGCGAGCGCCATCACCCAGCGGTCGCGCTCCTCGTCGCGGATCACCTTGGGGTCGCGGAAGTCGGCGCCGGCACCGGGGCCGGGCAGGACGGGATCGGTGCCGTGGGGGGTGAAGGTGCGCCCGCCGTCGGTGGACCAGTACAGGTACTGCGCCTGGTGGTCGGTGCCGCCGCCGGGCGACATGGTCGCGATGACGACGACCGCACCGGCGCCGAAGCCCGCCGTGTTGCCGGTGTCCACCACCGCCGAGCCGGACCACACGTCGCCGTTGACGGTCGTGTCCTTGGGCACGGCGACCCCGCGGTCCGTGAAGGAGACCAGGTCGGTGGTGGTGGCCAGCCGCCAGGCCGTGCCCACGGCGCCGGTGAGGTAGTCGGCGTTGTAGAGGTAGTAGTAGTGGTACTCGCCGTCGATCCAGACCGGACGCTGCGGGTCGTTCTTCCAGGCGTCGGGGACGGTGAAGTGGTAGGCGGCGCGATAGCTCGCGCACCTCGCCCGGGCCGCCTGGGGTCCGGCGGCGGCCGGTGGTGCGGGCAGCAGGGCGGCGGCTCCCCCGGCGGTCGTTCCGGCCAGCAGGGCTCTCCTGGACATCCCACGCATCACGCGTCGTTCCTCTCGTTCGGAGGCGGCTCATGTGAGGCAGGACTCTGCGACCTAACTCGTTAAAGGTCAAGGCGTCACGACTCTTGACACGACCGTGCGGCGCTTCCCATCATCTGGGACGTCAACCCTGATCTAACACGAGTTAGGCCCTCAGATGACCGACTCGCACCTCACCCGCCGCACGCTGCTGCGGTACGGCGCCTACGGGGCGGGAGCCGCCGCCCTGGCCGGCACCGCCGCGAGCTGGGACCGGCTCATTGGAGCCGACATCCCCGGGCGCGACGACGGCTCGCTCGTCGTCGCCACCCTCGGCCCCGCCTACGGCCCGGAGGCCATCCGCACGCTCACCGAGGGCTTCCGGACAGTGCACCCGGACATCAAGCTCCGGATCAACGCGGTGCAGGCCGTCGACTGGCCGGACTTCTTCGCGAAGATCCTCACCCAGATCGCCGCGGGCACCGCACCCGACCTGGTCTACGTCGCCACCGAGGGCGTGCAGCTGTTCGCGCAGCGCCTCGGCGTCGCGCTGGACCCCTGGATCGAGCGGGACGCGGCCGAGCTCAAGGAGTACTTCGCCGACGTCCACCCCTCGCTCGTCGAGTCGATGATGTACGAGGGTCACCTGTACCAGCTGCCGGTCGAGTTCAACGCCGCCGACATGTACCTCAACCGGCAGGTGCTCAGGCGCGCGGGAGCCGGCTTCCCCGCACCGGACTGGACCCGCGACGACTTCACCGCGCTGCTGCGGGACATGAAGAGGTCCAGCGGCTCCCGGTTCACGCCGTACTTCTGGACCAACCGGCTGTGGGGCGGTGTCGTGCCCTGGCTCTTCGCCAACGGCACCAACCTGCTCGCGGAGTCCAAGGCACCCGGCGGCTCCTGGCTCTGGGACTCCTTCTACCCGGCCGCCCAGCGCCAGGGCCGCGGCGGCGGCTTCCGCTGGACCACCCCGCAGGCCACCCACGAGCGCGTCGAGGAGGCGTACGACTATCTCGCCTCCCTCATCGAGGAGAACCTCTGCACCCGCCCCGAGGGCGGCAACGGCCAGAACCTCGTCGGCGTGTTCTCCACCGGGCGGGTCGGCGTCACCCCCGCGGGCGGCTTCTGGGCGGGCGGACTGCATCTCGCCGGGATGCGGTCCGACGCCTTCGACGTGCAGTACTTCCCGCGCTGGCGCACCCAGCGCCACCAGTTCGGCGCGGCCGGCTACGCCCTGCTGCGCACCTCCAAGAAGCAGGCGGAGGCCTGGGAGTTCATCAAGTACGCCGCCCGCAGGGACACCCTGATGCGGCTGTTCGACACCAACCAGACCACCCCGGCGCGCCGCTCGATGCTGACCGCCGACCGCTACCGGAAGTCCGGCCCGAAGCACTGGCAGGTCTTCTACGACACCCTCGACATGTTCCCCGACACCGGGCCCATCCCCGCCCCGCCGCAGGTCGCCGAGGTGACCGAGGTGCTGCTCAAGCACACCGGCACCGCGCTCGCCTCGCGGCACTCGGTGCGCCCCGCGCTGCGCCGGATGCAGCGCGACCTGGAGCAGGCCATGGAGCGTGACGTATGACGAACACCCAGGTCCCCGCCGTGCGGCCGCGCGCCGCCACGCCCGCCGGTCACGTGCCGCGGCGCCCGCCCCTGCGCTCGCGCGGCACCCGGCCGCTGGCCGCGCTGTTCCTCGCACCGACCCTCGTCGGCATCGCCGTCTTCACGGTCGTGCCGATCGTCGGCTCCCTCGTGCTGAGCCTGTTCCACTGGAACGTGATCGATCCGCCGGGCTGGGCGGGGCTCGCCAACTACCGTGCGGTGTTCACGGATTCGACGGTGCGCGTGTCGTTCCTCAACACCCTCGTCTTCATGGTGTTCGCGGTCGCCGCCCAGCTGCTGGTCGCGCTGGCGCTCGCCCTCACCCTGAACGGGCGGATGCCGACCTGGCTGCGCACGGTGTTCCGCTCGGCGTTCTTCTTCCCGCTCGTGCTGTCCGCCGCGTCCATCTCCGTCGTCATGAAGTACCTGTTCAACCAGGACTTCGGGGTGGTGAACTGGCTGCTCGGGCTGATCGGGATCGCTCCGGTGCCGTGGCTGACGTCGGAGCACGCCGCGCTGGCCACGGTGGTCATGGTCTACGTGTGGCAGCAGTTCGGCTTCTCGTTCCTGCTGTTCGTCGGCGGCCTGAACAACATCCCCAAGGAGGTCCACGAAGCGGCCTCCCTGGACGGCGCGACGGGCCTGCGCAAGCACCTGCACGTGACGCTCCCGCTGCTGTCGCCCACGCTGCTGGTCGCGACCGTGGTCGGCGTCATCAACGCCCTTCAGGTCTTCGAGCAGCCGTACGTGCTCACCAACGGCGGGCCCGGGGACTCCACCCGCACCGTCGTGATGGTCATCTACGAGACCGCGTTCGAACAGCTGCGCTTCGGCGAGGCGTCCGCGGTGGGCGTGCTGCTCTTCGTCCTGATCATGGCGGTGACCGCCCTCCAGTTCCGGCTCAGCCGGCGTTTCGTCCACTACCAGTGAGCCGGGTGACTCCCATGAGCCAAGCAACCCTGTCCGTCGGCCGCGCCCGGTACTCCCTCGGGCCCTGGGCGCGCGTCGCCGGGCTGACCGTGTGCGCGCTGCTGACCCTCGGTCCGGTCATCTACACGGTCTCCACCTCCCTGCGCACCCCGGCCGAGTCCTTCGACCTGCCGCCGCAGATCATCCCCGCACATCCGACCACGGCGGCCTACCGCGGGGTCTTCGACCAGATCGACGTGTGGCTGCTCGCCCTGAACTCCACACTGGTGACCGCGCTGATCGCCGTCGGCCAGATGGTCACCGCGGGGCTGGCCGGGTACGCCTTCGCGCGCCTCGAATTCCGTTTCAAGAGGCCCCTGTTCGGGCTGGTCCTGGCGACCATGATGGTGCCCTTGCAGGTCACGATCGTGCCGGTGTTCCTGGTGCTGAAGTCGATGGGCCTGACCGACACCCTGCTCGGGCTGATCATCCCGGCCTTCCCGACCGCCTTCGGCACCTTCCTGATGCGCCAGTACTTCCTGGGCATGCCCAAGGACCTGGGCGAGGCGGCCATGCTGGACGGCGCCGGGCCGTGGCGCGTCTTCCGGTCCGTGTACGCGCCGTTGGCCGCGCCCGGCCTCGCGATCGTCGGCGTCCTGGCCTTCAACTACCACTGGAACGAGTTCTTCCGCCCGCTGATCCTCGAGACCTCCGGCCAGAACTACACGCTGCCGCTGGGCCTGGTCTCGCTCCAGGGCAACCTCGGCACCGGCTCCATCTCCGTCGTCCTCGCCGGAGTCGTCCTCTCCATGATCCCCGCCGTCGCCGTGTTCGTCGTCGGCCAGCGTCCTCTGCGCGAGGGCATCACGTCCGCAGGAGTCAACCGTTGAACCTCGACCCCAACGCCCCGCGCCTCAGGGTCCGTCCGCCCGCCGGCTGGATCAACGACCCGAACGGGCCGTTCCGTTGGCGGGACCGCTATCACCTGTTCTACCAGCACAATCCTGGCGCGCCCGTGCACGCGGACATCCACTGGGGCCATGTCTCCAGCCCCGACCTCGCGCACTGGGAGCACCATCCGATCGCGCTCACCCCGACACCCGGCGGCCCCGACGAGGCGGGCTGCTGGTCCGGCTGCGTGGTCGACGACGAGGGAGTGCCGACCGCCGTCTACACGGGCGTGGACCGCCACCACACCGGCGCCGGCTCCATCTGCCTGGCCCGGGCGGTGGTCCCCGACGACGAGACGCTCACCGACTGGAAGCCCCTGCCCGTCCCCGTCGTCGCCGGCCCGCCCGCCGGTCTCGACGTGGTCATGTTCCGCGACCCCTTCGTGTTCACGGCGGGCGGGCGGCGCCGGGCGCTCGTCGGCGCGGGCCACGAGGACGGCACACCGTCCGTCCTGCTCTACGACTGCGACGACCTCACCGACTGGCGTTTCGCCGGCGTCCTCGTCGACGGCAACGACCCGGTCGCGGCGGACGTGTTCGGTGACGAGGCGGTCGGCTGGGAGTGCCCGCAGATGTTCGCGGCATCAGGCGGCGAGTGGGTGCTCGTGCTGTCGCTGTGGGACGGAGACCCCCGCGTCACGGGCCATCTGACGGGCCGTCTCCAGCCCAACGGAGAGGACGGGTTGCGCTTCGCGGCGCGCTCCGGCGGCCGGCTCGACCACGGCCGGGACTTCTACGCCCCCGCGGTGCTGCGGGAGCCGGGCCGGTCCCTGATGTGGGGCTGGTCCTGGGAGGCCCGCGACGAGCACGAGGTCGACCGTGCCGGGTGGGCGGGGGTCCTCTCCGCGCCACGGGTCGTGGACGTCCACCCGGACGGCACCCTGCGCGTCGCACCGGCGCCGGAGCTCGAACTCCTGCGGGCGAAGGCCCCGTTCGTCACCGCACCCGGCGGCGCGGTACCGCTGCCGCAGTCCTACGACCTCACCGTCACCGCACAAGGGCCGACCACCGTGAGCCTGCTGCGCTCCGCCTCCGGCGCCGAGGTCGCCGTGCTGCTGGACCCGGATCAGGGCACGGTGACGCTGGACCGGACCGAGTGGCCGCGGACCGGGCCCGACGGTGCGGCACCCGTCGTCGTACGGGCAACCGGCGGGCAGGTGCGCGTCCTTGTCGACGGCTCGCTGCTGGAGGTGTTCGTGGAGGACCGCGCGACGGTCACCGAACGGGTCTACCGGCGACCGGGAGACGTGGCCGAGCTCGTCGTGACGGGGGCGGTGGCCGGGGTCACCGGGTGGGAACTGCTCCCAGGGCCCCACGGCTGACCCCGGGCGGACCGCACCCCACCCGCACCGCACGACCGGCACCCGGCGGATACGAACACCTGCGGCCGTCAGCGCACGGCCGCGCCCCGGGCGGTGACCGCCGTCACCGGGTGGGAGCCGGTCCGACGGACGCTCGGCCGATCACCGGGCACGCGATCCGCCGCGTGGCGGCGGGCGGTGTCCGGCCGGTCTCGATGGAGTCGAGCAGGAGCCGGGCGGCGGCCTCGCCCATCGCGCGGTGGGGCAGGGCGACCGTCGTCAGGGGCGGGGTGAGGAACTCGGCCATGTGTTCCTGGTCGTCGTAGCCCACCACCGACAGGTCTCCGGGAACCTCGATGCCCAGCCGGGTCGCGGCGTGCAGGACGCCCGCCGCGACCCGGTCGTTGTAGCAGAAGATCCCGGTCGGGCGGTGGCCGGCGGGTGTGGTGCCCAGGATGCGTGTCGCGCCGTCGTAGCCGCCGGAGATCTCCCCGCCGGTGCGCAGCACCCGGTCCTTCGGCAGCGCGATGCCCTCGGCCCGCAGGGCGTCACGGAAGCCCCGCAGCCGCTCGACGGAGGCGATGTCGTCCTGTCCGCCGATCACGGCGACCCTCCGGTGCCCTTGCTCCAGGAGGAGCCGGGCGGCCGTACGGCCTCCGGCGCGCTCGGCCGGGATCACGGCCGGCAGGGAGTCGTCCTCGGGCAGGCAGTTGGCGAGGACGGAGTGCGTGCGGTGCAGGCCCTCGGGGACCCGGACCCGGCGCAGCGACATGGCGGCGTAGATGATGCCGTCCACGCGCCGGTCGAGGAGTTCGGCGACGGCCGCGTCCTCCTTGGCCGGGTCGCCGCCCGAGTCGACGGTGAGCACGAGGTGGTCGTGGTCCCAGGCGGTCTCCATGGCACCGCGCAGCAGCCGGCCCGCGAACGGCGTGGAGGCGATCTCGTCGGTGACCAGGCCGATCACGGCCGTACGGCGGCGGCGCAGACCGCGCGCGACGGGGTCCGGGCGGTAGCCGAGCTGGGCGGCCGCCTGGCGGATGCGCTCCTGCGTGGCGGGCGAGAGGTTTCCCTCGGCGCGGCCGTTGAACACGAAGGAGACGGCGGTGTGGGACACGCCGGCGAGCCGCGCGACGTCCCGCGACGTGGGGCGCCCCGTGCCCGCCGGCCGCTTCTCCTCGGTGCCGCCCATGCCGTCCGCCGCCCTCATCCCCCACCCGTCCGGTTGATCACAGCTCACCCTATCCGTGAGGCTGGAGGTCCGGCACAGTCGAGGGAAAGGTCCCACGGTGATCACCATCCCGACGCACCAGCTCAACGACGGCACGACGCTTCCCGCACTCGGCCTGGGCACCTGGCCGATGAGCGACGAGGAGGCGGAACGGGCGGTGTCCGAGGCCCTGCGGACGGGCTACCGCCTGGTCGACACCGCCACCAACTACCGCAACGAGTCCGGCGTGGGCCGCGGTGTCGCCCGCAGTGGCGTCCCCCGCGAGGAGATCGTGGTGACGACGAAGCTCCCGGGGCGGCATCACGGCTACGAGGAGACGCTCGCCTCCTTCGAGGAGTCCCGCGCCCGCCTCGGCGTGGAGTACGTCGACCTCTACCTGATCCATTGGCCGCTGCCCCGTGTCGGCAGGTACGTCGACTCCTGGCGGGCCATGATCGAACTGCGCGAGGCCGGCCTGATCCGCTCGATCGGCGTCTCGAACTTCACCGTCGGGCACATCGAGCGGCTGGAGAAGGAGACCGGGGTCCTTCCGTCCGTCAACCAGATCGAGCTGCACCCCTTCTTCCCGCAGGAGGAGCTGCGCGCCTTCCACGCGTCCAAGGGCATCGTCACCGAGAGCTGGAGCCCCCTCGGCCGGGGCACCAGCCTGCTGGGGGACCCCGTCGTCAGCAGCATCGCCGAGGCCCTCGGTGTGACGCCCGGGCAGGTCGTCCTGCGCTGGCACACCCAGCTGGGCGCGGTGCCCATCCCCAAGTCGTCCAGCCCCGAGCGGCAGCGCGAGAACCTCGACGTCTTCGGCTTCGAACTGGGCCCTTCCCAGCTCGCCGCGGTGGCCGAGCGGGCCCACCGGCGCATCGGCGGGGACCCTGAGGTGCACGAGGAGTTCTGACGAGCTCACGAGCCGAGCGGGACTTGACGCGGATTGCCGGATTCCGGCGTCAGCTCCCTTTCCGGTGACCGGCACGTGCTGACGGAGCGCGGTCGGAGCGCCGGCGCGCTCCGACCGCGGCTGTCACTTCTGGTGCGCGCGCAGGGCGGCCAGTGCGCGGTCCGCGTGTGTGTTCATGCGCAGTTCACTGTGGACGGCCTCCAGGACCGTACGGTCCTGGCCGACGACGAACGTGACCCGCTTGGTGGGCGCGAGGCTGAACCCCCGCTTCACCCCGAACCGTTCACGGATCGTGCCGTCGGTGTCGGACAGCAGCGGCATGCCGAGGTTGTGGCGGCCGGTGAACTCCTGCTGCTTCTCCACGGTGTCGCCGCTGATGCCCACGGGCCGCGCGCCGACGGCGGCGAACTCGGCTGCCAGGTCACGGAAGTGGCAGGCCTCCGCGGTGCAGCCGGCGGTCATGGCGGCCGGGTAGAAGAAGAGCACGACCGGACCGTCGGCCAGCAGCTCGGACAGCTTGCGGAAGGTGCCGGTCTCGTCCGGCAGCTCGAAGTCGTCGACGGTGTCGCCGACGTTCACGCGCCCGCTCATGCCCGGCCCTCCCCGTTCTTCGCGACGCTGCGGGCCCACATGACGAGGGGCAGCTGCACCGGCAGCCGTCCGATGGCGGCGGCCTTCTTGGGCGCGGGCTGGTCACGCCAGTCGTAGGCCATCTTCACGTTGGCCGGGAACACGCCGACGAAGAACGCGGCCGTGGCGAGCGCGGCGGCCTTGCGCGTGCGCGGCAGGGCCACTCCGGCGGCGAGGGCGAGTTCCACGGCGCCGCTCGCATACGTCCATGTCCTGGGACTGCCCGGGAGCGAGCGCGGGACGATCGCGTCGTACTGGCGCGGCTGGGCGAAGTGGGTGACACCCGCGGCGGCCAGCAGGCCGGCGAGCAGCAGGGGCGAGCGTTCGGACCGTGGCACGGTTCCTCCTCTGATGACCTGCACCCGGATGTTACCCGAGGGTAGATCGACTGCTTGCGGTGCCACCTTCGCTTCCGCGCGCGGGCGCCGATTCGAAGGTCGCGTGATCCCGGCGCGCTGCCGCACGCACGGCGGAAGACGTCGGCGGGGGCGCCGGCGGCGGACCGCCGCAGTGATGGGCGCGGCACCGGGAGCGGCGAGGGTGCGTGTCCGGCCGGGGCCGCGGCCGGATGCCGCAGACGGCGGGCGGCCGCGTGCCGGCGGGAACGGGCAGGGGCGGGCCGGCACGGGCACGCGCATCGACTGCCGCGACGAGGCACGCGACAGGTTGCGCGGCCGTGGCGCGTGGCGTCCCGTCCGTGGCGGGCGCGCCGCTGTGCGCGGCCGCGGTCCACGCGCCGGGCGGCAGTCGCGGGCCGGTCACCAGTGCCGCCGGCCACCGAGGCGGACGTCCCTCCGTCGCTCGTGCGCCCGCCGGACGATCAGGCGGCGCCCCCACGCATGAACCAGCGCCTCGTTCAGGTGGTGCCCGTCCGCGCGGCCGCCGGCTCCTCCCCGTCCTCGTCGAGGTCGACGGAATGGGAGAGGAAGTCGTCGACCATGCGATGGAAGAGGGTGGCCAACTGCCGCAGCTCCTCCGGCTTCCAGCCGGACAGCGCGTGCTGCATGCCGCGGACTCCGGCGTCCCGTACGCGTCCGACGGCCTGGCGCCCCGCTTCGGTGAGCTGGATGCGCTGGGCCCGGCGGTCGTCGGGGTCCGGAACGCGGGTGACGTAACCGGACTTCTGCAACTGCTGCACGGTGCGGGTGACGTGGGACGCCTCCACCCCCAGCCGGTTGGCCAGCTCCCCGGGGCGCAGCGGATCCGCGTCCGCGACCTGCCGCAGCAACGCCACCGCCGCCCGGTCCAGCGGCACACCGGCCAGGGCCATCAGCCGCTCGTGCTGCCGGGCACGCGTACTGAGGTAGGTGATGCGGGTGAGCGCCCGCTCGATCTCGATCACCTCGGCGGACGCGGGGGCCTTGGGCAGCTCGGGAAGCGGCGGCGTGGGCATGCGCCCATTCTATCATATCGTTGCGTAACTCAAGCAAATCACCGCCCCGACGCTCGTCCAGACCAGGCGGGCCCTCGACTCATCGGTGCCGTCCGGGTGTCACCGGCGCCAGCCACAGCCCGACGACCGCGTCCGCGAGACCGGTGGCGGCGTCATCCCAGTGGGAGCGGGGCGTGGCCCTGTTCTCGGCGACCGCCCGCTCTCGTTCGGCGGGCATGTGCACGATCAGGTGGCGTGCCATCTCGCCGCGCTCGGCACGGACCTCGGCGGGGAGGTCGGGCAGGCAGCGGTTCAACCCGTCGAGGCACTGCTGCAGCGACGGGGAGGCGAAGGACTCCTCCAGCATGATCTGCTGGAGCGCCGGGTCCGTCATCGCCTGCGCGCAGAACCGCGCGAACCAGGTGGGACCGCCGAGGTTCCCGAGATACTCGGGCAGCGGGCGTACCAGGCAGTCCACCCAGTCGCGTACGTCGGTGGAGTCGCCGATCCCGGCCAGCAGCCGGCGGCGGATCTCCTCGGTGGGCGCCGCGTGCCTGCGGACGATCGCCCGGACCAGGTCGGCCTTGGTGCCGAAGTGGTAGCCGACGGCGGTGTTGTTGCCCTGCCCCGCGGCCTCACCGACCTGGCGGTTGGACACCGCGTTCACCCCGCGCTCGGCGAACAGCCGCTCGGCCGCCGTCAGGATCAGCTCGCGGGTCGCGTCGGCCCGTTCCGCGCGTACCGTCCTGCCGGCCATGCCCACCACCGCATCGGGACTTCGCTCAGGCTCCGACGGCCAGTCCCTCGAACCGTCGCAGATCCGCCGTCAGCACGGCAGGTTCCAGCCCCGAAAGCCTACGCAACGGCGCGTCGGGACCTGAGTGCGGCTCGGCGCGCACAGGCCCCCGGCCAGGAGACTCGCGGCCCCCGGAACCGGCACGGCCGCCAGCCCGGAACCGGCACGCCGCCGACCTGGAGCCGGCACGGCCGCGAACCGGAGCAAGCGCGGTCGCCCCCGGACGCACCCGGGACGGCCACCCCCGAACGGAGCCGGCACGGCCGCCCCGGACGGAGCAAGGACGGCAGCTCCACCGGAGCCGGGCCGGACGACGCGACCGCACGGGCCGTCTCCCGTCGCCGTGGGGCGCGGGCACTCACCCGCAAGGCCCCGCGACGCCGAGACCGCGGCCGAGCGGCTCGAACGGCCGTCCGCCCGCGTCTGACCTCGTACCTTCGCCCGCCGAAGGCGTACGCATCGCGCCGCGCGGGCGTCTTCCGCCCGACGCTCCCACCGGTCTTCGCCCACCATGGCTTCCAGGACGGGAACCTTGAGACGACGGGAAGACACCATGACCATCCGCGTGCTGCTCGCCGACGACCAGGCCCTCCTGCGCGCCGCGTTACGGATTCTGCTCGACTCCTGCGACGACATGGAGCTGGTCGCCGAGGCCACCTGCGGCGGTGAGGCCGTCGCCCTCGCGCGCGTGCACCGCCCCGACGTGGTCCTGATGGACATCCGCGTGCCCGGTACCGACAGTCTGTCCGCCACGTCCGTGATCTGCGCCGACCCGGATCTGCCGGACACCCGCGTGCTGATCCTCACGACTCACGAGATCGACTCCCGCGTCGCCGAGGCGCTGCGGGCCGGTGCGAGCGGCTTCCTCGGCAAGGACGTGACCGCCGACGTCCTGCTCGACGGCATCCGGACGGTGGCCGGGGGCGACTCGCTGCTCTCACCGCTCGCCACGCGCGCGCTGATCACCCGTTTCCTGGGCGCCCCCACCGCGGACGCACCGCAGGGTGCGGCCGCCGGCTTCGCCGCGTTCACCGGCCTCGACCGCGAGGTGCTGACCTGGGTCGCGGAGGGACGCTCCAACACGGAGATCGCCGTGCATCTCGACGTCAGCCCGCTCGCGGTACGTGCCCATGTCCGGCGTGTCATGGCGGAGTTGGGCGTCCGCGACCGCGCCCAGCTCGTCGTCATGGCCCACCGGTCGGGCATGTTCCTGGGGCAGCCGTCGACGGAACGCCGACGGCTCAGCCTGCCGAGAGCTTGTCCAGCCACTGCTCCAGCAGGGCCGACTCGGCAGGCGTGAACCGCGGGGACTGCTCGGCGCGCAGGCGGGCGGCGAGTGTCGCCGCCGCCACCGGGACGGCACCGTCCTGCCCGTCCCCGTCGTGCGAACCGTCCGCGTCGGCCGGTCGGGTCAGCGACGCCAGCACGGCGTCGCGCAGCCGTTCGGAGAACTGCGGGCCCGGGTACTGCTCCGGCCTGGTCAGCACGGACAGGGCCGCTCCGACATTGGCGGACATGATCATCTGGGTGGCGAGGGCGGGCGGGACGGTCAGCCTGCCCGCGGCGGCGCAGCGTTCGAGGATGCCGTGCAGCAGCGCGTGCGCCTCCTGGGCGGCGGCGGGCGGCACCGTCAGCTCGGGCGAGTACATCAACCGGTAGTGGTTGGGGTGCTCCAGGGCGAAGCGCATGTGGTTGTCCCAGCCACTCCTGAGGTCGGCGACGGGATCGCCGCTGGGCCGGGCCGCCCTCTTGGAGGCGAGGTACTCCTCGAATCCTCGGTCGACGACGGCGGCCAGCAGCCCGGCCTTGTCCCCGAACAGCCGGTACAGCATCGGCGCGCCCACCCCGGCCGCGTCGCACACCGCACGCGTCGAGACATCGGCGGCCGGCGCCTTGGCCAGCAGGTTCGTGGCCGCTTCCAGGATCTTTTCCCTCGCATCCATGGGTCCACGGTACGCCATCCGTAGCGCCGATACGAATTCGGGTGTACCAGCGCTACGAATCCGTGTTATCGTCGATACGAGCAAGACGTAGCAACGCTAACAAGCGACCGAGCGAAGGATGCAGCCATGACCACTCACCCCCACACGGACCAGCGCGTCGCCATCGTCACGGGCGGATCGCGGGGCATCGGACGGCAGGTTGCGCAGCGACTCGCCGCCGACGGTTTCGCCGTCGCCGTCGGATACGCGGGCAACAAGGACGCGGCCGAGGATGTCGTCCGCGCCATCGAGGCGGCGGGCGGCAGCGCCTTCGCCGCCCGCGCGGACGTCGGCGACGAGACCGAGGTCGCCGCCCTCTTCGACCGGACGGAGGCCGTGTACGGCGGCGTGGACGCCGTGGTGCACGCCGCCGGGCGGATGCCCCTGTCCCCCGTGGCCGAGCTCGACCTCGGTGAGCTCGACGCGCTGTACCGCACCAACATCCGCGGCACGTTCGTGGTCGACCAGCAGGCCGCCCGCCGGCTGCGCCCGGGTGGAGCGCTGGTCAACTTCTCCTCGTCGGTGCTCGGCCTGGCCTTCCCCGGCTACGGCGCCTACGCGGCGAGCAAGGGCGCGGTCGAGGCCCTGACACTGATCCTCGCCCGCGAACTGCGCGGCCGTGACGTGACGGTGAACGCCGTGGCGCCCGGCCCCACCGCCACCGACCTGTTCCTCGACGGCAAGGACGAGGAGACCGTCGCCCGGCTGGCCGCACAGCCGCCGCTGGAGCGCCTGGGCACGCCGGACGACATCGCCAATGTCGTGGCCTTCCTCACCGGCCCCGAGGGCCACTGGGTCAACGGCCAGGTCCTGCGGGCCAACGGCGGCATCATCTGACGGCGGGTTGCCGTCCCTCGCACGACCGACACGGTCGGCGGACAGCGAGATCACCGGTTCACGGGAGATCCCGGATCAGGAGATCCCCCATGGATCCCCATACGAAAGGAAACAACCATGAGTGACGGCAAGGTCGTTCTCGTCACCGGCGCCTCCAGCGGTTTCGGCGCCCTCACCGTCCGCGCGCTCGCCGACCGCGGACACACGGTCTACGCGGGCATGCGGGCCCTCGACACGCGCAACGCCCGCGCCGCCGCGGACCTGGCCGCCCACGCCGCCGAACACGGCGTGGACCTCAGGGCGGTGGAGCTGGACGTCACCCGGCAGGACAGCGCGGACGCGGCCGTCGCCCGCGTCGTCGACGAGCAGGGGCGCCTCGACGTCCTGATCCACAACGCCGGGCACATGGTGCTGGGTCCCGCCGAGGCGTTCACCCCCGAGCAGCTGGCGGACGTCTACGACACCAACGTGCTCGGCACCCAGCGCGTCAACCGGGCCGCGCTGCCCCAGCTGCGCGGCCAGGGGCAGGGGCATGTGGTGTGGATCGGCTCCTCCAGCACACGAGGCGGCACCCCGCCCTTCCTCGCGCCGTACTTCGCGGCGAAGGCCGCCATGGACGCGCTCGCGGTGAGCTATGCCGCCGAGCTCGTACGGTTCGGGATCGACACCTCGATCGTCGTGCCGGGCGCCTTCACCTCGGGCACGAACCACTTCGCCCACGCCGGAGCACCTGCCGACGCCGACCGTGCCGCCGTCTACGACGCGCGGTACAAGACGCTGATGGCCGATGTCAACGAACGGCTGGCCGGGCTGATACCGCCGGACGCCGATGTCGCCGACGTGGCGAAGGCCGTCGTGCACACCGTCGAACTGCCGCGCGGCGAGCGGCCGTTCCGCGTCCATGTGGACCCGAGCCGGGACGGCAGCGAGGTCGTCTCCGCCGTGGCCGACCGGATACGGGTGGAGTTCTTCCGCCGGGTCGGGCTGGAGGACCTGCTGACCCCGGTGAGCAGTCTGTAGGCAGCGCCGTTCAGGGGAAACCGGCCCGCCGGGTGAATGGCCGCGGGCCGCGGCGTCGACACCTCACCCCGTGACGCTCCCCCTGATCCCGCCCATGCTCGCCACACCCGGCACCCTGCCGCCCGCCGCCCAGGACGCCCGCTGGGCCTACGAGACCAAGCAGGACGGCCAGCGCGTGGTGGCCTACCTCGAAGAGGACGGCGGCCTGCGGCTGCGGGCGCGGTCCGGCGAGGACATCACCGCCGCGTATCCCGAGCTGCGGCCGCTGGGCACGGCACTCGGGGCGACGCCGGCCGTGCTGGACGGCGAGGTGCTGGCCCTGGACGAACAGGGCCGCGCCGACTTCCAGTTGCTCCAGTCCCGGATGGGCCTCGCGCACTCCCCCGCCAAGGCCGCGCGTCAGGCCGCGAAGGTGCCCGTCCACCTCGTGCTGTTCGACGTGCTGCATCTGGAGGGGCGGACCATCACCGGCGACCCCTACCTCCGAAGGCGCCGGCGGCTGGAGGAACTCGCTCTGGACGGTCAGTACTGGTCCACTCCCTCCGCACTGGTCGGCCATGGCGAGCAGGCCCTGCGGGCCACGCGGGAGCACGGGCTGGAGGGCCTGGTCTGCAAGCGGCTGGACTCGGTGTACGAGCCGGGGGTGCGCTCCCGGGCCTGGATCAAGATCCGCAACACGCGGAGCGAGGACGTGATCGTGGGTGGGTGGCTGCCCGGGAAGGGGCGGCTGTCGGGACTGCCCGGCGCCGTCCTGGTCGGGCAGCGGGCGGCCGGAGGACGGCTCCGGTACGTCGGCGGGGTCGGCACCGGCTGGAGCGAGGCCGAGCGGACCCGGCTCGCCGAACAGCTGCGGGCGGCGGCGACGGCCGAGTGCCCCTTCGACCCCGCCCCCGCGGTCGCGGGCGCCCACTGGGTGCTGCCCCGGCTGGTCGGCGAGGTCCGCTACAGCACCCGCACCCGGGCCGGACTGCTGCGCCAGCCGTCCTGGCTGCGGCTGCGGCCCGACCTCGCTCCGGAGGACTCCGCCGCGGACCTGCCCGACGACCTCTCCTGACACACCGTCACGGACGAAGTATTGGGCCAGCCTTCATCACTGGTACGCCTGTCGCCTCTTGGCGCGGAAGGGGAAACTCGGGATGCTGAACTCCCTTGCCCCCCACAGCCGTTCGGCCATGCCCGGACGAAGAGGAGGACGCCGTGGCGTCACCGAGGTTCACGACGCACCGCAGAAGACTCCTGACCGGCCTGGCCGGTGCGGCCGCCCTCGTCCTGGCGGTCCCCACCGCCGCCTTCGCCGCGCCGCCGCAGGCGCTGCCCGCCCGTGCGGATGCCGCCGAGTTCACGTACCAGCCGGCGTTCGACTACGACACCGACGGCTGTTACTCCACGCCCGCGATCGGCCCGGACGGCACCATGAACGGCGGCCTCAAGCCGACCGGCGCACTCAACGGGCAGTGCCACGACGCCTCCGACCTCGACAACACCAACAGCTACTCGCGCTACAAGTGCAACAACGGCTGGTGCGCGTACCTGTACGGCCTGTACTTCGAGAAGGACCAGGCCATCCCGGGCAGCAGCATCGGCGGGCATCGCAACGACTGGGAGCACGTGGTGATCTGGGTGCAGGACGACCAGGTCAAGTACGTCTCGACGTCGAACCACGGCTCGTTCACCGTGCACGCCGCCTCCGAGGTCCGCTTCGAGGGCAGCCACGCGAAGATCGTCTACCACAAGGACGGCATCGGCACGCACTGCTTCCGCCTGGCGAACTCCAACGACGAACCGCCGGAGAACGACAAGCACACCTGGCAGTACCCGCCGCTGGTCGGCTGGAACGGCTACCCCGCCGGGCTGCGCGACAAGCTGAGCGCGTACGACTTCGGCAGTGCCAACTTCGGCCTCAAGGACAGCAATTTCGCCTCGCACCTGTCGTCGGCCAAGCCGTCCGGGATCGCGTTCGACCCGAACGCCTGACGGCGCGGGCGCGCAAGAAGCACCGGGCGCCGCGGGGCTCCCCAGCCTGCCGGATACGGAAACTGCGGCCCTGCCGGATCCCCGACGGCGGCGGCCCGGCGGGCGATCGAGATCGGCGTTCCGCGCATCCGGCCCCGGAAGCGGAAAAAGGTCTGCCGGGCCGTACGGCCCGGCAGACCTGTTCCGTCATCCCGCTGCTATCGGCGGCGGCCCGCCGGGTCGTGGTCGACCGCGTCCGCACCCCGGCCCGCGGAGACCGGACCGGAACCGCCCGATCCGGCGACCGCACCGGCCGGTGCCTCAACCCGGTCGGCGTGCCCCGGCCACCAGGCCGCGTGGCCGATGAGGGCGGTGAGGCTGGGCGTGAAGAACATCGCCATCACGAACGCGGCGACCGCGATGCCGAAGGAGACGGCGAAGCCCATCTCCGTGAGCAGCGCGTTGCCCGCCAGCATCATCGTGGCGAAGGTCGCCGCCAGGATGAAGCCCGCCGCGGCCACGGTGGGGCCCGCGTGCCGCAGTGCCATGCCCGCCGCCTCGCGCGGTTCGCGGCCCTCGCGGGCCTCCTCGCGCAGCCGGGCGATCATGAGGATGTTGTAGTCGGTACCGATCGCGACCACGAACAGATACATGATCACCGGGAGCATGAACATCAGGCCCGAGTGTCCCTGCCCCTTCTGGAAGATCCACACGGTGGCACCGAGAGTGGCGCCGAAACCGAGCCCCACCGAGGCCATCAGGTACCAGGGGGCGACCACGCTGCGCAGCAGCAGGCCCAGGATCACCATGATCAGCACCGCGGCGACGGGGAAGACGGTCCGGTAGTCGTGGTTGACCGCGGCGTCGATGTCCTTGTAGATCGAGGACATGCCCCCGACGAGGGCCTCGGTGCCGTCCGGGGCGTCGGAGTGCGCGACGTCGCGCACCCGGCCCACGGTCTCGATCGCCTTGTCCGTGGACGCCTCGTACTTGAGGGTGACGGTGAAGTCCGCGGTGGTCCCCGCCTTGTCGACCTGGCTCATTCGGGCGTTCGCGACACCGTCGACCGCGCCGAGCTTCCGCGCGTACGCGCCGAAGGCGGACCTGTCGAGCGGCTTGCCGTCACTGCTGGAGAGATAGACGTCGGTGGGCGCGGCCGCACCCGCGGAGTACGCCGTCTGCAGCTCGTCCTGGACGACCATCGACTCCTTGGTCTTGGGCATGGAGCCGGAGGCCAGGTCGAAGGTGGCGTGGTAGCCGAAGATGCCCAGCGAGAGCGCGACCAGGACCAGTCCGGACAGGCCCGTGGTGAGGGCGGGGCGTCGCCGCACCCCGCGGCCGAGGGCGGCGAAACGGGCGTTCTCCGGCTCCCGCTGCCAGCTCTTGGAGGGCCAGAACACTTTCGGGCCGATCAGCGAGACCACCGCGGGAATCAGGGTCAGACCCGCGATCAGGGTGACCGTGACCGCGATGGCCAGTGCGGGACCCATCTGCTTCAGGAAGCCCAGCGTGGACAGCACCAGGGCGAGGAAGGCGATGATGACCGCTCCGGCCGCCGAGGCGATGGCCTCTCCGACCCGGCCGACGGCGTTGACCATGGCCTCCTTGGGCTGGTCCCCGGCGCGCAGGCGTTCTCGATATCGGAACATCAGGAACAGGAAGTAGTCCGTCCCCACGCCGAACAGCACGACGATCAGGATCGACGAGATCGAGCTGTTGGCCTGGAGGTCGAACAGCTTGGTGGCGTACGCGATCAGCCCGTTGGCGATCGCCGAGACCACACCGATCAGGATCAGCGGGAGGAGGGCCAGGATCGGCGCGCGGAAGATGATCAGCAGCGTGACCAGGATGATCCCGAACGTGCCGATGCCGATCAGCGCCTCACCGCGCTTGGACGAATCCTGCTGGTCCAGGGCCTGGGCGGCCGATCCGCCGAGTTCGGCCTCCAGATCGGTGCCCTTGGTGAGCTGCTTGACGTCGTCGCGCAGCACCTTGGCGGCGTCGGCCTGTTTGGGCTGGCCGGCGTTCTTGCTGTCCATCTGGACCAGGGTCATGGAGTACCTGCCGTCCTTGGACGGCCGGCCGGGGACGACCTTCTGCACCTGGTCGATGTGCTTGTCGCCCAGTTCGGTGGTGATCCGGGCGATGTCCTTCTTGTCGGCGGCGGTCAGCTTTCCGCCGTCGGTGCGCTGGTAGAGCGCGATCGCGGACGGGGTGAAGGCGCTGGGGAACGCCTTCGCCTGAAGATCGGCCGCTTTGATGGACTCGTAACTCTTGGGAAGGAAACTGCTCTCGTCGCTGTTCGAGGGCAGGCTCGGAGCGGTGGCGACGATCGCCACCGCAGCGATCAGCCATGCCACGATCGTCCAGACGGGATGTCGGACGACCGTGGTGCCAATTCGTCGGAACATGCGGAAGGTCCTCCTGGGAAGGAAGATCACCGCAGCCCGGGGAGCGGACCCTGGCATCGGCGACCCCGACCGGCACGCACGGCACGTCCCGGTCGAACGGTTGTCTTGGCTGAGATGTTAGTGACCTTGAAAAAATTCGCTCAGGCAGGTCCGGAAAATGGCGTGGCGCGCCTGCATCCGGCGGCCCTCCGTCGGCCGGCAGCCGTGGACGCCACGTCATGCCGGGTGGCCGGGCGTGATGTCCATGGCGTCGTCGAGCCGCAGCAGCGGGCCGTCCGCGCGCACACGCCACGCGACGGGCCTGAGGACGAAACCGACGTGATCGCCACCGTCGACGCGGTCTTCGACGGAGCCCACGAACCACGCCGCCGCCTCCTCCAGGACGACCGAGCCGCCGGGCCCCGGCGTCCACGGCACCTTCGCGAACTTGTCGGTCCGGTCGCCCGTCTCGCCGCCGAAAAGGGCCGCCAGCGCGTGCTGCTCACGGGTCAGCAGATGGACGGCCAGACATGCGGCGGAGCCGGCGACCGCATACGTGTGGTTGGCCTTGGAGATCCACACCACGTACCGCACGGGGTCGATGGAGCACTGGGAGGAGAAGCCGACCAGACACCCCGACCGCTCGCCGGCCGCCGCGGCCGTCACCACGCACATGTCGGGGTTGAGCCGGCTCGTGAACGCGTCGACGTCGTCCGTCATGTCCCCTCGCTCCGGGTTCCACTGCTCGCCGCAGTGCCCACGAGTCCCCCCGCTGCCGCGACCCATGAGGCAAAGATGCCGTAATCGGCCCGGGACTTCCCGGAATTTTTGCCCGCGACCGCCGCGCAGGCACGTCGTCGAGGGGACCGGCCACCCCGGCGCCGGCTGCCGCGGGCGATCGGACGTGCCCGTGGAGCCGGCGCCGACCGCTCAGCCGCTCAGCCGCTCAGCCGCTGTGTGCTTCCCCGCCGATGGCGTCCAGTTCGGCGAGCGCGTCCGAAGGCAGCTCCAGGGCCGCGCCCGTGATGTTCGCACGCAGGTGGTCCGCCGACGACGTGCCGGGAATCAGGAGCATGTTGGGCGAGCGGTGCAGGAGCCAGGCGAGGGCCACGGACATGGGGGTGGAGTCCAGGCGCGCGGCGACCTTGCGCAGGGTGTCGGACTGGAGCGGGGACATGCCGCCCAGAGGCCAGTATGGCACGTAGGCGATGCCCTGGCGTGCGGTGCTGTCGACCAGATCGTCGTCCTGCCGGTTGGCGATGTTGTAGAAGTTCTGCACGCACACGACCGGGGCGATGGTCTGGGCCTCGGCGAGCTGGTCGGCGCTGACCGTGCTGAGCCCCAGGTGCCGGATCAGGCCCCGCTCGCGCAGCTCGGCGAGCGCGCCGAACTGGTCCGCGACGGAGCCCGGTTCGGGCGAGTCGAGGCCGCCGACGCGGAGGTTCACCACGTCGAGCGCTTCGAGGCCCAGGCGCCGCAGGTTGTCGTGGACCTGCTGCACCAGCTCGGCCGGGGTGCGGGCGTGCAGCCAGTTGCCCCGGTCGTCGCGGCGGGCGCCCACCTTGGTGACGATGTGCAGACCGTCCGGGTACGGCGCGAGCGCCTCGCGGATGATCTCGTTGGTGACGTAGGGGCCGTAGAAGTCGGCCGTGTCGATGTGCCGGATGCCGCGTGCGACGGCCGTGCGCAGTACGGCGATCGCGGCGTCGCGGTCCTTCGGCGGGCCGAACACGCCGGGTCCCGCCAGCTGCATGGCGCCGTAGCCGAACCGGGTGAGGGTGAGGTCGCCCACGCGGTAGGTGCCGCCGGGCAGCTCGTTGCCTGTCATGTTTCCTTTCCGCTCACCGGCGTCTCCGGGAGCTGGACCGACCGTACGAAGCGCCCGCGGGGATAGCCTGTGCCCCGGTCATCCTGGGGGTGACAGGACCAGGCTCGGGCCAGGCCGGGCTCGTAGGATCGAGGGCATGAGCAGGCCGAACGCACTCGGCGAGTACCTTCGGGCCCGCCGTGAACTGACCGATCCGGCGGACGCGGGACTGCCGGTGGTGGGCGTACGCCGCACCCCCGGGCTGCGCCGTGAGGAAGTCGCCATGCTGGCCGGCATCAGCGCCGACTACTACCTCCGCCTGGAGCAGGGCCGGGACCGCAATCCGTCGCCGCAGGTGCTCGAAGCCCTGGCCCGGGTGTTCCGGCTGGACCCGATCGCCACGGAGCATCTGCTGAGCCTGTCCACGGCGCGCCCGGCCGCGCGGAGGCGACCGCGCCGTGAGGTGGTGCCCGCCGGGATCCTCCAGTTGCTGGAGGTGATCAATCTGCCGGCGTTCGTGGAGAGCCGGATGTTCGACGTCCTCGCCGCCAACCGGCTGGCGACCGCCGTGTCACCCAACCTCCGGCCCGGCGTCAACCGGCTGCGGACGATCTTTCTCGACACCGCCGAGCAGGAGCTCTACCCGGACTGGGAGAAGACGGCCGGCGGCCTGGTCGCCGGATTCCGGGTGTCCGTGGGCGGCGACGTCGACGATCCGCGCATCGTGCAGCTGGTGGGCGAACTCTCCCTGGGCAGCGAGAAGTTCCGGCGGCTGTGGGCCCGGCACGACGTCACCGCGCTGGCCGGAGGCTCGCTGCGGCTGCGTCACCCGCGACTCGGCCCGCTCGAACTGGGCCGGGAGAAACTGCCGATCGCCGACTCCGGGGGCCAGATCCTGGCGATCTACCACGCCGAGCCGGGCTCGGAGTCGGCCCGCGCGCTGGACGCGCTGCGCTCGTCGGTGGACGCCGAGGTGCGCCGGTCGTCGGCGGCCGGCGCCGGATAGGGTCGCGGCCGTTCGGACCCGCTGCGCTGCCGGGCAGGGCCCCGGGTCCGATGACGGCGCCGTCTTCGCCCGGGCCGTGCCCGTCACCTCCACCAGGTCCGGGGCCGTGGTCTCCGGGGCCGGGTGCGCGGTGGGGTCACAGCAGGCCGATGCTGGTGAGCGGGACGTTCCAGTCGCTGCTCTCGACGTCGCCGCGGCCGTCATGGGACACGGCGGGTGCCGCGCACAGCACCAGGACGGCGGCGGCAGCGGCCAGGACGGCGACGACACGACGCTTCACGGTTCCTCCTCGACGACGGCGCTCGCGATCACCCTGTGCCGAACCGGTCCTCCCGCCCGCCCGGACACGCCGCCCGGCCCGCGGATTCAACCGCCCGGTGGTGGTGCGGCCGCGCGCGGACGGCCGTGGAAAATCTCTCGCGTGCGGGCGGGGCGGGAAGGGAGACTCGTCCCATGTCCGACATGGGGTCGTTCCGGGAGGCGGTCATCGCCTGGGCCGCCGGTGGACCGGGCGGCCCCGCGCGTGAGCTGGCGGCGCGGTTGCCCGTCCGGGCGGCCGTGCTGCTCGAAGGTCCGAGCGATGTCGCCGCGGTCGCCGCGCTGGCCGCGCGGCGGGGCCGGGACCTGGCGGACGAAGGAGTCTGCGTCCTGCCGATGGGCGGTGCGATGAGCGTCGGGCGCTTCGTCCGGATCCTCGGGCCGGCCGGCCTCGGCCTTCGCCTCACGGGACTGTGCGACGAACGGGAGCGGCCCTTCTACGCCCGCGCCCTGGACGCGGAGAGCACGGCGCGGACGGACTTCTTCGTGTGCGCGGCAGACCTGGAGGACGAGCTGATCCGCGCGCTGGGCGTGGCACGGGTCGAGGAACTCGTGCGGGATGAGGGCGACGAGCGGGCCCTGCAGACCTTTCTGCGCCAGCCCGCCCAGCAGGGCCGCACCTCGCAGCAGCAGTTGCGGCGCTTCCTCGGCACGAAGAAGGGACGCAAGATCCACTACGGCCGCGTCCTGGTCGAGGCGCTCGACGCCGGCCAGGTCCCGGCACCACTGGACGGTCTGCTCGCGGGAGTCTGACCCTCCCGCGTGCCGTGCCGTGGTCCAGCGGCCCGGACATGACCCGTCGGAGGCGTCGTAGGGCCGTTCCGGGGAACTCGACGGGGCATCACCGGGCACCCGGGCCCCACGCCGCACGCGGCGCGGCGGCCCAAGTGGCCCGGTTCCGTGAGCCGGTGGGAACGAGGTGCGCCGATCGTGAACGAACGCGACGAACCCGACGACATCATGCTCTCGGACCATGAACGGATCGCACTGCGGCACATCGAGGCCGGCCTCGGCGACGACCGGCGCCTGGTCCGGCGCATGGGCCGGATGGAGCGGCCGCGCCCATGGCGCCTGCTGGCACTGTCGGTGGCGATGCTGGCATGCGCCTCCCTGATCCTCGCGGTGCTGGGCATCCGCACCTCGGCCCCCGTCGCCATATGGAGCTTCGCCGCGGTGTGGCCCCTCACCCTGCTCCAGGCCTTCCGGCTGCTGTGCCGGACGAGCAGCGCCCGGGACCGCTTCACCTCGTGGCTGTGAGACCGGCGCCGCGAGGCGGTGAACGCGCGGGCGTCATCCGGTGGTTCGCCGGGGGATCGCCCGGGTCACGGCCCCCGCGCGCCGGGCGGCAGCGTTCTCGGCCCTCGCCGTGCGGCCGCCGGGACGGCGGGGCATCCCGAGCTCCCCGCCCTCATGCGCCGGGCTCCTCCCCCAACTCGTCCGACGCGGTGACGTGGAGGATCAGCAGGGCCAGGTCGTCGGCGCCGTCGGTGGCGTGGCGGATGAGGGCGTCGGCCATGACGTCCGGGTCCTCGGAGTCGGTGCGGGCCACCAGATCGGCGAGCGCGGCGACGGCGTCGTCCAGGTCGACGCCCGGCCGTTCCACGAGTCCGTCCGTGTAGAGCACGAGGACGCAGCCGGGGTGCAGCGGGAACTCGACCGCCGGGTAGTCCGCCTCGCGCTCGATGCCCAGCAGCAGGCCGGGAGGGGGCCGCAGCACGACCGTGCGGCCGTCGGCGTGCCGCAGCACGGCGGGCGGATGGCCGGCACTGGACAGACAGGCCGCCTGGCGGGCGAGGTCCAGGTGTGCGTAGAGGCAGCTGGCGAACCGGCCCGGGTCCAGGTCGACGAGCAGCCGGTTGGTCCTCGCGAGGACGTCGCCCGGCGAGGCGCCGGCGGCGGCGTGGCCGTGCACGGCGGTGCGGACCTGTCCCATGAGTGCCGCCGCGTCGATGTCGTGTCCCTGGACGTCGCCGATCGCGGCGGCCATGGTGGCATCCGTCAGGCGGATGAGGTCGTAGAAGTCCCCGCCCACCTCCATCCCGTGCCCGGCCGGCTGGTACCGGGCGGTGACCTGCAGCCCGGGCAGGGAAGGCAGATGCCGGGGCAGCAGGGCGGCCTGGAGCTGGTGGGCCACGGCGAACTGGGTGTCGTAGAGGCGGCCCCGTTCGAGGGCCTGGCCGACGAGACCGGCCAGCGCCATCAGAGCCGCCCGCTCGGCGGGGGCGAAGTGCTGGGGCCGGTCGTAGGCGAGGACGAGCGAGCCGACGGGCCGGCCGGAGGCGATCAGCGGCAGGAACGCCCAGGACACCTTGTCGTCCAGGTGGACGGCGTCGGGGTACGAGCGCCGGAGTTCCTCGAAACGGGAGAAGAAGTGCGGACTGCCGCTCTCCATCACGCGCAGGGCGGGTGTGTCGGCGGTGAGCGAGAGGTTGTCGAAGCGTGCCATGAGCTCGGCGTCGTAGCCGCGGTGGCCCAGGATGCGCAGCCTTCCCTCGCGCGGGGCGTTGACGGCCATGGCCGTCGCGCCGAGCGCGGGCATGAGCTGGTCGGCGGTCTGCTCCACGACGTCCTGGACGCCGACGGCCTCGGTGAGGGTCGCGGCCAGGTGCATCAGATGGTAGAGGAACCCGGCGCGGCCCGGGCCGCCGGCGACGGGACCGGCCGTCCCGGCGGTGCCGGACGGGGGCGTCGCGAAGCCCGGAGACGGTTCGTCGGGCGGGTCGTCGCGGGTGATCCGCACGCTCATGCCGGAGGCGTCCGGGTAGAGCGCGAAGGCCAGTGGTGTGTCCGGCGGACGCACGGCGGTGAAGGTGGTGGGCCGCTCGCTCACCACCGCGGCCCGGTAGTGGTCCTCGATCTCGGCGACGTCCATCCACGGCAGCACCTCCCAGGGCAGTGCGCCCAGCAGGGTGCCCGCCTCGGCGCCGAGCAGCCTCGCCGCCTCGGGCGTGACGAGGGTGAACCGGCCGGTGTCGTCCAGCGCGCAGGCGCCTCCCGGCAGCCGGGCGACGAACGCCGCCGCCTCGCCCCCCGCGGCCGGGGCGGCCCGGGCGCGCGAGGGGTGGGGCAGGGTGCGCGGTTCACCCGGCGGACGCGGACCGTCGCGGACGCCCGCGTCCCGCAGCAGCCGGCCCAGCCGGCGGCAGCCGGTCTCGACGACCGCGCGCTCGCCGCCGCTCAGCCGGGCCGGATGGGCGGCCGGCCACAGCAGCACCAGACCGCCGACGACCGTGTTCCGGGCGGTGAGCGGCGCGGCGGCCAGCGCGAAGGCGTACGGCAGCACGAGGGACGTACGGGGATAGCGGCGGGCCATCTCCTCCATGTCGCCGACCCAGACCAGGCGCCCGGCCCGTACGGCGTCGGCCACCGGGACCGCGTCGGCGAGCCCCACCCGGGTCCAGGGAACGGCCATCTCGCGGGGTGTGCCGGTCAGCGCCACCAGCCACAGGGCGTCGCCGTCCTTGGGCAGGACGTAGAGCAGGCCCCGGGACGCGCCGCAGTCCCGGACGACGTCCAGCAGCACGGTGTCGACCGGCTCCGGTGCGACATCCGGCGTGGCCTGCTTCTGGCTCACAACGCCTCCTGGCGCACTGCGGGGCCGCGCCTTCCGGATCACCGGGTCCCCGGGAAGACCCATGGGAAGCGGCGAGACGGCGTGCCCCCTCACCGTTAGCTTCGCCCTTCGGCCGGTTGCCCGCCAGCGCGTCTCTCATGTCCCCGGCGACCACCGCACCGCACCGCGGGAGACACCCGGCCGCCGGGCGGTCCGCGGGACCGTTTCACCCGCAGGGGTTCGGGAACCCGGCGGGCACGACAACAAGACCCTGGCGCCGTTCGACAGGGCGGACCTCAGCCCCACGGGCTGAGTGCTTCTGCGGCAGACAGAAGTTGAAGCGCCATGACCCCGCGCACCCCGAGGAAGCAGGCCCTGGGTGGCCTCCGGATCGGCCGGGCGTCGTCCCGCCATCTCCACAGGAAGGGCCTCCGTACGTGTGTCGCCCCCGTCGAGGACCGCAGCGCCTCGCCCGCGGCCCGCACGAGCGCCGACCGGAACGTCGTCAGGGGCGAGGGCTGACCCGCCCGTGCCAGGCGATGACGTGTTCCCCGCGGGGACAACGCGCCGGGCCACGGCCGGATCTGATGCCTGCGACGGACATCCGGTCATCGGCGCACGTGAGGAGCTTGTCGTGCCAGGCGCCCGGAACAATCGCGCGACCTCGGCGGCACGGTCGGGGTCGCGGCACCCGAACACGGTGGGAACCTCCCGCGCGAGCGGCCGCGCACGCGGCCGGGTCCTGCGCGCCTTCGGTACCGGAAGCGGCGGGGGGAGCGACGATGCGCCCTGACGTCCCCGGGCGGCCGTCCGGCCGCGGCGAGCCGTCGGAGCCGGAGGACCGGCTGCGCGTCCGCCGGGCGCTGGCGACCGCGGCCGAGGGCCTCGCCCCCGACCATGTGCCCCCGGCACTGTGCCGCGCCGGTGTGGCCCTACTCCCCGTCACCGGCGCCTCCGTGTCGATCTCCGCCGGCGCGACCGTGCGGGCCACCTGGTGTGCCAGTGACCCGACCGCGGCGCGCCTGGCGGAAGCGCAGTACACACTGGGCGACGGCCCCGGCCAGTCGGCCCTCCGGCAGGCGGCGGCCATGCTCGCCGCCGACCTCACCACGCCGCCGGACGCCGGCCGTTGGCCCGTGTTCGCCCACGAGGCCGTCGCGCTGGGGGTGCGGGCGGTGTTCTCGCTGCCGCTCGGGGTGGACGGCGCGACGGCGATCGGCACCCTCGACCTGTACCGCCACTCCCCCGGCGCGCTGTCGGAGCGCGAGCTGCGGATCGCGTCATGGACGGGGGACGCCGTCACCTTCGCCCTGACGAACCTGCACACCGGTGCCCGCGCGGCCGAAGAGGCCGGACACGAGGGCACGGCGTCCTGGCTGGCGGCGTCCGAAGCCCACCACGGCGAGGTCTACCAGGCGGTCGGCATGGTGATGGTGCAGTCCGGCCTCGCCCCCGAACAGGCCCTGGACCGGATGCGGGCACGGGCCTTCGCCCAGGGCCGGACGGTCACCGAGGTGGCGCGGGAGGTCCTCGCCCGCAGGCTCCGGTTCACCTCCGGACCGGCGGCGGACAGCGAGGACGCGGGCCGCCGGGACGCCTGTGACGACGAACGCGAGGACAACCGGTGACGAACGGAAGAACCGATGCGGAGCTCGACCGCCCAGGGACGAGCCGGACACAGGGAGCACGCGAGCGACATGACGCCGACCGCATCGAACGGGACCTGCCCGCCCTGGGCACTGCGCGACTACGCCGTGCTCGCCGACGGCGAGCGGGGCGCCCTGGTGGACCCCGAGGGCAGGATCGTCTGGCTGTGCGCGCCGCGCTGGCACGACGACGCGCTGTTCTCCTCGCTGATCGGCGGCAGCGGCTACTTCGCGGTGGAGCCGGCGGACCGCCGGCACGTGTGGGGCGGCGCCTACGAGGAAGGCACCCTCGTCCGGACCAGCCGCTGGGTGACCGCGGACAGCGTGATCGAGTGCCGTGACGCGCTCGCGATGCCCGCCTCGCCGGAGCGGCTCGTGCTGCTGCGCCGGATGCGGGTGCGCAAGGGGGAGGCGCGGCTGCGGGTGCGTCTGGACCCCCGTCCCGGTTTCGGCGCGCGCCGCGTGCGCCGGGCCCGTCGGGCCGACGGGGTGTGGACCGCCGAGGCCGAGGGGCTGTACCTGCGGCTCGCGGGCGCGCCCGCGTCGACGTGGGATCCGGAGGAAGGGCTGCGCGGCGAGTTCCGGCTGCGCGCGGGCGAGCAGCACGATCTCGTCCTGGAGGTCGCCACCGCGCGCGGTGGACCCGGTCTCGACGCCGAACAGCTGTGGCGGGCCACTGAGCAGGCGTGGGGTGACGCCGTACCGGACTGCTCCGGGCTCGCCGCACCCCGCGACGCCCGCCATGCCTACGCCGTGCTGCGGGGGCTGACCAGTTCCGCCGGCGGCATGGTGGCCGCCGCCACGACCTCGCTGCCCGAGCGCGCGAACGCCGGCCGCAACTACGACTACCGCTTCGCCTGGCTGCGCGACCAGTGCTACGCCGGGCTGGCGGTCGCCGCGCACGGACCGCACCGGCTCCTCGACGACGCCGTGCGGTTCACCGCCGAGCGGATCCTCGCCGACGGCGACGGGACCCGGCCCGCCTACACCGTGACCGGGGACCCCGTGCCGGACGAGCGCACCCTGGACCTGCCGGGCTACCCCGGCGGCAGCGACCGGGTCGGCAACCACGCGGGACGCCAGTTCCAGCTCGACACCTTCGGCGAGGCGCTCCAGCTGTTCACCGCCGCGGCCCACCACGACCGTCTCACCAAGGACGCGGCACGCGCGGCCCTGGTCGCCGTGGACGCGGTGGAACGCAACTGGCACCGCGACGACGCGGGCCTGTGGGAGCTGGAGAACCGGTGGTGGACGCATTCGCGGCTGTGCGTGGTGGGCGGGCTGCGGCGGATCGGTGCGGTGTTCCCCGGACCCGACGGGCGGCGCTGCGCCGACCTCGCCGAGACGATCCTCACCGAGACGCGCCGCCGGTGCCTGCACCCCGGCGGGCACTGGCGCCGGGCCGCCGACGACGACGGTCCGGAGGCCGCGCTGCTGGTGACCATGGCCCGCGGCTGCCCCGCCGCGGACGATCCCACCGCCCCGCTCACCCGCGCCTTCATCGAGGACGGACTCGCCCAGGACGGCTACCTCTACCGCTTCGCCCGGCCCGACGCGCCGCTCGGCGAGGCCGAGGGGGCGTTCCTGCTGTGCGGGTTCGCCATGGCACTGGCCACGGACCGGCTCGGTGACCGCGTCGGCGCCTTCCGCTGGTTCGAACGGACCCGGGCGGCCTGCGGGCCGCCCGGCCTGTTCGCGGAGGAGTACGACGTACGTCAGCGCCAGCTGCGCGGCAACACGCCCCAGGCCTTCGTGCACGCCCTGCTGCTGGAGTGCGCGGCCCGCCTCGGCGGGCGGTCGGCGCTGCCGTACTGAAGGCCCGGTCCCTACGGCGCCGGCTCCGTTTTCCTGCCATCATCGACGGGAGTGGCTATGTGGAAGCGCAGGAAGAAGACCGCGAACCCCAGGCCGGCCCTCCCCCTGGAGCTCTGCGACCTCTGCGGCCAGGTCTTCCCGCAGCAGGAGGCGGTGCTCTGCCACGTCCCCGACTCCTCCGCCGCCGCCCCCGACCGCCCCTGGTCGGACGGGCTGCGCCGCCTCACCGCCTGCGGTGAGGCCCATCTCGACCTGCTCAGGGAGCGCTATCGCAAGCGCCCCTACGTCGAGGAAGAGCTCTGGGCCGCGAAGATCGACCGTGTGCTGGCCCACGGCCCCTCCGCGCTCCCCCTGGAGCAGCTCGCCTGCCGGACCGGCCTGCACGCACCGGAGATCCGCCGCGCGGTCGCCTGGCACAACGAGCACCTGCCCCCGCTCGGGTAGGACGGGCACCCGGCGTGGGGGGGGGGGGGGGGGGCCGGGGGGGGGGGGGCGGGCCCCCCCCCCCCCCCCCCCCCCGGGGGGGGGGGGGGGCCCCCGCCCGCCCCCCCCCCCGCGGGGGGGCGGCCCCCCCCCACGCCGCACCGGCCCCCAGGGCTTATCCTCCGTCACGGTTTCCGCATCGCGGACGGGGTGCCCGCCGCGCTCCGGCCGGGTCGTACCCGTCCCGCCCGCACCGAATGGGAGCTGGTGATCCCCGTGACCCATGGCCGTGTCCCGGACGTGCTCGTCTTCGACGTCAACGAGACGCTGACCGACATGTCGCCGCTCGCCGGCCGTCTGACGGACGTCGGGCTGCCGGAGCAGGTGCTGCCCGCCTGGTTCGCGGGCGTGCTGCGCGACGGTGTGGCCCTGACGCTGGCCGGGGGGCGGGCGTCGTTCGCGGACGTCGCCGGGGACGTGCTGCGGACGCTGCTCGCCCGGCAGGCGCCGACGGCCGATCCGGAGCGGGCCGTGGCACACGTACTGGACGCGCTGCCCGAACTGCCCGTGCATCCGGACGTCACCGAGGGTGTACGGGCGCTGCACGCGGCCGGGCACCGACTGCTGACCCTCACCAACGGCTCGGCGGCGACCACGCGCGCCGTACTCGACCGCGCCGGGCTCACCGACTGCTTCGAGGCGTTGCTGGACGTCCAGGAGCCGGGCGCCTGGAAGCCGTCGCCCGCCGCCTACGCCCACGCCGTGCGGACGGCGGGCGTGCCGGCCGCGCGGGCCATGCTGGTCGCCGTCCATCCCTGGGACATCGACGGCGCCGCCAGGGCCGGCCTCGCCACCGCCTGGGTGCGGCGGGAGCCCGGCCCCTATCCGTCCGCGATGCGGGCGGCGGACGTCACCGTCACCGGTGTGGCCGACCTCGCCCGCTGACCTGTCGGCAGGCGCGGTCCGCCGGGGCACGAGGGCCGCGCTCGCACGGCTCGGCCGGACAGTCCCGTGCGCGGCTTCATCAGCTTCGTGCGCCGTGCGGCCGGGAACACGCCGAGTTGTACGGCGCCTGCCGGGCGGCCGCGTTCCGCGGCGGCCTCCCTCAGCGGCCCACGGCCGTCGCCCACAGCGCGGCGACCACGACCACGACGGCCGTGCCCACCATCACGGAACGCACCGCCGCCGGCCACGGCGTCCCCTGGCGCCACGCCGCGAAGGCGCTGTGTCCGGTCTGCTGCTCACTCATGTGCTGCTCCCACCCCTGGTTCGGCGAACGGCCGGGCGGGTTCCCTCGTGGGCGCCTCCCACACCCGTTCGTTCCGCGCTATGCGCCCGCCACCAGTGCGTCCCCCAGCGCCGTCCGCTCGTAGAGCACGAAGTAGCCCTGGCGCCGGGCGTCGAGCAGTCCCGCGTCGCGCAGAGCACTCAGGTGGGACGACACCGTGGACGGGGCCAGGCCGTGCCGGGCGGCGAGTTCCGTCGTGGAGGCGGGGACGGTCAAGCAGGCCAGCAGGGCGGCGCGCTGGTGTCCCAGGAGGCGGGCGAGCGCCTCGGGCGGGCGCGCCGCGGGAGCGGTGCCAAGACGGCCCATGCCGCGGGCGGGGTAGATGACCGTCGGCTGCCAGGGGCGGGCGAAACCGCTGATCACATCCGGCCACACGAAGACGCTGGGCATGAGCAGGATGCCGCGTCCGTCGGGGCGCTGCGCCTCCGCGTGGTCGCCGTGCCCGTGCAGGGTGAGCCGGTGTCCGGCCCACTCGACGCGCGGGTGCAGGCCGGTGAGCAGTGCGTCGAGACCGCCGTCGGCCCCCAGACGTGAGCGATGGGCGACGTCCGCCGCCAGGACGGCGCGGTGACGGGGCCAGTCCGGCGCCAGCAGGGCGTGCCAGGCCAGTTCGGTGAGGTCGGCGAGGCGGCGGACCGTCCCGGCGGGGTCGTCGAGCGCGGCCCGGCCCCGCGGCGACTCGGCCAGGCCGGGCGTGCACGCCAGTGACCGGGCCATCTCCAGGCGGGCGAGGTCCGGGTCGGTGGCGCGCATGCGGGCCAGTTCGTCCTCGATGGCGGGGTACGGCTCGTGGGGCGGCGGGCCGAGGAAGTCGGGGGTGTAGCCGCCGACGTGTGGCACGAACAGCCACAACGGCGAGAGGTCGAGCCCGGCGAGCGTGCGGCGGAGCCGGCGCAGCCAGGCGCGGTGGTAGCCGTGCCGGGAGGGCCGGCGCAACATGCGCAGCGCCTCGTGGGTCTGGCACAGCGGCGAGATCGCGAACCGGCAGCGCGTCAGGTCCTCGGCGCCGAGATGCAGGGTCAGCGGCAAGGCGGCCTCCTGGGCGCTCACGGCACGTCAGGCACGTCGGTGTGGCCCGGATCGAGCCGCATCCGATTCGGCGTGGACCGAAACAGTAGAGGCTCCGTCCGGCTCCCGGCACGCTGGCCCCGGTGCCTGCCCGGCCGATCCCCGTCGGCAGCGCGTGAGCAGCACCGTCACCGGCGACGACACCCGGGAGGAGCCCTGCATGGGCAGCGTACGTCCGGCCGCCTGGCGCAGGGGCGCCGTCGTCGCGGCGCTGATGCTGGCCGCGTTCACCTTCAACACCGCGGAGAACCTCCCGCTGGGCCTGCTGGCGCTCATGGCGGCCGGCCTGCGGGTGCCGCTGGGCGCCGTGGGCGCGCTGGTCTCCGGGTACGGCCTCACGGTGGCCGTGGTGTCGCTGCCGGCCGCCCGGCTCACCCGCTCGGTGCCGCGCCGGTATCTGCTCGCCGTGCTGCTGGGGCTGCTGGCCATGGCCAGTTGGGTGTCGGCGCTGCACACGGTCGGCTACGGGATGCTGCTGGCGGCGCGGCTGGTCACCGCACTCGCGCAGGCGTCGTTCTGGGTGCTGATGGGGCCGGTCGCGGTCGGGCTCTTCCCGCCCGAACGGCGCGGCCGCGTCATGGGGTTGCTGTCCGTCGGCGGCTCGCTGGCCACGGTGCTGGGCGTCCCGGCCGGGACGTGGCTGGGCGGCCGCGGCGGCTGGCAGGCACCGTTCGCCGTGCTCGGCGTGCTGGCGCTCGTCGCCCTCGTCGTGATCGCCGCCGCACTGCCGACCTCCCGCCCCCAGGAGAGCCACGCGGCGTACGGCGCCGAGCCGGACCGCCGCCGGTTCCTGGTCGTCGTCGCCACCACCGCCCTGTCGGTGACGGGGGTGTTCGCGGGATACACCTACGTCGCCGTCCTGCTGGAGGACGTGGGCGGGTTCGGCGCGGACGCGGTCGGCGGTGTGCTGTTCGCGTTCGGTGCGGCGGCGCTGGCCGGCGTCGCACTCACCGGCCCGCTCCTCGACCGCTTCCCGCGCGCCACGCTCACCGCTCCCGTGGTCACGCAGGCGGCCGCTCTGCTCGGCCTCTACGCGGGCGCGCGCAGCCAAGTGGCCACCGTGGCACTGCTCATGCTGCTCGGCGCCTCGGCCGCTCCGGTGTTCATGGCGACGCAGAGCCAGGTGCTCCGGGTGGCGCCGGGGCGTACGGAGTCGGCTCTCGCGGCCAACGGAGCCGCCTTCAACGCGGGCGTCGCGGCCGGCGCCCTCCTCGGCGGCGGCGTGCTGCCGCTCGTCGGTGTGCGCGGCACGTTCCTCGTCGGCGGGCTGCTGACCCTGGGGGCGCTCGCGGTGCTGACCTGGCCGGAGCTCCGGATGTCACGCGCGGTCGCGGAACCACGGTGATCCGGTGGAGCGGGAGGACCCTTCCCCTGGAGCGTCCACGCAGGCACGGGCCGGAGGAGGGCGTCACCCGGACGTGATTCAGGTCCCGAAGGGGCGGTACGGCACGGACGCCCCCTCCCGGAGGACTATCGTGTCCGCATGTCCGTCCCAGAACTGATCCGTATCGTCTCCCGCGACTCGCCCATGGCGCTCGCCCAAGTGGAGCGTGTCCGTGGCGAGTTGGCGGCCCTGCATCCGGGTGTGCGCACCGAGGTGGTGCCGGTGAGGACGACCGGCGACAAGTGGATGGGCGCACTGTCCCAGGTCGAGGGCAAGGGGGCGTTCACCAAGGAGGTCGACGCCGCGCTGCTGTCGGGCCAGGCCGATCTCGCGGTGCACTGCGTGAAGGACGTGCCCGCCGACCGGCCGCTCCCCGCGGGCACGACGTTCGCCGCCTTCCTGAAGCGTGACGACATCCGTGACGCCCTGATCCACCCGGGCGGCCTCACCCTGGACGAACTCCCGGACGGCACCCGGCTCGGCACCTCCTCGGTGCGCCGCGTCGCCCAGCTCGCCGCGACCCACCCGCACCTGGAGTGCGTGCCGTTCCGCGGGAACGCCAACCGGCGGCTGGAGAAGCTGGCGGCGGGCGAGGCCGACGCGCTGCTGCTCGCGGTCTCGGGCCTGGAGCGCATCGGCCGCGAGGACGTGATCACCGAGGTCCTCTCCCCCGAGGCGATGATGCCGCCGATCGGCGCGGGCATCCTCGCCCTGCAGTGCCGCGAGGGCGACAGCGCGCTCATCGACGCGGTCAGCGGCCTCGGCGACCCGGACACGCACCGTGAGGCCACGGCCGAGCGCATGTTCCTCCATGTCCTGCAGGGGCACTGCAACAGCCCCATCGCCGGATACGCCCGCGTGGACCACGGCGGTGAACTGTCGCTGCGGGCCTGTGTGTTCACCCCGGACGGCAAGACGCGCCTGAACGCCCACGAATGGGCCGGCCGGCTGGATCCGGCCACGCTGGGGACGTCGGTCGCCGTGGCGCTGCTGCGCCAGGGTGCCCGCGAGATCATCGACGGCATCCCGCACTGAGGACGCCGCCGCGCGCCGCGGCGGACGCGGGTCAGGCGGTGCCTTCCTCCGCCTGGTCCCGCAGGAACTTGCTCACCTGGTGGGCCAGTCGGTCGCTCACGGCGCCCGGGTGGGCACCGACGGCCTCCTCGTGCAGGCCGATGCCTCCCGCCCACAGCCGGCGGTCGGCCCACTCGTCGTCGACGCGCAGCTGGACCTGGATGTCGATCTGGCCCAGCGAGGACTCCGGACCGGCCGCGTAGAGCACGGCGGTGGCCCGGCGCAGCGGATAGACGTCGAAGCCCTCGATGAACTGCGAGTTGCGCCAGTCGATGAACGCGGCCTCGCCGTCGGGGCCGATCCGGACGTCGATCTGACCGTCCTCCAGGTGGACGGTGGAATGCCGCGTTCCGCGGTTCTCGACGGTCACGCGGACGCTGAAGTACGTGAGCCCCTCGGCCGCGTCGTCCCGTCCGCGCGGCGGCTCGGCGGCTTCCAGACGGTGGACGCGGACACGCAGACCGGCATGCTCGTCGTATTCCTGCCAGTCCCCGACCACGTTCGGCTCGTACACAGTCCACCTCTTCGACCTCAGAGAGTCCTGCCTATCTGGGCGCTCAGCGCACTGTCAAATGAGCAGAATGCGCTGTGGCCAGCGCATTCGCGCGCTTTGATCACTGATCAAGCCCTGCCCAGGAACAACGGTCGGAACAAGCCACAGGAGGGTGCCGCGCCGCGTGTGGCACATCACGTCCGGCGCGCATGATCAGCGGGCCAGCCGGCCGAGGAGCGAGGAGGCGGCCGTGATGCCGAGCGCGGCCGCCACGAGGAGCACCCCGAAGTCGAGAGCCAGGTGCGCGTGCGCGCCGATCAGCAGGCCGCGCAGGGCGTCGACCTCGTAGCTGAGCGGGTTGGCCTTGCTGACCGCCTGGAGCCAGCCGGGCATGACGGCGACCGGGTACAGGGCGTTGGAGCCGAAGAACAGCGGCATGGTGATGGCCTGGCCGATGCCCATGAGCCGGTCGCGGCTGAGGACGACGCCGGCGATGGTCATGGACAGGCAGGAGAAGAACGCGGAACCGAGAACCACGATCGCCCCGACGCCGAGCAGTTTGAGCGGGTTCCAGGTCAGTGCGACACCGAGCAGCGCGGCGATGACGACGACGACGAGGGCCTGGATCAGCGACTTCAGACCGGCCGCGAAGGCCTTGCCGGTGATCAGGGCGGAGCGCGGGGTCGGCGTGACCAGCAGCTTGTTGAGGATGCCGGCATCGCGTTCCCAGATGATCTGGATGCCGTAGAAGATGGCGATGAACATCGCGGACTGGGCGATGATGCCGGGTGCCATGTAGTCGATGTAGGGGATGCCGCCGGTGGGTATCGCCCGTATCCGGGTGAAGGTCTGACCGAAGATCAGCAGCCACAGGGCGGGCTGGATCGCGCGGGTGTAGAGCTCGGTGCGGTCGTGGCGCAGCTTCTGCAGTTCGACGGCGCACATCGCGCCCACGCGCGCGGGCAGCAGCCGCCAGCCGGCGCGGGGCCGGGGCGGCCGCAGCAGCAGGTCGATGCCGCTCGCGCGCTCAGCCGACGCGGTGGGCCGTACGGCGGGTGCTTCGGACATCGCGGAAATCTCCTGCCTTGTCGTCGAGGCCGCTGCCGGCGACGTCGCGGAAGACGTCCTCCAGCGTGGGCAGCGGGGCCGTGTCCCCCGCACCCTCGGCGCGCCGGCGCTCGCCCAGCCCCTGCCTGAGTTCGCCGGGGGTGCCGAGGGCCCGGATGCGGCCGCGGTGCATCAGGCCGACCCGGTCGCAGTACTGGTCGGCCTCGTCCATGTAATGGGTGGTGACCAGAACGGTCATGCCGGTGGCCGCCCGTACGGCGTTGATCTGGTCCCACACGCCGGTGCGGGCGATCGGGTCGAGCCCGATGGTCGGCTCGTCGAGGATCAGCAGCCGGGGCGCGCTGACCAGGGCCTGGGCGAGTTCGAGGCGGCGGATCATGCCGCCGGAGTAGGTCTTGGCGAGGCGGTCGGCGGCGTCGGTGAGGTCGACGGCGGCCAGGGCCTGCCTCACCCGTTCGGCCCGTTCGCCGCGGGAGACGTCGAAGACGCGGGCGAACAGGGCGACGTTCTCGCGGCCGGTGAGCCCGGCGTCGGCCGAGAGCTGCTGCGGCACGTAGCCGAGCAGGCGCCGCACGGCCATCCGGTCCTTGGCCGCGTCGTGCCCGAAGACCCGGACCATGGCGGCCGGGACCGGCAGCAGCGTGGTGATGCAGCGGATGGCGGTCGTCTTGCCGGCGCCGTTCGGGCCGAGCAGCCCGAAGACCTCGCCCTCCGCCACCGACAGGTCGAGTCCGTCGACGGCCTTCGTCTCGCCGAAGTCGTAGGTCAGTCCGGTGCAGGTGACGGCCTCGGCCCGTGCGGTGTCGGCGTCGCTCGTCATGACTCCTCGGCTTCCTCGCGGTCCTCTTGGTCCTCTTGGTCCACTTGGTCCTCGTGCAGGTGGTCGGCCAGCTTGCGCAGGGCCGGGATCGCCGCGCCGAGCGCGTCCCGGTCCCTCTCACCGAGCCGGGACAGCCCGCTCCGTACGAGCTCGGCGCGCCGTTCGCGCCACTCCGCGAGCCTCGCTCCGGCGGCGGGCGTCGGCATCAGCCGGGCGGCCCGCCGGTCCGCCGGATCGGTGTCACGGATCAGATAGCCCTGCCGGGACAACGCGTTGACCAGGGTCGAGACCGAGTTCCCGGCCAGGTGCAGCTCCTTGGCGGCCTCGGAGATGCCGATGCCGGGGCGGCCCACGACCAGGCGCAGCAGTTCGACCTCGGCTCCGCGCAGCTGCGGGGTGATCTGGGGGCGCAGGCGGCGCCTCAGCCGCCGTTGCACGCCGACCAGGGCGTCGATCAGCTCGTCGGGGAAGGTGTCCGGTTCCACATCCGGAGATTACCTCTGTAGCAGAGGTAATGAACCCAAGGAACGGTCAAGCAGCCGCCGGCGACCGCCCTGATGTCCGTTTTGTTTCGGAAGTACCGACTGTGGGCAGGGGACCCCCAGTGCTTCGGAACAGGAGGCACGTCTGTGGGAGCCGGCCGGCTCCCGGACGGCCTCTGCACTGTTCCGGGTCCGCGTCTCCCATGGTGACTGTCCCCTCAGCACCGCCCCAGGGAGGTGCGCGCCTTGCGTGTCACCAGCGGCAGAACCACACCCCACCCGCACGACGACGCCCCTGACAGCGCCGGGGCCTTCCAGCGGCTGGCGCGGATGCCCGACGGCCCGCCGCGCAGACAGCTCCGGGACGAACTCGTCCGGGCCTGGCTGCCCATGTCCGAGCGGATCGCCGTCCGCTTCAAGGGACGCGGGGAGTCGCTCGAGGACCTCTACCAGGTGGCGGCACTCGGCCTGGTGAAGGCCGTCGACCACTACGACCCGGCCCGCGGCCACGCCTTCGAGGCCTACGCGGTGCCGACGATCACCGGCGAGATCAAACGGCACTTCCGCGATCACCTGTGGACGCTGCACGTGCCGCGCCGGGTCCAGGACCTGCGCAACAGGGTGCGGCAGTCCGCCAAGGAGCTGTCCCAGACGACCCCGGGGCGCCGGCCCACGGTCCCGGAGATCGCGCACCACGCACAGATGACCGAGAGCGAGGTACGCGTGGGCATGGAGGCGCTCGAGTGCTTCTCGGCGCTCTCCCTCGACGCCGAGCTGCCCGGCTCCGACGGCTACGCCCTCACGGACGCGATCGGCGCCCCCGATCCCGCCTACGACGTCGTCGTCGACCGCGTCGCGGTCGGCCCCAGCATCGCCGCGCTCCCGGAGCGCGAGCGCACCATCCTCTATCTGCGGTTCTTCCGCGGCATGACGCAGAGCCGGATCGCGCAGCAGCTCGGCATCTCGCAGATGCACGTCTCCCGGCTGCTCAGCGGCTGCTTCGCCCACCTCCGGGAGGAGCTGCTCGCGGAGACGGGCTGAGCCGCGGTGCCGTACGGCCGCGTGCGGCTCCTCGTCTCACGCGTCCGGCGCGGCCCCGGGCAGCTGCGTGGGGCCGTAGCGGTCCAGGGAGTCCTCCAGCTCCGCCCGTATCTCCTCGGGCATCTCCCCCGAGCGTCCCCAGATGATGACGAGCTCGGCGACGTTGCGCAGCTTGATGTTCGTGTGCTGGGAGACGTCCTTGAGCACCAGCCATCCCAGGTCGGGCGTCACCCGGCCCAGCGCGACCACCATCCCGATCGCCTGGTCCACGACGGCGTGCGAGGCGACGGCTGCCTTCAGCTGGTCGACCTCTTCCTGCAGTTCGAAGACGCGATCCGTCTCGTCCGCGGGTTCACGGGGTACCTGTGCCACGCATTCCATACTGGCACCGGCCCGGCCCCGTGCCACTGGGCGGGCACGGCCGGGGACCCCCGTTTCGGCCGAATCCGGGGGGTACTCGGCAGGCAGCCGGAGGGGTTCCGGTTGGACACTGGTACGTGACCGGTGGCCGCCGGCGGAACGGACCAGGACGTGACTGCCATGAACCACGACTCCTCACGCCCTCGCGCGACAACCCGCATCGTCTCCTCGCACTCCGTGTTCGGGGCGCCCTGCTGGGTGAGCCTGACCAGCCGCGACGTCGATGCCACGGAGAGCTTCTACGCCGCCGTACTGGGCTGGGAGTGGCGCCCGGCCCGGCTCGGCGACCGCTTCCGGATGGCGCTGGCGAACGGCGTGCCCGTGGCGGGCATCGGGGCCGTCGCCACGATGTGGCAGATGGCCGTGGCGTGGACCCCCTACTTCGCCGTGCCCAGCGCGGACGAGGCCGTGTCACGGGCGCAGGAGCGGGGCGGCACGGCCGCGGTCGGGCCGATCTCCTTCCCGCCCGGGCGGGCGGCGCTGCTGGCCGACCGCGACGGCGCGACCTTCGGGATCTGGGAGGGCGCGCTCGTCGCCGACTGGGAGAAGTGGCGCCGGGCGTCACCGGCCTTCATCCGGCTGCACACGCGCGACGCCTTCGACGCGGCGATCTTCTACGGCGAGGTGCTGGACTGGGCGACCGCTCGGCCCGGCGCCTGCGAGGTCCAGTACGAAGGGGGCGAGGTGGTACTGCGCAGCCAGGGCGACATCGTGGCCCGCATCGAGTCCGGCGCCCTGGGTGCCGCCCCCGACCCCACCATCCGGCCCCACTGGCAGGTCCACTTCGCGGTGCGGGACGTGGCGGCCTGTGTGCGGGCGGCGGAACGGCACGGCGGCAGCGTCCTGACGAAGGGCAGCGACGAGGCCGTGCTGCGGGACGCCGACGGTGCGCAGTTCACGGTGACCTCGCGCCGCGAACGCTGAGCACCGCCGGCGTACGCCGCCGGCCGGGGCTCAGCCGGCCGTGCGGGAGGGGCGGGTGAGCAGGACCAGGCTGCGCGCCTCGACGGTCCTCGCGCTGCCCGCCTTGTGCTCCGTCTCGTCGGGTCCGCCCTGCGGGACGGCGGTGTCGATCAGGGTCGTCCACCGCTCACCGTAGGTGACGTCGGGCAGCCGGAACTCCACGGGTTCCCAGTAGCTGTTGAGCAGCAGCAGGAACGAGTCGTCCACCACGGGACGCCCGCACGGGTCCGGTTCGGCGATCGCGTCGCCGTTGAGGAAGACGGCGACCGAGTGCCCGCCGTGCCACTCCTCCTCCGTCATCTCCCGCGCGCCCGGCGCCAGCCACACCAGGTCGGGCAGCGGCTGGTCCGGGTGGGTCGCGGTCTCGCCGCGGAAGAACCGGCGGCGGCGCAGCACGGGATGGGCGGCGCGCAGGCCGATGACGTACCGCACGAACTCCGCGAGATCACGCTGTTCGCCGGTCAACCGCCAGTCGATCCAGGAGACTTCGCTGTCCTGGCAGTAGGCGTTGTTGTTGCCGCGCTGGGTGCGGCCCATTTCGTCGCCGTGGCTCAGCATCGGAATGCCCTGCGACAGCAGGAGGGTGGCCAGGAAGTTGCGCTGCTGGCGGGCGCGCAGCTCCAGCACGGCCGGGTCGTCGCTCTCGCCCTCGGCACCGCAGTTCCAGGAGCGGTTGTGGCTCTCGCCGTCCCGATTGCCCTCGCCGTTGTCCTCGTTGTGCTTGTCGTTGTACGACACCAGGTCGCGCAGTGTGAAGCCGTCGTGCGCGGTGACGAAGTTGACGCTGGCGCGCGGGCGCCGCCGGCTGTGCTGGTACAGGTCCGCGGAGCCGGTCAGCCGGGAGGCGAACTCTCCCAGCGCGCGCTCCCCGCCCCGCCAGAAGTCCCGTACGGCGTCCCGGTACTTGCCGTTCCACTCCGACCACAGCTGCGGGAAGTTGCCGACCTGGTAGCCGCCCTCCCCCACGTCCCAGGGCTCCGCGATCAGCTTGACCCGGCTGATGACCGGGTCCTGCTGGATCAGGTCGAAGAACGCCGAGAGCCGGTCCACCTCGTGGAACTGCCGCGCCAGCGTGGCCGCCAGGTCGAAGCGGAAGCCGTCGACGTGCATCTCGGTGACCCAGTACCGCAGCGAGTCCATGATCAGCTGCAGTACGTACGGGTGCCGCATCAGCAGGCTGTTGCCGGTGCCGGTGGTGTCGTAGTAGTGGCGCCAGTCGCCGTCCACCAGGCGGTAGTACGAGGCGTTGTCGATGCCGCGGAAGGAAAGCGTGGGACCCTTCTCGCTGCCCTCGGCCGTGTGGTTGTAGACGACGTCGAGGATCACCTCGAGTCCGGCCGCGTGCAGGGCCTTCACCATCGACTTGAACTCGGTGACCTGCCGGCCGCGGGTGCCGCGGGCGGCGTAGGCGTTGTGCGGGGCGAAGAAGCCGATGGTGTTGTAGCCCCAGTAGTTGGACAGGCCGCGGTCGAGCAGCACACCGTCCTGCACGTACTGGTGCACGGGCATCAGCTCCACCGCGGTCACGCCGAGCCCGGTGAGGTGCTCGATGACGGCGGGGTGTGCGAGGCCGGCGTAGGTGCCGCGCAGCCGCGGCGGGACGTCGGGGTGGGTGCGGGTCAGGCCCCGTACGTGGGCCTCGTAGATGACGCTGTCCGAGTACGGCTGCCGCGGCGGGCGGTCGTCCCCCCAGTCGAAGGCGGGATCGGTGACCACCCCGAGCATGGTGTGCCCGGCGCTGTCGGACCGGGACGGGCCGCTCGGCGAGCGTTCGAAGAGCGAGGCGTGGTTGTCCACCTGTCCCTCGACCGCACGGGTGTACGGGTCGAGGAGGAGCTTCTTGGGATTGCAGCGGTGGCCGAGGTCCGGCTGCCAGGGCCCGTGCACCCGGTAGCCGTAGCGCTGACCGGGCCGCACGTCCGGCAGGTAGCAGTGCCAGACGAAGCCGTCGACCTCGGTCACCGGGATGGTGCGCCGGCGGCCGTCGCCGTCGACGAGGACCAGCTCGACGCGTTCGGCGACCTCGCTGAAGAGGGCGAAATTGGTGCCCTTGCCGTCGAAGGAGGCACCCAACGGGCAGGGGTGCCCGCTCCAGACGGGCACCCCTGCCGTGCGGCGTCGCTTCGCCGTCACCGGGCCTCCTCCAGCAGGCCGTCCGATGCGCGTGCCTCGCCCGCCAGCGCCGCGGCCCGCGCCTCGCGCGGCACCTGGAGCACCTCACGCAGCCGGGGCCGGGGCGCCACCGGCACCAGGGGCACCCGTTCGCCGGCCCGGGCCCGCTGCGAGAACCAGATGACCTTGCTGCCGGTACCGGTGGCGCAGCAGCCCCAGCCGTCGCTCATGGCGGCGATCCGTTCGAGGCAGGTGCGCAGGTCCTGGTCGGGGCGCAGGTCGCAGTCGTTCTCCCCCACCGCGGTGATCAGATGCTGGCCGTTCCACCACATCTCGATCGAGGTGTTCTTGTCCGTCGCGTGCTCGTCGATGGCCTTGAGCAGCAGCTCGGCGCCGCTGCAGACGGGCTCGACCAGCGTTTCGAGGTCCCAGAGCCGGAGGTGGGCGGCCAGGATGCGCCGGACCTGTCCGACCCGGTCCGGGCTGACCTCCACGTCGAGGTGGTAGTAACAGGGTGCTGCGGTCTTCATCGTCGTTGGCTCCTCACCGGCGAAGCTCCCGCCTGTCCTCGTCCCTGGCGGGACGAGCCCCGTATGCACAGCGTGAGCGGCGATCGCTCCTGAGTCACCTCAAGCGTGGGAGCGCTACGCCATTCGTGCAACACGAGCGCACAACTGGTGATCGACGGGCCCACAGGGGTAGTTGAAGCTCCAACAAGACGCTGAGTCGTCGTCCGTGCACCATGTGTGAAGACCTCGATGCCCGTAACGGATCCGTGCGTGCCCACGTACGGCCGCCGCCCGACGGTCGGGAGACGTGCGATCGAGCCCCCGGAAAGTGAAGGGCGTCATGCTGCTACCGGCAAAAGCCGAGGTGGCCCGGCAACTGCGGCGGTACCGGGCGTGGGAACGCGTCATGCTCGCGTCCCCCGCCGACCGCACGGTGCGGGCCACTTTCGAGGACTCGGGCTACACCCTCTGCGTCCTGATGGGCAAACGCTGCGCCCGCGAGGCCGCGGACGCCGCCGAGCGCTATCTGCGGTCCACCCTCGGCGCCTACCTCCTGGAGCAGGACGACAGGCCCCGGACGGTCGCGGCGGAGCGGCGCGGCCCACCGCGTGCACATCGGCGTCTCGCCGGCGAGAGGTGACCGCTTCGGCGCAGGCCGGGCAGAGGTGACCCGTTCGGCGCAGGCCGGGGAGATCCTTCCGGCCCGGCCGGGGAAGCGATCCGTCCGGCCCCCTGTTTGTCCCCGACCGGGCCGACGGCCCGGTCTTCCAGCACGGTGGAGGTGAGACGCATGAGTTCGATTCCGGCCATCGGCCGTATCCCGGTACGGGAGGTCCACCCGGCGGTGGAGTGCGGCAGGTACCCGGCGAAGGCCGTCGCGGGCGAGACGTTCCAGGTCACCGCGACCGTGTTCCGGGAAGGCCATGACGCGGTCGCGGCCAACGTCGTCCTGACCGATCCCGAGGGGCGGCACGGCCCGTGGACCCCGATGCGGGAACTCGCACCGGGTTCCGACCGCTGGGGTGCCGACGTCACACCCCCCTCCGAGGGCCGCTGGACGTTCCGGGTCGAGGCCTGGAGCGACCCGGTGGCCACCTGGCGCCACCACGCCCGGATCAAGATCCCGGCCGGCATCGACACCGGTCTGGTGCTGGAGGAGGGCGGCGACCTCCACGAGCGGCTCGCCGCCGGCGTTCCCGCCGGGCCGGGGCGCAACGCCGTGCTGGACGCCGTCAGGACGCTGCGCGACGACTCGCTGCCGGTCGCGACCCGGCTGGCGGCGGCGTTGACGCCGGAGGTGGACGCGGTGCTGGCCCGGCATCCGCTGCGGGAGTTCGTGACCGCCTCGGCGACGCTGCCGCTGCT
>NZ_JBIWOE010000049.1:0-56230 GCF_044767585.1 Streptomyces sp. NPDC101225
CTCAACCTCGCCGTCGGCGGCTACTGGCCCGGCGACCCGAACACCTCCACCTCCTTCCCCCAGCAACTCGTCGTCGACTCCGTCTCCGTCACGACCGGCAGCACCTCCACCGGCCAGGCGATCAGGGGCCTGGCAGGCAAGTGCGTGGACGTCGCCGGGGCGAACTCCGCCAACGGAACCCCCGTACAGCTCTACGACTGCAACGGCACCGCCGCCCAGCAGTGGACCGTGGGCTCCGACGGCACGATCCGCGCGCTCGGCAAGTGCCTGGACGTGACCGGCAACGGCACCGCCGACGGCTCCACCGTTCAGCTCTGGGACTGCACCGGCGGCCCCAACCAGAAGTGGGCCGTCAGCGGGGCGAACGACATCGTCAATCCACAGGCCGACAAATGCCTCGACGTGACGGGCAACAACTCGGCCAACGGCACCCGGCTGCAGATCTGGACCTGTTCGGGCGGCGCCAACCAGAAGTGGACGATCGGCTGACCGGCGGCGCTTGAACCGATGCCGACAGCGGGCCCGGCCGGTGACGGCCCGGCCCGCCCGGGCGAGACCTGTCGAACACGCCGACGGCGGCAGGCGCGTACCGTGGCATGCCGTGCCGCGCCTCAGGTGCACGCGTCAGGGCCGAACGTTCTCCAGGTCTTCGAGCAGGCCGGCGTGGGTCGGCCGCCAGCCGAGGGCCGCGCGGGTGTGGGCGCTGGACGCGGGCTGGTCCAGGGCGAAGATCGGGCCGAACGGGCCGAAGGTCTCCTGCGGGACCTCCTCGACCGGCAGGCCCAGTCGCCGGCCGATGACGGTGGCGATGTCCCGCACCGCGTCGCCCTCGTCGCCGACGGCGTGCCAGGACGTCCCGGCCGGCGCCGACTCGAGCACCAGGCGGAACAGGACCGCCGCGTCCAGCGCGTGCACGGCCGGCCAGCGCTGGGTGCCGTCGCCGGGGTAGCCGGACACCCCGGAACGGCGTGCCGCGTCGACCAGCAGGCCGGCGAATCCGCCCTGCCCCTCGTGGTGCACCGTGCGCGGCATGCGGACCGCCATGCTGCGCAGGCCGCGTGAAGCGAGATCCAGCAGCGCCGTGACCGAACGGCCCCGGCCGCCCACCGGTCCGTCGGTCGGCAGCGGATCGGCCTCGGTGGAGGCGCGGCCCGGCACCCAGGGCGTACCCGAGACCGTGACGATCGGGCGGTCGCTGCCGACGAGTTCCTGCCCCAGTGCGGTCAGCGCCGCGCTCTCCTCGGCGATCGCCCGTGCGAGCGCGTCCGGACTGCTGTAGTCGCGTCCGAAGGCGAGGCTGATCACGCCGTCGGCCCGCGCGGCGCCGGACCGCAGGACGTCGAGGTCCGCGAGATCCCCGCGCAGGACCTCGGCGCCCGCGCCCCCGAGGGACTGCGCCGAGCGGTCCGAGCGAGCCAGGGCGAGAACGGTGTGGCCGTTGGCGAGCAGTTCGGCGACGACGGCGGAGCCGATGGTGCCCGTACCGCCGGTGATGAAGACGTGCATGAACTCTCCCTCGAAGTGATGGGACCTTTGTCCCATCACTGACTCTACACGGTGATGGGACAAAGGTCCCATCGCCTATCCTGGTCTCATGGCTAGATGGCAACCAGGGGCGTCCCAGCGACTCGTCGTCGCGGCCGTCGACCTGTTCACCGAGCAGGGGTACGACGCCACGACGGTGGCCCAGATCGCCGAGCGCGCCGGCGTCACCAAGAGCACCTTCTTCCGCCACTTCTCGGACAAGCGCGAGCTCCTGGTCGCCGGGCAGGAGACACTCAGCAGGCTGCTCGCCGAGGGCATCGCCGAGGCGCCCGCGAGCGCCAGCCCCCTTCAGGCGGTGGCGGCCGGCCTGGAGCGCGCGTCGGGCGCCATGGGACCCGCGAACCGCGAGCTCGGCCCCCGCCTCCAGGCAGCCGTGGCAGCCAGCACGGAGCTGCAGGAGCGCGACGCCCTCAAGAGCGTCGGCCTCGCGGCCGCCATGACCGACGCGCTCGTCGCCCGCGGTGTCCCCGACCCGACCGCGCATCTCGCGGGCGAACTGGGAGTGCTCGCGTTCAAGCGGGGCTACGCCACGTGGTCCCAGAGCGATCGTGACGACGGGGAGGGGCTGGCCCCCCATGCGCTGGCGGCCCTGGACGACCTGCGCGCGGCGACCGCGTCGCTGGGCTGACCCGTCCCGCCGCCCGTGGGCGAGGTGCGCGAAATCGAGGTGCGCGAGCGCCGGGCCGGCGGCACCCTGCCCGGTGCATCGCGAACAGATCTCCCGCATCGCTCGTACCGGGCACCCGATCAGGCCCCCGTTCGACGACGACTCGGTGCGCCGCCTCCTGCAACGGTCTCCCGACCGGCGAGGAGCGGGTGCTCGACCTCGGCTGTGGGGACGGGAACAGCACCGCCTCGTCCTGCGTGGCCGGAAGGCCGAGGAGTTCGTGTCCGGAAAGCCGAGGAGTTCGTGTCCGACAAGCCGTTCGACGTGGTCCTCAGCTTCGGGGCCGCGCACGCCTTCGGCGGCCTGCTGCCCACCCTCGCGGCAGCCAGGACCCGTCCGGCACCCGGCGGCCGCGTCCTCGTCGGCGACGGGTTCCGGGAGCGCCCGCACTCCCAGGCAGCCGTCGGGATGCCCGGGGACTTCGCCGACCTCGCGACCACCGCGGAACGCGTCGAAGCCGACGGCTGGACTCCGGTCGGCGGTCACGTCAGTACACGGCAGGACCGCGGCCTGAGCCTCAGCCTGCGACGAGTCCCACGACGAGGTTGATGGCGGTCGCGAGGATGCCGGCGCCGAACACGTAGGACAGCAGGCAGTGACGCAGCACGATCCCGCGGATCACCGAGCTGGAGACACTGGTGTCGGACACCTGATACGTCATGCCGAGGTTGTAGCTGAAGTAGAAGAAGTCCCGGTACGCGGGCGGGGCGTCGGAGTTGAAGTCGATGCCGCCCGATGTCTCGTAGTAGGCGTAGGCGTAGCGGGCGGCGTACATCAGGTGCAGGGCGGCCCAGGCCAGAGCCACGCCGAGGACCGCGAGTGCGGCTCCGGCGTGCCCGGTGTCGGACGGTCCGACCAGGAGCAACAGCACGATGGCCACCAGACCGCATGACGCCACGGCCACGACGACGAGTTCCTCGACGAGGGGGCGGAAGTCCTCACGCCGGGCGTTTCGCCTCGTGTCGGCCGCACCCATCGGCCACAGCACGGCCCATCCCGCCGCGACGAAGGCCAGTTCGGTCATGGCGATCCCGGCCAGCGCCCCCCGCGCGGCACCCACCGCGAGCCCCACGACCGCACCGGCCACGGCACCCAGGACAACGGCACCGGACAGTCGGGGCATGGCATCCACGGGCAACCAGGTCTTCATGGACCAGCACAGTAATTGCGCCGACGACGACCCATGCGGCGGCGCGACATGTGTCATGCCGCGATCTCGTCACCACTGTGACGGCAGTCAAGGCCACCGTGCCGTCCGGAGGGTTTCGGCCACGTACGTGAGCAGATTGTTCAGGCATTCCGTACCATCGCTCAGACACGACTGTGCGACAGTAACTGCCCAGGCCCACACAGCACCTGGCGGAAGAACACGCACATTGGACTTCGCATACGCCGGGGGCTCGCCGCCCACCGGCCGTAGCACCCAGGAAGGGTGTGAGCACCATGTCCGAAACTCCGACGGTAGCAACCGAGTTGACCTCGCAGTACAGCACGCAGGTGGCCGACGACCTCGAGCGCAATCTCAAGGAGCAGGCCCGTCTGACCGGTGAGATCGACGCGCTGCAGGCACAGCTGGCGGCACTGCGGCACGACAACACCGTGCTGGTGAGCATCCAGCAGGCCCTCGGAGTCCCCACTCCCCCCACAGCCGAACCCGTCGCGGCCGTGCCCGCCCCGCGCAAGAAGCGGACTCCCGCCGCCAAGGCCCCAGCCAAGCGGAAGCAGGCCGAGAAGGCCGCCGCGCCGGCCCGGAAGCGGGCCGGGAAGAAGGCCACCACCGGGAAGAAGGCCGCCGCCAGGACGCCGGCCGCGTCGGCCGCCCCGTCCCCTTCCACCACGGCGCCCACGCTCGTCGACCTCGTACGCGAGCATCTGGCGGGGCAGAACGAACCGCGCTCCGCGGCCGAGATCAGCACCGCCCTGGGACAGCAGCACCCGGAACGCACCGTCAAGACCACCGTCGTGCGCACCACACTCGAAGGACTCGTGGCCAAGGCGCAGGCCCAGCGCACCAAGCAGGGCACGTCGGTCTTCTACACCGCCCCGGAATCCGCCGGAGCCACCAGCTCGGGCGAGTCGGCCGACGAGCCCTCCGCCTGACGGGGGTTCAGCAGCCACCGAGCGTCAGCGCGCCGGGTGCCCCATGGCGGTGACGACATGGCCCGGCCGCCTCGGGCCTCCGTGGCGAGCAGCACCTCGGTGTGTTCGGCCGGGTGGCGGCCGGACCGCCGGAGTCGGCCTCACCCGCCGGCCGCACCGTTCACGCGTCCCGCGGGCCCGGTCCCGCCCCTGGCCGCGCTCGGCGGAATCGCGCTCGCGACCACGTCGAAGAGATGACCGGCGTGCGGCGCGAGCGAAGGCTGGTCGCCGAGCCACGCGAGCATCGCGACCAGCGCGAACAGTTCGGTGCCGTCAAGATCGCTCCGTGCTCCCCCGGCGGCCTGGGCGCGGGCGAGCAGCCGCGCACCGGCCGTGCGCAGGGTGACGCACGAGGCATGGAGGGCGGACTCCGCGTCCTCGATCGCGGCCGCCATGAGCACCGTCACGCCCCGGTACTCGGTTGTCCATGCGACGCATTCCCGCAGCCACGTGACGAGCGCCTCCGCAGGGGAGGCCGACTTCTCCAACTCGTCGGCGCGCGCGGTCAGTTCGTGGAAACTCGTGCGGAGCAGGGCGTCGAGGAGCGCCTCACGCGTGGGGAAGTGCCGCAGCAGTGTCGCGAGCCCGACGTCGGCCCTGCGTGCGATGTCGCGCAGGGACACGTCCACGCCCTGCTCGCCGATGGCGGCAGCCGCCACCTCGAGCAGGTGGTCGCGATTCTTCCTGGCGTCGGCCCGCATCTGTCTCCCTTGACCATCCGGATCAGTGGTCCATATATTCGGATCAGTGGTTCGGATCAGTGGTTCACTTATATGGAGCACCGATCCGGATGAGACTATCCCGCGGGCACGGACAGGAGAAGACGATGCCGACCCGAATGATGAGAGCGGTCCGCCTCCATGAGCACGGCGGCCCGGACGTTCTGCGGTACGACGAGGTGCCGATGCCCGAGCCGGGGCCGGGCGAGGTGGTCGTCGGAGTGCGCGCGGTCGGCGTCAACCCTCCGGACCGGTACCTGCGCGACGGGATGACCACGATGCCCGGAGAGACCGAACCGACGGTCCGTCTGCCCGTGATCCCGGGGACGGACGTGTCGGGCGTCGTCGAGGCCGTCGCCGCGGACGTGACGGGCCTCGCCGTCGGCGACGAGGTCTTCGGTCTCCTGCGTTTCCCCGGCTTCCGCGGCAGCGCCTACGCCGAGTACGTGGCCGCGCCCGCGTCCGACCTCGCCCTCAAGCCCGCCGGCATCGATCACGTCCATGCGGCCGGGGCGCCCATGGCCGGGCTGACGGCGTGGCAGTTCCTGATCGAGGTCGGGCACGATCACCCCTCGCCCTTCCAGGACAAGCCGCATCGCCCGGCACCGCTCGACGCCGGCACGACGGTGCTCGTCAACGGCGCGGCGGGCGGCGTGGGGCACTTCGCGGTGCAGCTGGCGAAGTGGCGGGGCGCCCACGTCATCGCGGTGGCGTCGGGCGCGCACGCGTCCTTCCTGCGCGAGCTCGGCGCCGACCGGTTCATCGACTACACCGAGCACCGTGCCGAGGACCTCGTGCACGACGTCGACCTCGTCGTGGACACCGTGGGCGGCCCCGGCAGCGAACGCTTCCTGCGCACGCTCAGGCGCGGTGGTGCCCAGTTCCCCGTGCTGCCGGGGGTGTTCGACGAGGAAGAGACCGCGATGCGGGGTGTCACGGTCTCGAGCGCCCAGGTCCGCTCCAGCGGCGCGCAACTCGCCTCCCTGGGGCGGCTGCTCGATGCGGGCACCGTGCGCGTCGCGATCGACAGCACGTTCGCCCTGGCCGATGCCCGCGCGGCACACGAACGTGCCGCTCGTGGGCACGTCCGGGGCAAGATCGTACTGACGGTCGATCAGCACCCCACCACCCTCCACCGGCATCTCGAAGGCGCCCTGCCCGGCGACGGCTGACGTGCCCCGCATGCCCCGCATGCCCCGCATGCCCTGTGAGGGCATCTCCGCTGCGCTCGCTGCCCTGGGGATGATCCACTGGAGGTATGACCCAAGAGCCGCTGAGTGTGCCCGTGTCCTCCCCCTCGGCCCGTCCGCTGGTCGAGGCCCTGTGCGCCGCGCTCCCGCGGGGCAGCGTCCTGCGGGACACGGACGTCGTCGCCGGTCTCAGTCACGACGAGGCCGAGTGGGCACCGGTCGGCCGCGCGGCCGCCGTGGTCCGTGCGCGGAGCACCGAGGACGTACGCCGCACCGTCGAGGTCTGTCTCCACCACGGCGCCCCGGTCGTCGCCCGGGGCGCCGGCACCGGGCTGTCGGGCGGCGCGAACGCGGTGGACGGCTGCGTGGTGGTGGCCCTCGACCGGATGGCGTCGATCCTGGAGATCAACCCGCTCGAAGGGCTGGCCGTCGTGCAGCCCGGCGTCGTCAACGACGACCTGCGCGCGGCCGTCGCCGAGCACGGCCTGTGGTACCCGCCGGACCCGGCGAGCTCACCGTGGTCCACGATCGGCGGCAACGTGGCCACCAACGCGGGCGGCCTGTGCTGCGTGAAGTACGGCGTCACACGGGACTACGTCCTCGCACTCGAGGTGGTCACCGGTACCGCCGAGGTGGTGCGCCTCGGCCGCCGTACCGCCAAGGGCGTGGCGGGCTACGACCTGGCCGGACTCGTCGTCGGCTCGGAGGGAACGCTCGGCATCGTCACCGAGGTGACCGTCCGGCTCCGGCCGCTGCCCGCACCGGCGATCACCGTGGCCGGGTACTTCTCCGACGTGGTCACCGCGGGCGAGGCCGTCCGGGCCGTCGCGGCCGCGGGCATCACGCCGTCGGCGCTCGAACTGGTCGACCGGCACTGCCTTCGAGCGGTCGACGCCTGGAAGAACATGGGCCTCTCCCTCGAAGCCGACGTCGTGCTGCTGGCCCGGGTCGACGAGCCCGGTGCACGGGGCGAGGAGCTCGCCGACCAGGTCGTGGGCTGCTTCCGCGGTGCGGGCGCGACCTGGGCCGAGCGGTCCACCGACCCCGAGGAGGCCGAAGCCCTGTTCGCCGCACGGCGGTTGGCCTATCCGGCGCTGGAACGGCTCGGTCCGGTGCTCACCGAAGACGTGTGCGTCCCGCGCGAACACGTCCCGGCCATGCTCGGCCGCATCGAGGAGATCGGCCGCAGCCACGCTGTCACCATCGCCAACATCGCCCACGCCGGCGACGGCAATCTGCACCCGCTGCTCATCACCGGCCACGGGGACGAGGCGGCCCGCGCCCGGGCCCAGCTCGCCTTCGAGGAGATCCTCGACGCCGTGCTCGCCTTCGGCGGGACGGTCACCGGCGAGCACGGCGTCGGAATCCTGAAGGCCGACGGCCTCGGGCGCGAGCTCTCGCCGGCCGTCCTCGCCCTGCACCGCGCCGTGAAGGGCGCACTCGATCCGCACGGCATCCTCAATCCCGGCAAGGCGTTCCCGGACGGAGCGTGAACGGCGCGGCCGAGGGGCGGCGTCCGCCCCTCGACCACCCCGCCCCTCCCCTCCCCTTCCCTATCGGCCGGCGTGACGTTCCGCTACGACCGCGTGTCCGCGGGCGGCGCCTGCGTGCTGCACGTCAGCGGGACGCCCGTGGGCACCAGGCGTTCGACCGACCCCGGATTGCCGTGCACGGAGGCCAGTTGGGCCTTGTTCAGGAAGCCGATGAACAGCTGTGTCCCGGACGGCATCGCCGACGGGGTGAAGACGAACGTGACCTTGCCGTTCTCGCCCCGGACGCCCTTCATGACCTTCCCGACGCCGGGCCCCACACCACTGGGGTCGAGCGTTCCGTCGTCCTGGGGCCCCTTGCAGAACTCGCCCTCCTTGATGAGCACGGGGAAGCCCGCCCTGCGCAGGGCGTCCTGCAGACCCGCGTGGTCGGTGAAGTACCGCTGCTTGTCGAAGGTCGCGTGGACCGTGCCGTCCTTCTTGGTGTCCACGGTGTACGCCGCCGTGCGGATGTGCACGGCGCCCGCCCCCGTACTGTCGCCCGCCGCGCTGCCGTCGCCTGCCGCGGGCGGGGCCGTCGGCGGGTTGCCGTACGTGGGCACGCCGAGCGCGAGGCCCGCGGCAGCAGCGACTCCCGCCGTCATGCCCACGATGCGACGCCGACGCCGGCGCGCCCGGCCCACGGCCTCGATCCGCTCGACCGGGGTGTCCATGGTGATGCCGTCCAGCGAGTCCCTCAGCGCATCCAGTACGTCCGTGTCGTGCTCAGTCATTGCCCAACCTCCGGCTTGTCCGCGGTGACGAGGTGGCCGCGCAGTGTCGCAACCGCCCGCGACAGATGGGCGGTGACGGTTCCCGGCGCGATCCCGAGCACCTTCGCCGTGGCCAAGGTGTCGAGATCGAGGAAGACCCGGTACGCGATCACCTCCCGCTGCCGCTCGGGCAGTTGGCGCAGCACGGCGAGCAGCGCGGGGTCCAGGCCGGGGTCACCGGCCGCGCCGGCCGGAGCGTCGGGGACGCCGTCCAGCGTCACTTCCCGGCGTCGCCTGCGCCACCACGAGACCCGGGTGTTGAGCGCCGTACGCACGATCCACGCGCGCGGCGCCGGATGGCGGCTGACCTTGGGCCACGCCGTCCAGGCCCGGGTGAACGCCTCGGCGACCAGATCCTCGGCCAGCTGCCGATCACCCACACTCGCCAGGACCGCCCGCAGGCACGCGTCCCGGCTGGCTCGGTAGAAGTCCTTGAACTCCAGCTGCTTCACACCCCCTTTACGCCGCGGCTCCCCGATCCGCTTACCTGAGGGGCTCGCAGCGGGGGGCGCCGTGTTCCACGGTGCGCCGGGCCAGGAGGGTTCTCGCACACGCCCAGGCCGCTGCAGTAGGTGGAGAGGTGGCTGATCACCTTGCGACAGTGCGCGCCTGTGTTCTCCTCGGGGACATCCGGCACGGGCTGCCGGTTCAGATTGGTCACCGACAGACGGGGCCTCTGCGGCGCCTGTTGCCGACGGGCGGGGATTCGGCCCTGTCGGAAATCGGGGTCTGCCTTACCCGTGATCAGCGTTCAGCTTCTTCAGAGCACGGGCGGTGAGTTCTACTGCGATCAATACCGTGGCCGTATTGGCAACGGTCACGGCAACTTTGTTGTCATGCTTGACGTCGAGGAAGCGGACGCACTTCTCGCTGCGCAAGTCATTTGCGTCCTCATGTTCAAGGCGGATCTCGATCGTGCCAGGGCCGGGCATCGCGTAGGCGACGGCTGGCAGTGGCTTGGCAGCACGGTAGATGCGGACGTAGGTCGGGTCGCGGGGTGCTTGCTCGTTGGGTTTACGTAGGTCGCCGCTGAGCTCTCCGCTCTCCAGCACCCGGCGTACGTAGTCGTCTGTGCTGGCTGCTGCTTGCGTATCCGCTTTTTCTCGTCCCCATATGAGTTGCATGATTCGGTACTGCTGGTCCGCGGGAAGGTGTCTCAAGAGGACCCCTGCTTCCTTGGTAGCCGATCCAATCGGATTTTACTGATCATTGACGTCTTATCAAACGAAACTGTCGTCCGCTGAGCCCGCTGTCAGGTCAGCGTGGTGAGCACCCACTGGTCGGCAGCTGCCGCGGTCTCGTAGAACCGTTGGAGATCGGCGTAGTGACTGCGTAGCTCTTCGGCCCGTTGCCTGTCGTAGCCGGACGGGTAGACGTCGTCTGCGTCCATCGCTTCCTCGTCGGCGAAGTCCGCCAAGGCATCGAAGTCCAGCCCTGCGAGGAAGTCCGCGGCCCGGACGACCTCTTCGGCGGTCAGTAGGCCCGGCGGGGCGTAGTCGAATGGCTGCTCTTCCAGGAACGGAGTGCCCATCACCGGGTCGACCGGGCAGCCCGAGGCGGTGAGCAGCCATTGGAGGGCGTTCCATGCCTTGTCCAGCGACAAGACGGCCCGGAACTTCTCGCCTTCGCGCATCTCCGGGCGTGGCCAGGCCTGACCGGCGACGGCTGTCCGTGCGGTCTCCGGTTCCACGCGCATCAATTCCATGTAGATCCCCATGGGCGCACAGCATGCCGGACGAGCGGGCGGACGAAGACCGGCAGCGGAGGTCATTTCCAGCGAAGAGCGCGCCGGCGTTCCTTACGCTCGGCGGCGGCACGCTCGCCGAGGGCTCGGAGGTCTCTGCTCAGGGTGTTCGTGGTGCGCGTGTCGGCATGGAGCGCTTGTTCGGACCGGCCCTTGGGACGGCGGACCGTCACGTAGATGCCGATGCCCGCACCTGTGCGGCCCCGACCGGGCAGTTCTCGTGGTTGACGAGACCGGCGACCTGAAAAGAGCACCAACGCCGCTACGTCTCCTGGGCCCGCTGGGCCACCCTCGCCAGGCTCGCCCACGCCTTCCTCGCATCGTCCGCGCTCACGAACACACTCGTCGTCCGGCCGGCCCACCGGCTCAGCCGGTCAGACTGGCGACGCGGCATGAAGCCCGATCCCGCACGAGCCACTACCAGCAACAGACCGCAGATCAGACATGAAGATCACGATCTACCGCCGGAGTACTGGGCGTGACCACTCCGCACTCCGCACAGCGTGAACCGATGCGTGCCGGGTAGGTAAGGGGGGCCCGCGAGGACAGGGCAGGTCGGGGCGGACGTACAACTGGGAAGGGGCGGCCACATGACCATGGAGCAGGCTTCCGGAGGTCCGGTGGACGCGGTCGTCGAGTACGCCGGCCGGGTCCTCCTGGTGAAGGCCGGGGGCGACTGGAAGCTGCCCTCGGGCGATCCCGAACTCGCCGAACCGGCGCCGGCCACCGCGGCCCGTGTGGTGTACGAACTCACCGGCTACCTCGTCGACGGCACGACGCTCCTCACCCCGGACGGGACGGACACGGCGGACACACGCCCGGCCGTGGTGTGCCAACTGCTGAGCGAGACCCCCTCCGGCGACGCCCGGCTGAGCCCGGACGAGTTCACCTGGGTGCCGATCGCCGAAGCCGTCGCCGCCGGAGTCTCCCAAACCGTGCGCGTATACCTGGAGGGCCACACGCCCGTCTAGGGCCCCATGGCCGCGGAGAGATGTCCGCCTTGTCCGCCGAGGCGGTCGCGAACGCCTCGGGCCCACGGGTCGGCGCGATCGGCACCGCCACGCTGCCCACGCCGTCGGCACCCCCATGGACCGGCACCTTCTGCCCGCTCCGCACCTGGACCCGGTCCACCAGCCCCGCCCCAAGGCCGTGATCACCGTCGGCGGCAGCACCGCGGCCCCTCTCGCCGACAGCGCGACGGGCTTGCGGGCCGGCAGCAGGGTGTCGACCGCGGCGAACTCCGTCAGCCCCTGCTCCGGCCCGGGTACCGACTGCTGAAGGTCCCCGCAGCTGAAGCGGCCATCCGAGCTCCTCCACCCCGACCGCGTGCCTCGCGCACCTCATCCCTCGGTCGCCAGCGGCAGCTCCCCGCCCATGTCGACAAAACGAACAAGTCGCCGTGATTGAGACGAGCCGACCCGGCTTCCCGGTCGCCGGTCGAACGGACTAGTCTGTCCGGTATGGCGACCCGCGTACGCAAGACCAACACGGAGCAGAAGATCCTCGACACCGCAGCCGCGCTCTTCCACCGGCACGGGCTGCGCGGGGTCGGTGTCGACCAGATCATCGCGGAATCCGGGGTGGCCAAGTCCACGCTCTACGCCCACTTCCGGACCAAGGACGACCTCATCGCGGCCTACCTGCACCGCACGGACGAATCCTGGATGGAGCGCCTGCGAGCGGCCGCCGAGGCCGCGGGCCCCGATCCCGTGGAGCAGATGGCGGGACTCTTCGACGCGCTGCTCTCATCCTTCGACCGGCACGGGTTCTTCGGCTGCCCCTTCGTCAGCGCCGCCGTCGAGGCCGAGCCGGATTCCAAGGCCCATGCCGCCACCACAGCCCACACGCGGCGCCGGCAGGAGTGGCTGAGGAGCCTCGCCGCCGCAGCCGGGGCCGACGATCCCGCCGCCCTGGCAGCGCACCTGGGGCTGCTGATCGACGGCGCTCTCGCCTCGGGGCGTCTGCTGCAGGACCGTGCCGTCGTGGACGCCGCCAAGGCAGCCGGCCGCGCGGCCGCCCTTTCCCGCACAAGCGGCAAGGCCGCCTGACCGACACGCGGCGGGTGGAACCATGCTCAGCGGGCAACGCCCGGAGCGCCACCTCCTCCCGCACGGTCCAGCGGTGACAGGCACCGACGGCGAGGCGACGTCGAGGCTTGGTGGCGCTCATGAGGGTGACCACCGCCGAGCGCGAGGCCGCAGGTCGCCGCACCCTCACAGGTTGCGTTCGGCCTCGGTCGCCTCGGCGCGGCCCTTGACATTGCGGACCGGGGTCGCCGTTTCGAGCATGGCGCTCACCGTGCACCCGGGCTCGGGCTCCGGCGCCGCGCTCCGGTACGGCGGGGCACCGAGAGACGTAGGCTCGCTCATCCGGTGAGCCGCCCGGATTCGAGCGGTGCCGGGCTGCGCCTGCCGCATGCCGGAGCGGCGCAACTCCGCCCGGCGTGTTGCCGTGCCGGGCGGTAGGCCGCACTCCCCGGCGCGCCTGCCTCGACGACCCCGCCACGGGCGGATGGCGGGGTCCGCCTCCCGCCTCAGATCCGGCCGCCGGTCATCCGCGTGATCGGACCGTGCGTACGACGCCCCGCCCGCCGTCCTGCCACGTACGACGTGGCGCCCAACGCCGACACACCCGCACCCACGCCGACGGCGATGAACTTGCGCTGGGCGATCACCGTCCATGCCGTCTTGGCGAGGGCCGCAGCCTGGCTAGAGGCGGCGACGACCGCCTCACGGCCGGCCTGCACACGCCTGGCCGCGCCGTGCACGACCGCGGAGGTCGCCTCGGCCGTACGCCCGGCCTTGTCGGCCCCCGCTGACGTCATGTCATCGGACGTCTCGGCCGCCGTGTTCGCCGGCTGCGACGCGGGGGCGGTCGCCTTCGCACTCCGCTCCGATGCGAAACCTTGGTTCGTGCCGCTGTTCGATTGACTCATGAACTTCGCGTTGCCGCTCGCGTCCAAGGCAAACACGTTCCGCCACGACGGTGCGCCTCGACGGCGACCGGGCCGGGGGGTGCTGCCGCCCGCCGCCGCGTCCACGGCGCCGTCACCGGTCAACGGGCCCGGCCGGTCCGGGGGTTTCGCGATGCCTGTGCCGTCACGCCCACTGTCCGGCCGGCGGCTCGGGGGTGCCGTAGGCGTCCTCCCAGGAGACGACCCGGTTGCGCAGCACGCCCAGCTTCTCGATCTCGGCCTCGACGACGTCGCCGGGCTTGAGGTAGTGGGCGAACGGGTCCGGGGTGCTCGCGGCGACGCCGGCGATGGTGCCGGTGGTGATGATGTCGCCGGCGCTGTAGATCTGCGGCGAGTGGTAGGCCACCAGTTGCGGGATCGACACCGACATGCGGGAGGTGTTCGACTTCTGCCGTACGTCGCCGTTGACCCGTAGCTCCATGTCCAGGTCGTGCGGGTCGCCGATCTCGTCGGCGGTGACGATGTACGGGCCGATCGGGCAGAAGGTGTCGATGGCCTTCGAGAAGGAGAAGACGCCGGACTCCATCTCGCGGCGCTGGATGTCGCGTGCGGTGATGTCGTTGAAGACCAGGTAGCCCGCGATGTGCTCGGCGGCCTGCTCGGCGCCGAAGAACTTGCCCGGCCTGCCGATGACGACGGCGAGCTCCAGCTCGTAGTCCAGCTCCCGGGTCAGGTTGGCCGGGTAGACGATGTCGTCCTCGGGGCCGACGATCGCGTCCACGTTCTGGAAGAACACGATGCCCCTGTTGACCGGGTGGGACCAGTCCACACGTGCCAGGTCCTCGTGGTGCTCCCGGAAGTTGCCGGCCGTGTGGAAGAACTTCTTCGGCACGATCGGCGCGCGCAGCCGCACGTCGGTCAGCGGGTACGTGCGTCCCGTCGCCGGCACCCGGCCCGCGCGCTCGAAGTACTCCCGGGTGGTCGGGACGTCGAGTCCGACCACCGTGTCGCCGTCCAGGCGACCCACGAGTGCGGTGTCCGGGCCCGCGTCGAACGTCACCAGTTTCATCCGGTCCTCCGTGGCTCCTCGGCCATCACAACGGTCGCGGGTGCATGCTGGGGACCGTAGTCGACGCCCGTACGAGGTGTCCGCCAAAGGACTTCGCCGCCGCCCGCACCCCGCGCCCCGGTCACCGACACCGACACCGGCACCCGCACCCGCACCGGAGGCATCGGCGGCTCCGTGACGTGGCCCCGGCCGACCCCAGGGCGGACGTGGCCGTACTGGACCGGGACGGGGCCCGGCCCGGCGATCGGGCCCGCGACGGCGGCCCCGGCACGGTCCGGGGCGTCACCGCCGGTCCCACCTGCGCCGACACCTGCCGGGACGCCGTGGCCGCGTCCGCCGGACAAGTCGGAGGCACTGTCGGCGTGTTCGTGCACGCCGTCGGCGCGGACGAGGCCGGCCCGTGCTGGAGACCCCGGACGAGGTGTGGGAGCGGATCGTCGCCTTCGACGCCGTCGACGCCGTCGCGGCGAGACCGAGACCGGCCTCACCCGCGCCCACCTCGCCAGGCCCGGCATGCGCGACGCCGTGCAGGCACTGGTCCCGGCCGGACCTCCGGACACCCCGGCCGGACACGTCGGCCCCGCCCTCTTCTTCTCCGCCGGCGAGTCCGCCTTCGGCACCGGACAGGTGCTCCACGCGGACGGCGGCCGCACCCTGGTATGACCTCCCGCCCCACTCAACGCCCCCTCTGCCGAACGGAGTTCACATGACCACCAGCCCGCAGCGATTCACCGGCAAGACCGTGCTCGTCACCGGCGCGGGCACCGGATTCGGCGCCGAGATAGCGGTGCGCGCCGCCCAGGAGGGCGCCGACGTCGCCGTCCACTACCGCGGCTCCCGCGCGGGCGCCGAGGCGACCGCCGAGCGCGTCACCGCCCTCGGCCGCAACGCGTTCGTGGTCCGGGCCGACATCGCCGAACACGAGCAGATCAAGCGCCTGGCCGACCAGGTGTGGAACCACTTCGGCCGGCTCGACGTGGCGATCAACAACGTCGGCGACGTGGCGCGGGAGCAGATGTCCTGGCGGGACATCACCGAGGAGTCCGTCGACCACGTGCTGGCGGTGGACGTGAAAGGCACGCTGCTGTGCACGCACGAGTTCGGCGCCCGGATGCTGGAGCAGGAGGGCGGCGGCTGCATCGTCAACATCGGCTCCACCGTGGTGGCCCGGGGCAGTGCGCGGGCACCGCAGTACGCCGCCGCCAAGTACGGCATCATCGGTCTGACCAAGTCCTACGCCCACGCCTTCGCCCCCGCGGTGCGTGTGAACGTCTTCGCCCCCGGGTTCATCGAGACACCGGCCACGCTGGGCCGTGCGGACTGGCAGAACGGGCGCGGCGACCAGCTGCGCAGGATGACACCCATGGGCCGCATCCCGGGCCCGGAGGAACTCGCCGGCGCCGCGCTGTTCCTGGCCACGGAGGACGCCCACCACATCACCGGCGGGTTCCTGATCGCGGACGGCGGCTACAACATGGTCGGCGCCTGAGCCGCGACCGGTTACGGCGCGGGAGTGTGTCGCGAAGGAAGGACGCCCGCCCGCGCCGGCCCGTCGGCGGGGACGTGCGTGCGCGAGGCAGTCGCCGCCGGACCGGGCCGCCCTGGACAGCGAATCGGCCGTGCCGACCACCGTCGCGGGCCGGTCCCGCCCATGCACCCGGACCCGCCTGGGGCTGCCCTAGACCGCCCGGCCGAGATGTTCGGTGAAGAAGGCGGCGAGCGTGTCGACGGCGGGGTCCACGTACTGCTTCTTGTCGTAGAGGTCGACATGGCCGGCTCCGTCGATCCAGTGGAGCTGCTTGGGCCCGGTGGCCCGCTGGAACGCCTCCACGCTCATCCAGGAGGTGACGGCTCGGGTGCCCGCCAGCAGGAGCAGGGGCCGGGGCCCGATCAGCGGGACGGCGGCGAAGGCGTCGAAGGTCGCCGCCCGGTCGATGCTGCTCCAGATGAAGTAGCGTGCCGCGCGCGGGTGCCGGGCGCGCGGTGTGCGGTAGTAGTCGAACCCTTCGGCGGCGTGTTCGCCGCCGAGCGCGCGGGCCTGCTCGGCGGTGTCGGGGAAGAGGGTGAGAACCGGCGGCTGCTCACCGCGGGCCTCCGCCGTGCGCGCCTGGGCCGCGGCGTCCAGCATGCTCCGGAACACGGCCGGGTCCTGGGTTCCGTCGGCGCCGAGGCGGAACTGACGGGCGACGTCGACGGCGCTGACCGTGCCGACGGCCTTGATGCGGTGGTCGCTCGCGGTGGCCGGGAGTACGTAGCCGCCCGACGCGCAGATGCCGAGCGCCCCGATGCGGTCGGCGTCGACCTCGCCGCGGGTGGTGAGGAGGGAGACGGCTGCCTTGAGGTCTTCGACGCGTTGGGCGGGATCCTCCAGGCCGCGCGGCAGGCCGCCGCTCTCACCCTGGTGGGCCGCGTCGAAGGCCAGCGTGACGAAGCCGCGCTCCGCCAGGCGCTGTGCGTACAGGCCGGCGGTCTGCTCCTTCACGCCCGAACCGGGGTGGCCGACGACGACGGCCGGGCGCGGGCCCTCGGCCGGTCCGCCGGGGAGGTAGAGGTGGCCGGCGAGGGTGATGCCGGCGCTGTCGAAGGTGACGTCGGTCCTGGTCATGTGCTTCTCCGCAGGTGCCGTTCCGGTCGGGCCGCACCGTCGCGGGTGGGCCTCGGACCCGGCACTGTGCCGGGCCGGTCTCCACGTTCGCCCAGGTCCTGGGCGCGCAACAGCGGCACGTTCCTGCCCGGGAAGGAATCTGCCCCCGCACAGCGGCCGGGCCCGAGGGAACAATGGCAGACATGACTCCCGCAGGTGATCGCAACGAGCTGGCCGCGTTCCTCAAGGCCCGCCGGGCACAGCTGGACCCGGCCGGGGTCGGCCTTCCCGACACGGGTTCGCGCCGCAAGGTCGCGGGCCTGCGGCGCGAGGAGGTCGCGCAGCTCGCGGCGATCAGCGTCGACTACTACACCCGGCTGGAACAGGGCCGCGTACGGGCGTCCGCATCGGTGCTCGCCACCTTGGCCCGTGCCCTGCGCCTCGACGACGACCAGCAGCGATACCTGTACGAACTCGCCGGCAAGACCGACGCCCGGCCACGCCGGCGGCGGCCCGCACAGCGCGTGCGGCCCGCGATGAGACGCCTGCTCGACCAGCTGACGCTGACGCCGGCGATCGTGCTGGGCAAGCGCATGGACGTCCTCGAGTGGAACTCCGCGGCCGCGGCCCTGTACATCGACTTCTCGCAGCTCCCGCCGGAGCGACGCAACTATGTGAGCCTGCTGTTCACGGACCCTGTCCTGCGGGGCATGCACCGGCGGTGGGAGCACGACGCCCGTGAGGCCGTCGCGGCGCTGCGCATGGAGGCGGCCGCCGATCCCGACGACCCCGAGCTCGTCCGCCTCGTCGGCGAACTGTCCGTCCAGGACGCCGACTTCCGCACCTGGTGGGCCGAGCATCGCGTCAACACCGCGAGCTACGGGACCAAGCACTACGGGCATCGCCTGGTCGGCGACCTCACGCTCGACTGCGACACCTGGACCAGCCCCGACGGCTCGGGCCAGCGCCTGATGGTCCTCACCGCCGAGCCGGGCAGCCCGTCGCACGACGCGTTGCGCATCCTGGCGTCCTGGACGGCCGAGCAGTCGAGCCGGGGGCTGGTGGACGGCCAGAACCCGTGACCACCCGGCCACCCGCGAGGTGGCACCGGGAGGGGGGAGGCAGGACGTCGACCGCCATGGCCGTGCCGGTGCCCCGCATGCCCTCGTGCGAGGTCCGCCGCCGGGCGACGGCGGCGGGATCGGGGTGACCGTCGGACCTCCCGCCGATGCCGCTAGGGTTGATCCGTGCCCGAGTTGAAGCAGTTGCATGCAGGCCATGCCCCGGCCGTCCTCGCCTTCGAGCTCGCCAACCGCGCCTACTTCGCCGCTTCGGTCACCGACCGCGGCGACGCGTACTTCACCGATTTCGCCAAAGGGTTCAGCGCCTTGCTGGCGGAACAGGAGGCCGGCATCTGCGCCTTCTACGTGCTGGTCGACGAGGACGGCTCGGTGCTCGGCCGGTTCAATCTGTACGACCTCTCGGACGGGACCGCCGAGCTCGGCTACCGGGTCGCGCAGGACGCCGCCGGCCACGGCGTCGCCACCTCGGCCGTACGAGAGCTGTGCCGGCTGGCGGTGGAGCGGCACGGCTTGCACACCCTGAAGGCGGGCACCTCCCGTGAAAACGCCGCGTCCCGGCGGGTGCTGATCAAGGCCGGGTTCATGCCGGTCGGCCCGGCCGGTCCCTCGGACCTCGGCGGCAAGACGGGCACGTGGTACCGGCGCGACCTGACACTCCAGCCCTGAGGGGTGCCCCGGCCGCACCCCGGGGCGCCGCCGCGGCCACCGGCATCGACCGCGGCGTGTCGCAGGGGGCACCGCCGCGGGTGTACCCCGGCGGCTCCCGCCGCGGACGCAGGCACGGGCCGTCGAGGCGTGCCGGTGTGTCTGCCGCGGCGGACACCTGCTCTCCACGGTCCTCGCCCTGACCGTGGCGCGCATCCGCTGCCGCACCGGCCTGAGCCGGGCGGCGCCCGAGGTGGCCCGCGCCGTCCGGCGCCGTGTCGAGCGGGGCGGCGAAATCGTGGCGGCTCGGCCGGGGTGCCGGCTCTGGCGGCGGGCGCGGGGCCGGTCGCCTCCGGGGACAAGCCCCTCAGGCCCACGGGGCGCGGAGCGCGGCGTCTCGCCCGCCGGCTCGGCCGGTCCGCCGAGTCACCGTCCCAGGGGGTACGTCGTCGCCCGACCCGGGCCGGCTGACCATGGACGGACCCGCGGCGGAGCACTCCTTCCGGCTTTGCCTTTCCTTTACCTCTCACGGCGTGGACGGCGTTTGTGTTATCCAGGAGGTGTGCGGTCAGGGATCTCGGGGCTCGATCGCACGGACTCGGGACTGTCACTCCGGCCTGCGCCGGAGTAAGCGAGCTGGGTGAGCTGCATGGATCCCACGCCCTCCTCATCGTCTCCTTCGCCGTTCGACACGGTCAGCGGTGCCCTGTCGGACTACATCCCGCAGGGCGCAACCGCGCGGACCGCAGGTCCTGGCGCCGCGCGGAGCCAGAGCCGCGCCCGCCGCCCTGCCGGGGAGGGCCGGGAGGCCGGAGGGCAGGAACAGATCCTCGGGGTCGTCACGCTCGACTGGGATCTGAGGATCACCAGCTGCAATCTGGACGCCGCCCCGTTCGCGGGGGTACACGCGGCGCGGGGCACCGCCTTCGCCGACCTGCTGCCCCCCGGGGACGTACCGACGGTCACCCAGCGCCTGCGCAACGTCCTGGAAACGAGGGAGGCGCACGTCGCCCGGGTGCAGCGCCTGCGGCGGGCCGACGGGACCGAGATGGTCGTCTCGATGAGCATCCTGCCCGCCCGGGCGCCCTCGGGAGGCCTGACGGTTTCCCTGATCGCCATGGCCAAACGGCTGCACCTGTACGCCTCCGCGGCCGCGATCGGGACGTCGCTGGACATCGGCGAGACCGCGCAGTCCCTGGCCCAGTCCCTGCTGGCCTGGGGAGACGTGGCCGCCGTGGACCTCGACTTCGCCGTGTGGACGGGGGAAGCGGTCACCGAGCAGACACATGAGCGCATCCGGCTGCGCAGGGCGGCCCTGGTGCCGGACCGGGCCTGGCCCGAGGGCTATCTGACCTGCGGGGACAACCTTCCCCGGGAGGCGAGCCGGCTGCTGGTGGGTGCGGTCACGCGTGACGACATGCCGCGGGCCACGGTCATCCCCGACCGTGACGCGATCGAGCGGGTCCTGAGCGAGCCCCGGCTGGTGCGCGCCCTGGTGCCCGGCGACCGGCCGGCGACCGTGGCGTGCGTCCCGCTCGTCGTGGAAGGGCCGGAAGGCGCGTCCGGGCCCATCGTGCTCGGCGTGACGGAGGTGTGGCGGCGGCCGGAGCGACCCTTCCGCGACAGCGAACTCCTCGACCTGCAGGAACTCGTCGCCAAGACCGCGCGCCACGTCGACCTGGCCCGCCAGCACCAGCGTGAGCACGCCCAGGTGCTGGCGTTGCAGCGCCGGCTGCTGCCACGGGCCGGCAGCGACACCATCGAGGTCGCCAGCGTCTACCTGCCCACCACCCCGGACAGTGCGGGGGTCGGCGGGGACTGGGTGAACAGCTTTCCGCTGCCGGGCGACCGGACCGCGCTGGTCGTCGGCGACGTCGTCGGCCATGGTCTGGGGGCCGCGGCGGCCATGGGCCAGCTGAGCATGGAGGCACGCGCGCTGCTGTCGGCCGGGCTGGGTCCCGGGGAGGTGCTGGAGCGCCTGGACGAGACGGTCACCCTGCTGGACGACACGGACGCGGGCCTGGCGGCCGGCTACAGCGCGCTCGGCTCGACGTGCTGCATCGCGGTCTACGATCCGGTGGACCACCGCGTCGTGATGTCGAACGCGGGCCACCTGCCCCCGGTCCTGGTCCACCCCGACGGTTCCGCCACCACCGTCGCCGCACAGCCGCACCCCGGCCTGGGGGCGGAGTTCGCCGTGCGGGAGCCGTTCGACGTGCATGAGTTCGCCGCACCGCCGGGCTCGCTCCTCGCCCTCTACACCGATGGCCTGGTGGAGGATCCGGCGGCCTCCATCGACGACGGCATCGCCCGGCTCACGGACGCGGTGCGGCAGATACATCCCTGGGACGAACTGCAGCAGGCCGCGCGTCGCGTGGTCGCCGGTCTCGCCCCGCAGGGCCGCCTGCGCGACGACGTGACGCTGCTGCTCGCCCGTATGACCGGCCGCCGCAGCCGGGACACCGCGACCTGGCACCTGTCGGCCCGCCAGAACACCGCCGCCCGCGCCCGCACACTGGCCTCCTCCCTCCTCCGGCAGTGGGACGTCGGCGCCCAGACCCTGGACAACGCGCTCCTGGTGATCAGCGAACTGGTCACCAACGCCGTCCTCTTCGGCGCCGAGCCGGTGACGGTGCGGCTGGTGAAGGCCGGGGGCAGGCTCACGTGCGAGGTCTGCGACACCGGCAACGGCCGCCCGCGCCTGCGCCAGGCCGGGGCACTCGACGACAGCGGGCGTGGCCTGCACGTCATCCACAAGCTCACCACGCGCTGGGGGGTGCGGTGGACCAGCACCGGCAAGGCGGTCTGGGCGGAACTGGATCTGTGGCACACCGACCGCGGTGACCGCCCCTCACGGTGAGGGAGCGGACGTCAGAGCCACTCCCCCTCGACGGCCGTGGCCGTCAGCCCGGGCGCGGCCGCGTACAGCACGGTGCGACTGCCCGTCTTCTGGCCGGCGTCGTACGCGCGCCGCAGGATGTCCAGTACGGCGGCACCGCCCCGGTTGCCGGTGGTGTAGCTGTCCCGGCTGTAGTCCAGCAGCCCCTCGGGCCACCCGTCGGGCATCGTCTGCTCCATGTACTCCATCACGCGGGTCCCTCCGGGATGGGCGAGCAGCAGGTCGGGGTGCCACGGGTGCTCGTCGTGCTCGTGCCGTGTGCCCAGCCACTTCCACATCTCGGTGACCGTCTCCTGCACGGCGCGCGGTCCGCGGCGGTCCATCACGAAATGCGTGCCGTCGGCCCGGGTGTCCAGCCAGTGCAGGTCCGAGGTCCCGGCGAGGGTGTGGTGCCAGGCGGCGTCCAGCCGCAGGACCGACTCCGTCCTGGGGCGGCCGGTGACCACCGCGGCGACGGCGGTGTCCGCGAACAGCAGGCGGACGATGAGGGATTCCAGCGTGTCGTCGGCGGGCTGGTAGGTGGTGCTCAGCGCCTCCGATATCACCACGAGCACGACGCGGTCGGGGTCCGCGGCGACCAGATCGGCCGCCAGCGCCAACGATCGGGTCCCGGCGATGCAGGCCCACTGGCTGGCCGGCAGCAGCAGTACGTCGTTGCGCAACGGGAGCCGGTTGAGCAGCGACAGATCCAGTCCCGGCAGGGCCGGGGTGGTGGAGTGACTGGTGATCAGGCAGTCGACGTCCGCGGTCTCCAGCCCGGCGATCCCCAGGGCCTCGCGGGCCGCGTGCTCGGCGTACCTCTGCACGGCGGCCCAGGCCGGCGCGGTGCGCTCCTGGATGGTCTGCGGCGCCGGTATCGCCTCCAGAGCGGCGATCGCCCGGTCCACCTCGGCCTCGCCGAATCCGGCACGGCCCAGTGCCTCGCGGGCCGGACCGGCGCCGGGGGTGCGCAGGCCGCTCCCGCTGCCGGGTGCGGTGGCCGTCTCCAACGGCAGCATCCACCCCCGTGAAGTGATCCCCGTGCTCGCCGCGATGCCGTCGATGCGCGGCAGCCATGACGCCCGCGGATGCCGGCTTCGCACGTCATCCAGGATCTGGTCGGTCTGAACGGCGTGTTCGCCGTGCACTACAGCGGGAGGACACAGATAGGCATCCACAATCCGCCCCTTTCCCGGCAAACCCTGACAGTCCGAAGTGGCTGAAATCCGCCTGAACAGGCGGAGTGTGGTCAAGGTGCCGCAGTAGCACTGTACTTCGCCTCGAACGTCCATTGGTTGAATTCACGATGACGCCATGGGGGGCGCATGCTGCGGATATTGCCGTACCGACGGCGCCGCCGGGGCATGCGGAACCGCCGCGACACGTACCCCGGAGAGACCCGGCGGCGACGGGCACCGGGCCCGCCGGCGATCCCGGACCCGCTCAATCGACGGACATTATCGGCCAGTTGAGAACCCGGTCACCCGGCCGGCCGGGACTCCCGGTCCGCGGCACGTCCTGCCGTGGTCCCGGATCCGGAACTCGCCGCAGCCGCCGCCGGAGGCGAGGACACGGCACGGCCCGTCGGGCACGACGCGCCGCAGGCCGGCATCCCGGGTCCGGTCCGAGTCGGCGGCAGGGACTGCGCCCGCGTCAGCCGCTCGGTCGCGGACCACGAGCCGCCGCCCCCCGCCCCCGACCCCGACCGGACGTCCGAGATCCTGGTGAGGTTCGTCGTCCTGGCCGGGCCGCTGTGTCCCGTGGTCCGCGTGCGCTACCAGCCGACCGCCACCAGCAGCCATTGCGGATTCGCGTGCGAGATGAACGACGACCGGCCCGCCACGTCGTCGTAGGGGAAGCCGTAGGCGAGTTGCCCGATCGCGTTGTCGTGCCAGAACTTGGCGTAGTAGTTCGCCGGTGCCGCTCGGTAGAACTGGGCCGGGTCGGACTGCTGGGAGGCCGGCAGGGTGGCGACGTGGCGGTTGAGGGCCGCGCACAGGGTGGGGTTGCCCGCCAGGGAGGCGGCGCAGCCGAAGATGTCGGAGGTGGCCGCGTCCACGCCCACGGACCGGGCGTACGCGGTGAAGTAGTCGGCGTTGGCGCCGCCCGCACGGAAGCTCGGGTCGCTGCCCGGCGCGATGATCCGGTACGGCGCCTGGGTCTGGGCCAGCACCTTGAACTGGTCCGGTACGGCGGCGGTGAAGCGCTGGAAGGTGGTGGTGCGGTCCTCGGCGAAGGTCTGCCGGTTCTCGCCGACCTCGGCGTCGTACCCGTCCTTGGAGTGCAGGCGCATGGCCAGCTTGAGCCCGAAGGCGTCGACCCGGGTGGTGTTGCCGTTGAAGACGTTGTTGCCGACCGTGAACTCGATGAAGTCGTAGTAGGGGCTGCTGGGCGAGCCCAGGTAGAAGTACATGCGCCCCGCGGAGTTGGCGGGCATGTCGAGGTAGGGCTGCTCGGCGATGGAGTGCACCTGGCCGTTGAAGCTCCAGTACACCTGGCTGTCGGGATACCTGCCGTTGGTGCGGTTGAGGATCTTCACCTCGACGGCGTTGCTCGCCGGGGGTATGTCACCGGTGCTGCCCCAGAAGTCGTCCGGCGGACTGGTGGTGCCACCGGGGCCGTAGACCTGGAACTCCCAGAGCGAGTACCCGTACGGGGTGCCGCGCGCGGTGCCGTGGAGGCGGACGTAGCGGCCGCTGCCGGAGACGGTCGGGTTCTGGGTTCCCCCGGTGGCGGTGGTCGTGGAGTAGACGGTGGTCCAGGTGTTGGCGTCGGTGGAGGTCTGGATCTGGAAGGCGGTCGCGTAGGCGGCCTCCCAGTTGAGCGTGACACGGCTGAGCTGCTGCACGGACCCGAGGTCGATCCTGATCCACTGCGGGTCCGAGAAGGCCGAGGACCAGCGGGTGCCCGTGTCGCCGTCGACGGCCGCGCTCGCGGGGAAGGCCGCGTTCTCGGTCGAGGAGGCGGTGGCGGGACGGCCCTGGGACAGCAAGGAGTCGGCCGCGTGCGCGGGTGACGGTGCCAGGGCCGCGAAGAAGGCGGCGATCAGTACGACGACGAGCCCGAGAGCGGCACGTGAGCGTGCGACGCCTGCCGGTGGTCTGCGGGTGGATGCGCCGACGGAACTCTGCATGCGGGGTCTCCTCAAGCCGGTGCGGCGTGCGTGGGGGTGGAGCAACTGCAGATGTGAGAGCGCTCTCTCGGGTTGTAGTCCCGGTGGTGCGCGCCGTCAACAACTGAAGCCGAAATCAAGCGGGTTGCGCCCTGTTCCTCCATCCCTTGACGCATCCGGTACGGACCTTCCCGTGCGGTCAGGCCGACTCGCGCACCACCAGCTCCGGCTCGAAGACGACCGACGCCGGGTCGGTGCGCACGCCGCGGATGTGCTCGTCGAGCAGGCGCGCCATCTCCGCCGCCATCTCCTCGACCGGCTGGCGCACGGTGGTGAGCCGGGGGCGGCAGGTGACGGCGATGCTGGAGTCGTCGAAGCCGACGACCGCGACGTCCTCGGGCACCCGCCGGCCCCGCTCACGCAGCACCTGGCAGGCGCCCTGGGCCATGAGGTCGTTGGCCGCGAACACGCCGTCCGTGCCGGGCCGGCGCTCCAGCAGTTCCGCCATGGCCGCGATGCCGCTGTCGAGGGTGAAGCCGCCCTCGGCGACGGGGACCTCCGGGTGGCCGTGGCGGGCGAGCGTGTCGCGGAAGCCGGCCAGCCGCTCCTGGCTCGCCGGCACGTCCAAGGGACCGCAGACCGTGGCCGGTTGACGGCATCCCCGGGCCAGCAGGTGCTCGGCGGCGAGGCGCGCTCCGTCCCGGTGCGCCAGGTCGACGTGGCTGAGCGGAACGGGACGCGAGGGGCGGGCGAAGAGCACCGCGGGGAGCCGGGCGTCGGCGAGCAGGGCGGGCAACGGGTCGCCGGCGTGGGTGGACACGACCAGGGCGCCGTCGGCACGTCCCTGCCGCAGGTAGGTGAGCACCTCGTCCCGGGCCTCGGCCGACTCGGCGAACATCAGCACCGGGTGCATGGAGCGGGGGCGCAGGAAGCCGACGATGCCCCCGACCACGCGCCCGAAGAAGGGGTCCGCGAACACCCGTGCGGCGAAGGCGTTCTGCCCGGCGTCCGAGGTGTCCCCCGCGCCGGACACCACCAGCGCGACGGTCTCGGCCCGCCGGGTCACCAGCGAACGGGCGGCCCGGTTGGGCGCGTAACCCGTGCGCTCGATGGCCCGGCGGACCAGTTCCTGTATCTCCGGATCCACATTGCGGATGCCGTTGACGACCCGGGACACCGTCGCCCGGGAGACGCCGGCCTCCCGGGCGACGTCCTCCAGCGTCGGGGCCCGTCTGCTCATGCGGGCACCCTAACGGACCTGCGCATCGGGCAATAGAGCGCTCTCCGGCGGTGCTCCGGCCGTCGGGAGCCGCGGGTGTCCGTCAGGCGTAGACGCCGAACTCGTACAGCGAATAGCCCCAACCGGTCCCCCGCGCCGTGCCGTTGACCCGCACGTAGCGGCCCGTGCCGGTGACGTCGAAGTCGTCGATGCCGCCGTTGCCGTCGGACACGGTGTGCACGGTCTGCCAGGTGTGGCCGTCGTCGGAGGTCTGGATGGTGTACGCCTTCGCGTACGAGGCCTCCCAGTACAGCTGGACGTGCCGGAACGTGGTGCGGGTACCGAGGTCGACCTGGAGCCACTGGGGGTCGCTCCAGTCGCTGGCCCACCGGGTGGCGGGATTTCCGTCGACCGCGTTGCCGGCGGTACAGGGACAGTCGCCGTAACTCGCCTGGTACGACGAGGCGGTGGCGGGTCTGCCCTGGGCCAGGTCGGTGCCCGACGGCACGGGCGGCACGACGCGGACCGAACGGGTCTCGACACCGACGTTGCCCCGGCCGTCGGTCGCCTTGACGTACATCTTCCACACGCCCGGACGGTCCGGGGCGGTGACCTGCAGACGGCCGCCGCCGAGATCGGTGACGGGCAGCGAGGCGAGGTTCTTGCTCTGGTCGACGTACATGCTGTTGTCGAGGACCTCGTAGGAGATCCGGTCGCCGTCGGGATCGGTGGCCTTGACGTCCAGGACGAGGTCACGTCCCGCCTGCACCTTGCCCGCGTCGCCTTCCACACTCAGGTCGGAGATGACGGGCGGGGTGTTGTCGTGCGAGGTGTCGCCGCCGTAGGCCCTCTTCACGGCGTAGTACGACAGGCGTTTCTGGCCCGCGGGCAGCAGGTTGAACCAGATGCCGCCGAAGTCGTACTCGGTGCCGTAGTGGAACATCGTGGCGCCGAGCGCGACCCCCTTGTGGCCGGTGATGCAGCCCCACGCGCGGGTGTAGCCGTCGGCCTTGGCCCGGTCGGAGGGTTCGAGCGGTACGCCGTTGGCGTCGTCGGGGACCTCCCACTCGCCGGCCGGGCCGGTCTCGGTGACGATGTAGGGCTTGGTGTAACCGCCCTTCTCCCAGGCGGACTTGATGTCGCAGACCGCGTTGTAGGCGTTCACGGCGTACAGGTCGAGGTCCGGTGCGTTCCTCTTGTAGTACGGCCAGGCCCCGACCCAGGCGTCCGTGGAGGTGACGGGGTGGTCGGGGTCGACGGCGTGGATCTTCTTGGCGATGTCGTCGACGAAGGTGGTGTACGCGTCGCGCTGTCGCTCCAGTTCGTCGCCGCTGAAGCAGTTCTGCAGGCCCAGGACCGACTCGTTGCCGACGTCCCACATCAGCACGCCGGGGTTGTCCTTGTACGTCTGGACCCACTTGGGGAACGCGTCGAGCATTTGGTTCTTGTACGCGGTGTCGGTCAGGTAGTTGACGCAGCCACCGCTGCCGGGTCCGCCGCCGGGCTGGAGCCAGAAGCCGGCGACGACCTTGATGCCGTGCGCGGCCGCGGAGTCGAACAGTGGTTTGCTGGTGGCGTCGGTGCCCCAGGTGCGGATCGTGTTGACGCCCATGGACTGCAGGTCCGGCATGTACTTCTCGGCGTCCGAGACACTCGGGCCCCAGGTCAGGCCCTTGATCTGATACGGCTGCCCGTCCACGGTCAGCTGCCAGGAGCCCTGGCTGCCGGTGACCTTGACGACGCTGCCGGCGGCGTGCGCCGGGGCGGCCGGCAGGGCGACGAGGGCGCCGGTGGCGAGCACGCCGGCGGTGAGGGGTGCCGCGGCACGCCGGATACGGGTGCGGGTGGAGGTCATCGCTGCTGCTCCTCAGGGGAGTTCATAGTTCTCGTCCAGTGCCGCGCCCGCCTCCGGGTGGGTCTGGTCGTAGCCGCGCGCGTCGCACTGCAGCCCGCCGACGATGCAGTGGTCGACCAGCGCCTTGAGCGTGGGGTCGTCCCAGGCGTTGAAGAAGTCGTAGTGGAAGGTGTGACCCGGGCCGCTGGCGAGCCGCACGTTCGACATGTCGCCGTTGACGGGGAAGGCCATCTTGAACTCGATCATCGGCAGCGCGACCGGGTGGTCGGCCGGGCAGATGTTGTCGTTCGTGCCGGGTTTGACCACGGGGTAGGCCATGTGGCTCCTGTGGTCGGGGGTGTCCAGATACGTGCCGTCCCAGCAACTGGGCGCCTGGAAGCGGATGTTGAGCTGGACGTCGGCACGGTTCGGGCAGGTCGCGGGGAACTCGGTGTTGAAGTAGCTGTCGCCGCACTCCCAGCCCTCGACGAAGCCCGGGTGGTGGCGGAACTCGTCGGCGCTCTGCATCGGGTTGCCGACGATGAACCGCAGGCCCTTGGGGAAGGGCCGGACGCTGGTGTAGTCGGTGACCCCCGCCTTGTAGTAGATGACCTGCGGACCCACGGGAAGGATCTGCTGGTCACCGTTGTAGAGGGTGGGCATCCAGTAGGCGGACAGGTCGCCGGGGGCCTTGCAGCTGGTTCCGCCGGCCGCCAGCGAGGCCGTCGTGCTGTAGGCGTCGGTGGTCGTGTTGCCCAGGAACGTGTGGTCGTGGGACGTGCCGGGCTGCTGCGGGTAGACGATCGGGTCGTCCGTCCTGGTGCGGGTGACCGAGCAGTTGGCCTGGAACTCGTGGAAGTAGCGGTGGGGCGGGTCCTGCGTCGAAGGGGTCACGCCGGTGACCGGCGGGACGGCGGGGATGTAGCCGTCGCCGTCCGGATCGTCCGGCGAGCTGACGGCGGCCGCCGCCGCGTGACCGGAGCGGGTGGCCGCGAGCGTCTGCGCCGTGGTGCTGTGCGACGCGGGCGGGCCGGCGCCGAGGGCGACGCCGCCCAGCCCGATCGAGGTCAGCAGGAGCGCGCCGGTGATCAGCGTCGCTGACAGGCCTTTCGATCTCCGTGACATGGAGACCTCCTCCTGAACGGTGGGGGTGTGAGAGACCGCGCCCGGCCGCGGCATGACAGGGCATCAGGTGGTGTCTGCGTCATGGGGTGCCGGGCGGAGCGTGGGAGAGCGCTCTCCCGCCGAGGAGTGTTGAGGGCATGTCATCAAGATGTCAAGGGATCCCGCAGAACTGGACCAGGAAAGATTTCAACTTCCGAAGGCTTGCCGAGACTTGGAACTCATCAGTTAAATCAAGACGTGAACTAAGCGCCGGGGCCGGGGCCTTGGCCCACCCCCGTCAGCCGTCGGGGACCCGGCGTGCTCCTTTCCCATCGCACCCGCAGGGACCTCCATGAGACTCAGATCCGTGGGCGTCACGCTCGCCGCCATGGCCGCGCTGCTCGCCCTACCCGTTCCCAGACCGGCCGCCGCGGCCGAACTCCCGCTGTCCCAGGGCAGAACGGCGACCTCGTCCTCCGACGAGAACGCCGGCACACCGGCCGCCGCCGCCGTCGACGGCGACACCGGCACCCGCTGGTCGTCGGCCGCGAGCGACGCCCAGTGGCTCCAGGTCGACCTCGGCACCACGGCCTCGATCTCGAAGGTCGTCCTCAACTGGGAGACCGCCTACGGCAAGGACTACAAGATCCAGTCCTCCGCCGACGGCAGCACCTGGACCGACCTCACCACGGTCACCGGCGGCGACGGCGGCACCGACACCCTCGACGTCTCGGGGCAGGGCCGCTACGTCAGGATGTACGGCGTCCACCGCGCCACCCAATGGGGTTACTCCCTCTGGGAGTTCCAGGTCTTCGGCACCGCCGGCACCGGCACCTCCTCCTGCGACACCGCGAACGCCGCCAAGGGCAGGCCCGCCTCCGCGTCCTCCACGGAGAACGCCGGCACCCCCGCCTCCGCGGCCTTCGACGGCGACGCCGGCACCCGCTGGTCCAGCCAGGCCGCCGACCCGCAGTGGGTCCAGGTGGACCTCGGCTCGGTCATGGACCTCTGCAAGGTCGACCTGACCTGGGAGGCCGCCTACGCCAAGGAGTTCCAGATCCAGGCCTCCTCCGACGGCCAGAGCTGGACCACCCTCAAGAGCGTCACGGGCGCGAGCGGAGGCACGGCCTCCTACGACGTGACCGGCTCAGGACGGTACGTCCGCATCAACGGCACGGTCCGCGCCACGGGCTACGGCTACTCCCTGTGGGAGGTGGCCGTCCACACCGGAACCGGCGGCAGCACTCCCCCGGTCCAGGGCGGCGGCGACCTCGGGTCCAACGTCATCGTCGTCGACCCCAGCACCCCCAACCTCCAGCAGAAGTTCGACGACGTCTTCGCCCAGCAGGAGTCCAACCAGTTCGGCTCCGGCCGCTACCAGTTCCTGCTCAAGCCCGGCACCTACAACGGCATCAACGCCCAGATCGGCTTCTACACCTCGATCTCCGGCCTCGGCCTCAACCCCGACGACACGCAGATCAACGGCGACGTCACCGTCGACGCGGGCTGGTTCAACGGCAACGCCACGCAGAACTTCTGGCGTTCGGCGGAGAACCTCGCCATCAGGCCGTCGAACGGCACCGACCGCTGGGCCGTCGCGCAGGCGGCGCCGTTCCGCCGTATCCACGTCCAGGGCGGTCTCAACCTGGCCCCGAACGGCTACGGCTGGGCCTCCGGCGGCTACATCGCGGACTCGAAGATCGACGGCACCGTCGGCCCGTACTCCCAGCAGCAGTGGTACACCCGCGACAGTTCCGTCGGCGGCTGGACCAACGGCGTGTGGAACATGACGTTCACCGGTGTCCAGGGCGCCCCGGCCGGCAACTTCGACGCAGGCCCCTACACCACGCTCGACACGACGCCCGTCTCCCGCGAGAAGCCGTTCCTCTACCTCGACGGCAGCACCTACAAGGTCTTCGTGCCCGCCAAGCGCACCAACGCCCGCGGCGTGTCCTGGCCGGCGAACGCGGGAACCTCGCTCTCCCTGGACCAGTTCTACGTCGTCAAGCCGGGCGCCACCGCGGCCACGATCAACCAGGCGCTCGCCCAGGGACTCAACCTGCTGTTCACGCCGGGGGTCTACCACCTCGACCGGACCATCGACGTGACACGGCCCGACACCGTGGTGCTGGGTCTGGGCCTGGCCACGATCGTGCCGGACAACGGCATCGACGCCATGCACGTGGCCGACGTCGACGGCGTGCGCCTCGCCGGCTTCCTCATCGACGCCGGCTCCGTCAACTCCGACACCCTGCTGCGGATCGGGCAGCCCGGAGCCAACGCCGACCACTCCGCCGACCCGACCACCATGCAGGACGTGTTCGTCCGCATCGGCGGGGCCGGACCCGGACTCGCCACCAACTCCGTCGTCGTCAACAGCGACGACGTCGTCATCGACCACACCTGGCTGTGGCGCGCCGACCACGGGACGGGAGTCGGCTGGGACACCAACCGCGCCGACTACGGCCTGCGCGTCAACGGCGACGACGTCCTGGCGACCGGGCTGTTCGTGGAGCACTTCAACAAGTACGACGTCCTGTGGAGCGGCGAACGCGGCCGCACGATCTTCTTCCAGAACGAGAAGGCCTACGACGCCCCGAACGCGGCCGCCATCACCCATGACGGCATCGTCGGCTACGCGGCCTACAAGGTCGCCGACACCGTGACCCAGCACGAGGCATGGGGGCTGGGCAGCTACTGCAACTACACCTCCGATCCGTCGATCGTCCAGGCACACGGCTTCCAGGTCCCGGTCACCGCCGGGGTGAAGCTGCACGACGTCCTGGTGATCTCCCTCGGCGGCAAGGGCCAGTACGCCCACGTCGTCAACAACACCGGTGCGCCCACATCGGGGACGGACACCGTGCCCTCGAAGCTGACCTCGTTCCCGTGACCGACGCGAGGAAGGACGCTCCGAGCGCCTGAGACCCTGCCGGGGCCGCGACGCGGCCCCGGCAGGGGTCCGTCCGAGCGTCAGGCGTAGTAGTGGATGGTGCCGTGCAGCGCCGGGTCGCCGCCCTCGCAGTGCTGCACGAAGGTGGCGGCGAACGCCTTGACGGTGCCGTCGTCCCCGCGGGCCAGCCTGGTCACCGTGAGCTCTCCCGTCACGGTGTTGCAGCCGCGGCCGCTGCCGGACACGTCCAGTCCCGCCACACCGGCTCCGTGGCTGCGCCGGGCCTGGTAGGTGTGTCCGGCCTCGAACTGTTCGCCGTCGGGCGGAGTGAGCAGCGCGGTCCAGTACTCCCGCTTCCCGGAGACGCCGTACTGGATGCCGTCGCCGTAGCGGCTGAGCGAGAAGGTGCTGGTGGCACCCCGATGGGTCTGGGTCACTCCCTGGCCCACGTAGTCACCGGGATCGCTCGTGTAGGCGTAGGAGAGCGGGAAGGCGCGGTACTTGAGAACGCCCTTGAGGGCGGGGGCGCCGGCGCTCTCGCAGTGCTGGGTGTAGGTGGCGTCCAGGACGGTGATCGCTCCGGACGCGTCGGTCTCGATCTGGTTGACCGAGAACTGCCCGTAGACCTCGTTGCAGCCGCGGCCGTCCCCGGAGACGTCCAGGCCGGGTGACCGCCCGGTCCGGAACGCGGCCCGCTCCGCGTCGCGGTAGACGCCCGGATGGAGCTGCTCTCCGCTGGGCGCCGCGAGGTCGACGTCCCACCACTCGTCGTCGGTGCTCACCCGGAACCGCACGTACTGCGCGTCGCCACCGACGCTGACGGTCGCGGTGGACGGCGTGTACACGGCGCTGCCGCCCTGGCCGATGTAGTCGCCGGCCTCACTGGTGTAGCGGTACTTGGTCACGGCCGACGGTACGCCGGTGGCCGCCGATGCCGTGCCGGTCACGGCGACACCGAGGCCGGCCGCCACCATGAGGCTCAATAACGCGCCCAGCAGCGACCGCAGTGAACCCGCGCGTGTGTGCACAGTCACATTCCCCTCCTTGGGTGCAGGACACCCCCACTGAGTGCCTGCACCCCCGGTTGTAACAGGCGTCACTGACAACGATGTACCGGTGATGAGTTGCGTGATGGCGGCGGTCGCGGGTGCAATGTCCGCCATGGTCGACACGCCTGCTCCGGCACCGCACCCCGTTCCCCGGCGGACCGACGGTTCGTCCGTTCCGATCGGCGCTCTCGTCCCGCTGACCCGGCCGGGCTGGGTCGAGGCGGGCCGGCATCTGCTCGCCGGGATCGAGTCGGGTGTGCGGGACGTCAACGACTCCGGTGGCATCCTGGGGCGGCCGGTCGAACTGGTGGTCAGGGACACCGCCGCCGATCCACGTCGGGCCGCCGCGGCCGTGGAGGAACTGGCCGCTCTGGGCGTGGCCGCCGTGGCCGGCGAGTATCACAGCGTCGTGGCCCGTGCCGCCGCCGCCAGGGCCGACGCGCTCGGGCTGCCGTTCCTCTGCTCGTCGGCGGTTCTCGACGCGCTCACCGACCGGCCGACGGACTGGGTCGCGCGGCTGGCCCCGGCGCAGTCCCACGGATGGCGGATCTACGGGGAGTTCCTGCTCGGCGCGGGTCACCGCCGGATCGCCGTGGCGGCCCAGCAGAGTGTCTACTGGGCATCCGGGACCCGCGTTCTACGGGAGCACCTCGCCGCGCACGGCGGCACCGTCGTCGAGTTCGACATGGACGCGCTCACCCCCTCCGCGGTGTGCGACGCACTGGTCGACCACGGCGCGACGGCGCTCCTCCTGCTGACCGGTCTCCCGGAGCCGGCCGTGTCCATCGTGCGGTCCGTCCGTGGCGACCGGCGCCTCGACGGGGTGATGATGGGTGCTCCGGCCGGGCAGCCGGAGTTCGGCACCTGGGCGGCTCTGCTGGGCGAGGACGGCGCCGGCATCCCGTTCCTGCGCTACCTGCCCGAACGGCTCGGCCCCCTGGGCGCGCGGGTCGGCACGGCACTGCGCGAACGGCTGGGCGAGGCTCCCTCGTTCGTCGCTTTCGAGGGCTACGACACCGTCGCCGCCCTCGCCGACCTGCTCGGCACCGGCGAAGTGGGCCGGGAACGCATCGCCGCCTCCTGGGCGGGGGTTGCCGTCGAGGGCACGCGCGGACCGATCCGGTTCTCGCGCGTGCCCGGTATCGGGGTGCGGCAGTGGGCGTGGCCGCCCGTCCAGGTCGTCGACCGGGATCCGGCGGCGCCCGGTCGCTTCCGCGTCCTTCGCACCGGCTGAGGCGGCCGAGGCCGGGTACGCGGTGCGGCAGACCGAACGTCACTTCGCCGAGGGATGACGACGATGACCGATGACGCCTACCTCGTCCTGCTGGACGGCACGGCCGCGACGCTGGGCGTGCCTCCCGCGGCCGTCGGAGAGCCGGCCTGCATGGACACCCCCGCCGTCGTCGCCTGGCTCGGCGCGCAGGGGATCACCGCGACCTCTCCCGGGCTGCGGCCGCTGCCGCCGGAGGAGACGGCGGCCATCCCCGAGGACGCCGAGCGGCTGCCCGTGCCCCTCGGGGAGGAGGAACTCAGCCGCCTGCGGCACGCGATGGCGCCACCGAACCTCGCGCAGCTGGAGCGGGAACTGCTGGCCTACCGTTCCTGCACCGACGGGCCGGACCGCTCTCCTCACCCGCGCCCTGGCGGCCGGGGTGCCGGCACACCGCATCGCGGAGCTCACCGGTGAGGACCTCGCCGTCGTCGAGGCGGAGGCCCGCCAGGGCGTTCTCCGACCGTAGCGCCGTCCGCCCGCCGGGCCGGCGGGACCGTCGTGGACGGCCCTGACGCACCACGGTGGCCAGGACCTCGTTGAAGGCCTCCGTGGAGCTCGGGTGGGTCCAGATGGCATCGCGCAGACCGCTCGCCGTCGTCCCGGTGCGCATCGCGAGTGCCACGGTGTTGATGAGTTCCTGCGCGTCCACGCTCAGCAGCGCCGCGCCGAGGATCTCGTCCGTCTCGGCGTCCACGACGAACTTCATCATGCCCCGGACCTCGCCCACGATGCTGGCGCGGGGCATGGCCATCAGCGCGGCGATGTCCTTGGCGGCGACACGCACCGATCGTCCGAGGGCGTGTGCCTCCTTCTCCGTCAGGCCCACCCGGGCGAGCGGCGGGGTCATGAAGAGGGTGTAGGGAACGGCGACCCGGTCGGCCGTCGACCGCTTCCCGTCGCCGCCGCCCATGATCTGGCCGGCGACGATGCGGTAGTCGTCGAGGGAGATGTAGGTGAACTGCGGTCCGCCGTTCACGTCTCCCACCGCGAAGATGTGCGGGCGGCTGGTGCGCAGGTACGCGTCCACCTCGATCGCGCCGCGCTCGTTCGTGCGCACGCCGGCGGCCTCCAGCCGCAGCCCGGCGGTGCGTGGCGCACGGCCGGTGCCGACGACGACGGCTTCCGCCTCGACGGTGCCGCGGGCGCCGTCGCGCGTCCCGTAGTGGACGGTGGCGAAGCCGTCGCGGTCGACGACCTCGGTGACGCGGGCTCCCGTGACGAAGGTGATGCCCTCCTCGCGGAGGATCTTCTCCGCGGCATGTGCGACGTCGTCGTCCTCGCGCCGCAGGATGCGGTCGCCGCTTTCCAGGACGGTGACGGGAATGCCGTACCGGCTCAGCATCGCCGCGAACTCGATGCCCTGACGGCCGCCGCCGATGACCGCCGTGCGGCGCGGCATGTCGGCCGAGCGGACCAGGTCCGCGTTGGTGACGAGATGGGCGCTGTCCCGCAGGCCGGGGACGTCCGGGATCACCGGTTCGGCACCGGTGTTGATGACGATGGTGTCCGCGCTGATCTCCAGTCGGTCGCCGCCCGCCGCGACCTCGACGCGCTTCTCGTCCAGGAAGGACGCCGTCCCCGTCACGACGGTGACCGTGTCGAGGGTGTCGAGCATGCGGAAGTTCTTGTCCCGCACGGTCGCCGCCATCGAGGCGGTCGAGGCGACGGAGGCCGCGTACCAGTCGCCCGGGTCGGCGTCCTCGGGCCTCATCGAGGCGCGGTGGAACGGCGACGGGGAGCCGGTCCCGGGCCTCCGGGCACCGGCTCCCTTTCGTACGGCCGCGGTTGAGCACGGATGCGTACGCCCCTACCCGAGCGCGAACTTCTGCGCGGCGGAGCCGTTGCAGTCCCAGATCTGCAGCCGCGTGCCGTTCGCGGTGGCACCGCTCGGGGAGTCCAGACAGCGACCCGACTGCGGGTTGAGCAGCGAACCGTCGCTCTGCTCCACCCACTTCTGGCCACCCACACCGTTGCAGTCCCACAACTCGGCCCTGGTCCCGTTCGCCGTCCCGTTGCCAACGATGTCAAGACACTTGCCGAGCGTCGACAGCGAGCCGTCGGAGCGGTGGTACCAGTGCTGGTCGACCGCCCAGGACTGGCAGTCCCAGAGCTGTACGGCCGCGCCGTTGCCGCCGGTGTCGTCCGCGGCGACGTCCACGCACGTGCCGCCGGGGCCGATCGCCGGGGCGCCGCCGTTCACGGCGAACTTCTGCGCGGCGGAGCCGTTGCAGTCCCAGATCTGCAGCCGCGTGCCGTTCGCGGTGGCACCGCTCGGGGAGTCCAGACAGCGACCCGACTGCGGGTTGAGCAGCGAACCGTCGCTCTGCTGCACCCACTTCTGGCCACCCACACCGTTGCAGTCCCACAACTCGGCCCTGGTCCCGTTCGCCGTCCCGTTGCCAACGATGTCAAGACACTTGCCGATGGTGCTGAGCGAGCCGTCGGCGTGGTGCTGCCAGTGCTGGTCCTCGGCGTAGGTCTGGCACCCCCAGAGCTGTACGGCGGTGCCGTTGCCGCCGGTGTCGTCCGCGGCGGCGTCGACACACGTGCCGCCGGGGCCGGTGATCGCCCCCTGGGGCCCGTTGGGCACGTCCGTCTCGCCGGAGTAGCCGACGGAGACGATGTCGGCCTGGACGGCGTTCTCGGCTGCGTCCGTCGGGTATCCGGCGACCATGACACCCTCGAAGAAGGTGCCCCGGTTGCGGTTGCTGTTGTCGCCGCCGGTCCCCAGGATGATGCCGCCCTCCTGGTGCATGGGCCGGTAGCCGCCGCGGGTGGGCAGGGCTCCGTCCCACCAGGTCGACAGCCCACCGGACCGGGAGTCGCCGCCCTTGAGGGCGTATCTGGTCTGTCCGTCGTTCTTCAGCACCGCCGTCACATAGGTGCTGCTGTTGCCCAGGTTGGCGGTGTTGGAGCCGTTGTTCCCCTGGAACATGCCGTTCTCCATGTCGGCCTCGACCCAGGGCCCCGAACCGGTGCACGGCGCGAAGTAGCAGGTCGTCGCGATGCTGACGGCGTCCATGTGGCCGTTGCCGGTGTCGGCCGGCGTGCTCTCGGCGTTGCCGTAGTCGAAGCAGCAGTCGGAGCCCACGTGTGTGCCGCTGGCCACCATGTAGGCGCCCTCGGGCCGACCGTCGACGGCGACGCCGGAGGCCACGCCGGTGTAGCGGTAGCCGACGCCCGGTGAGATCCAGATGCCGTACACCTTGTGGCCGCCGGCCCTCACCGCGATCTCACCGGCGTCCGCCCCGCGGTCCGCGGCGCCCGCGGTGCCCGCCGGGCCGGGGGTGAGGTCGTTGTGCCGGGACGTCTGGTCGTAGACCTTCGAGATGCGGCAGGTCGTGTCCCGGCAGAAGGTGTCCTGCCGGCCGGCGTCGGCGTAGCCGCCCTGCGACAGCAGGCCGATGTCCGCCGTGCCGCCGTCGGAGGCACGGGTGACCTGGTAGAGCGGGCCGTTGTAGGAGGACAGCAGGGCGCGCGTGGTGCTGTGCGCCGCGACGCACGGGGTCCCCGCGGCCCCGTAGATGTCGCACGGCAGGGAGTCCGCCGCCTGGGCCGTCGCGGGAAGGCCGACGAGGAACGCGAGGACGAGTCCGAGGGTGGTGGCCGCGGCGGCGAGGCATCTCGCCGCGCGGCGGGTCGGGCGTGACCCGCGTCCTGACGCCGCCCGACCGGCGGAACATCTTGATGTATACATGACAACCCTTTCCCGAGTTTCACCAACGTGCGGGATGGCGCAACCGCCGATGGAAAGTGCCTGTAGTCGGCTCGGAAGTTACGCAACCTGTTGATACACGTCAATATTTGTTTCATTACTTCGGGTGGGCTTTTCCCGGCGGTTCGAATGTGTTTGTTTCCGGCCGTCGGACGACGGTGCGATCGCCCGCCCCACGCACACCGGGGGCACGGGAAATTCCCGCATGAACCCGACACACCGTCAGCCGACCTTCGCCGTGGTCCCGTTGGGGGTGGCGGGCGTCAACTCGCCCCGAGGGATGCCGCAGTGGCGTCATACGTGCGCTCGTGCTCCGCGCGGGCCGAGGCCAGAAGCCGCTGCCAGGAGGTGACGGTGGGACGGCGGCGCAGCAGAGCCCGGCGTTCGCGTTCCGTCATGCCTCCCCAGATGCCGTACTCGATGCGGTGGTCGAGCGCGTAGGCGAGGCACTCCGTTCTCACTCCGCAGCCGCCGCACAGAGCCTTGGCGCGGTTTTGTGCACTGCCCTCCACGAAGAGGTCGTCGGGGTCGGCCGTCCGACACAGCCCCCGCTCGCCCCAGTTGGTGTCCACCATCCGGTGATGCCGTCCTCTCCCCTGGCCTGCGTGACGCGTTGCCGTTTGCCGAAAGCAACAGGCATATGACATCACGCAGTTCAGGGAAACGTTCATTCTTCTTCGCCGACCGTCACACCTTCGGGTGAGCAGTGATTGCTTTCCGCGCACGGGGGCGCTAAGGGCGCCCCCTCCCGGCGCGAAGCCGCGCCGCGCGCGGGCCGTCAGCGTCTGCGCCAGTTCCAGCCACTGCCGATTCCCGCCACGTGCAACGCCAGCGCGGTCAGGCCGAGAAGCATCACATTGGTCGAGGTGAAGGTGTCGTTGGTCGAGATGTCCGCCGCGTTGATCAGGAAGGAGATGAAGAACAAGACCGCGGAGAGGATCGCCAGCATGATGTCCGTCCGTTCACGAAGTCGGGTGCGTACCGTGTGCGATCCGGATGCCCGCGACCGAGCCGAACACACGGGCTAGCGAGCGGGAACCCGTCGAGCCTCCAGGGCCACGTTCGTGGACCGCCGGCGCACCTGTCACACCCTCAACATCCGAGGTCAGCGCCCGGACCGGGCCTCACCAGGCAGTTCGTGGAAGCCGCTGCGCGCCGCCCGCCGCCCGCATAACGTGCGGTATCCCGAACCGCTCCCCCACCTTCCGCGCGGTCCGCACCTCTTGGGGCCCTCGACCTACCAGGAGATCTTGGGATGTCCTCCGACAGCTCCCACTTATGTTCCGGCCTTCCGCCCGAGTCGTCTCCGGCGCGGCACCGGCCCGGCCGCCACGCCTTGCCCGCCCCCTCCCCGGGTCCGCGGCCGTCCCGCCCGGCCGACGGGCGTCCCTCCTTCCCCACCCGCTCGTGGGCAGGTCCCCACCGCGATCTGCGGCTGCTGCGCCGGGCGAGTCGTCGGCTGCGCCGCGTGGCGACGTTCGCCGCGCTCGGCTACTTCGCCGTGTTCCTCACCCTGACCGTCGAGCTCCCCGACGTCATGACCCGCCCCGCTCCCGGCGGCCTGCCCGTCGGGCTGGTGCTCGCCCTCGTCCAACTCCCGGTCACCTGGCTGGCGGTGGCCCTCTTCGAGTTCATCGCGCACCGGTACGTCGACCCGCTGGCCCGGCGCGTGCGCCGGCAGGCGTACGGCGCGGTCGACGGGGAGCAGCGGCCATGACCGACTTCGACGGCACCGCGCAGTCCTGGTCGCTCGTGGCGTTCTGCACGGTCGTGACCCTCACCCTGCTGCTGTGCGTGCTCACCGGCCCCGATCGCGACGACCTCGCCGAGTTCTACACCGGCTACCGGTCCCTGTCGCCCCTGCGCAACGGCCTGGCGATCGCCGGCGACTACATCTCCGCGGCCACCGTGCTCACCGTCGGCGGGGTCATCGCGCTGTGCGGGTACGACGGTGTCGTCCTGGCCCTGAGCACCCTGCTGTCCCTGCTGCTGCTGATGGTCCTGCTGGCCGAACCCCTCCACCACACCGGCAGGTTCACCATGGGCGACGCACTCGGCCGGCGCCTGCCCGGCCGGGCGGTGCGCGTCACGGCCTGCGGGGTGACCCTGGCCTCTCTGGTGCCGATGATGGTCGTCCAACTCGCGGGCGTCGGGCAGTTGCTGGCCTACGTCCTCGGCTTCTCCGACAGCGCGATGCAAACCGGCTGCGTCGTCGGGGCCGGAGCGCTGATGATCACGTACGCGGCCATCGGGGGGATGCGGGGCACCGCGCTGATCCAGATCCTCAAGACGGTGATGCTGCTCGGCTCCGGGCTGATCGTCGCCGCGCTCGTCCTGCACACGTTCGGCTGGAGCCCGCAGAACCTGTTCCACGCCGCCGCACGGCGCAGCGGGGCCGGCGACGCGTTCCTGCGCTGGGGGCTGCAGTTCGCCGGCGGGGCCCACCGCGGCCTCGACATGATCAGCACCCAGTGCGCCATCGTGCTCGGCGGCGCCTGCCTGCCGCACGTCACCATGCGGATGTACAGCGCCGGCAGTACGCGCCAGGTCCGGCGCGCGATGAGCTGGGCGGTGTCCACCGTCGCCCTGTGCGTCGCCGTCGTCATCGTCATCGCCGTCGGCGCCACGGCCCTCATCGGGCGGACCGGCGTCACCGCCGCGGACCCGCAGGGCAACACGGCCTATCTGCTGGGCGCGCGAGCCGCGTTCGGGACGCAACTGTCGCACGCGGAAGCCCTCTTGTTCACCGCGGTCACCACGGCGATCTTCCTGACACTGCTGGCCTCGGTGGCCAGCATGACGCTGGCCTGCGCCAACTCCCTGGCCCATGACGTCGCCGCCGCCCGCCGCACCACGACGCCGCAGCGGGAGACGGCCCTGGCGCGTCTGGCCGCCCTGGCCGTGGGCGCCCCGGTGATCCTGCTGGCCGTGGTGGCGCAGCACCGCAGCCTCCAGCCGCTCGCCACGCTGTCGTTCTGCCTGGGCGCCTCGGCCATCGCGCCGGCCCTCGTCTACAGCCTCTTCTGGCGCCGCTACACGCGCGCCGGCCTGCTGTGCACCCTGATCGGCGGCAGCGTGAGCGTCCTCGTCCTCATCACCGGCACCAACCTCGTCTCCGGCACGCCCCGATCGGCCTTCCCGGACGCCGACTTCAACTGGTTCCCGTTCACCACGACGGCTCTGGTCTCAGTACCGGCCGGCTTCCTGTGCGGCGTGCTGGGCACCCTCCTGTCCCGCGACGGGACCACCGTACGGGCGCGGGACCGTTACGAGGCCGTCGAGCCGCTCCTGCTCGCCGGGCCGTCGCGGCACGCGGGCGGATGACGCGCCGCGCCGCGTTCACGCCCGTACCGGCGCGCCGCCCTCGAACGCGCGATCCCGCGCTACACGAGTCGCGTCACCACCACGACGATCAGCACCAGCAGGATCAGCACGGCCGCCACCTTCAGCGGACCGAACCGGCGGGGCGGCGGTGCCTCCGGCGGGAGCGGAGGGGCGGGTGGCGCCGTGGCCTGCACCGGCCGCGGGGCGTTGAAGACGTCGTGGCCGGTGCGCGCGGCCCGCTCGCACCAGGGGCAGGACGGCAGATGGGAGCCGTACGTGTGCAGCGGCCGGGCGGGACACACCCGTATCCGCGTCCGCTCCCCGTCCAGTGCCCGCAGCCAGGCCTCCGCCGGGGGGCGGGCCGCGGGGGCCCGGACGCCGGGGCCGAAGGCGGCGCGCGCCAGGGTGAGCAGGCCGGGCGGGAGCACCGACGGGTCGACCGTGCCGCGTGGGACGGTCACCAGCTCCGGGCGCACCACGTACGAGACGCTGGCGGCGATGTTGTCCTTCACGGTCGACTCGGAGGCGCTGTCGTGCGGTACGCCCCCGAAGGGGTGGTTGCCGGCGGTCAGCAGCTGGTAGACGAGCACGGCGAGGGCGAAGTCGTCGCTGGACCGGGTGGCGGGTGCACCGGTCTGCCGCTCGGGGGCGGAGTAGTCGGTGGTGTGCATCAGGCAGGGGAACGGCTCGCCCGTCACGGGATCGGTGAAGGCGATGGAGTCGCAGTCCAGGAAGGTCACGAAGCCGTTGGTGTCGACGACGACGTTGCTGCTGGAGAAGTCGCCGATGACGAGGTGGTCGCCGTGCATGCGCGCGGTCATGAAGGCGAGGTTCCAGGCGACGCCGAGCAGGAAACGCCAGTCGGCCCGGTCGGGGAAGAGCCGCGTCCGCTGCGCGCGCGTGAACAGGCCGACCAGCTGGACGTGTTCGGGCTCGCCGAAACGGTGCATGCCGTAACCGAGGAACTCACCGCCGCTGCCGCGGGCCAGCGCGGTGGGCCAGGCCAGCTCGGGCGGCTGGAAGCGGTTGGTGGGGCGGGCGGCCAGGGGTGACATGGTCAGCATGCGGGCCAGCCGCCGCTCCTGGTCGGGGCCGGGCGGGTCGCGGTAGAGCTTGACGACGGTGGCGTGGTCGCCCTCGACCGGGAAGACGGCCGCCTGGCCGCCGCCCTTCAGCGGTGCCCCGGCGAGCACCACCGGCCTGCCGTCCAGATGGACCACCCGTCCGCTCATGGCCGGGTCCGGCGCACGGCTCGCAGCAGCGTCTTGTCGTCCGCGTTCAGCGCGGTCAGCCGGTCCGACCTGAGCAGCGCGGCGAGGTTGTCGTATGCGCCGTCGGGCACGGGACCGGGGCCGTCGAGGGAGCGGAAGACGGCGTCGGCGAACGAGGCATTGGGCGTGGGCGGTCCGTCGGCGGACCGGGTGAGCGCGGCCTGCGCGAGACCGTCGGTGGACAGCAGGACGCCGTCGACGCCCGCGTCGCACACGCAGTCGGTGTGCACCTGACGGGCCGCGTCCGGCGAGGTGAGGAAGACGGTCTCGTTGCTGTACTCCCCGGCGGCCGGCGGCTGCGGCAGCAGATGGAACTGCCGCCGTCCGTCCTCGCTGCCGGCCCGCAGCACGACGAAGCCGTCGCCGACGCTGAGATGGCCCAGCCAGCCCGGCGCGAGCACCACGACGGTGAGGGTGGTCGCGAAGTCCGCGGCGGCCGCGCCGGTGGTGTCCAGGAACACCTTGGTGACGTCGTGGAAGGCGTCCAGCAGCAGATCGTGCACGCGCTCGCCGGGCGGCGCGTCGACGGCCGCGGCGGCCCGCCGTACGAAGTGCTCGCCCGCCAGCGCGACCGCGAGCCGCGAACCCTCCTCGGAGCGCGGCCGGCTGCCGGCGCCGTCCGCGACGGCCAGGACTGCGAGCCGCCCGGACTCGGTGTGCGCGCACGCGTCCTGGCAGGGGCGGCCGTCGCGGCGGTGCCGATAGCCCTCGACGCTCATGCCGTGGATCCGCCAGCCGGCGCCGCCCTCGTCCATCGCCTAGCTCTCCCAGGCCGGACGCTGGGTCTTGAACTGGCTGAAGATCTTCTCGAACACCTCGTCCCCGGCGCCCTTCTGCTCGGCGTTGGCACTGGCGGACATCATCTGGAGCAGCTCCCGGAAGGGGAATCCGTGGAGGGTCGCGTGGAACTTCGGCGCGAACGCCCGCAGCACCTGCTCGCCCAGGTCGGTGATGCCGCCGACACCGATCGCGTAGAGCCGGAAGCGGCGGGCCCCCTGCTCCCCGGCCAGCACCGGCACCAGCCGCTGCCAGGCGTCGGTGCGCCGGCCCTGCGCGTCGGTCGGCAGCCCGTCCGTGACCAGGCAGATCTGCGGGCGGTAGTACTGCAGGCCGCAGGCGCGCAGTTCGGCCTTGCGGGCCGCGACGATGTGCATCGCCAGCTCCAGGGCCTCCGTCATCAGGGTCACGCCCGTGGCACCCAGCTGCGGCGGCCGGAACTGGTGGGCGGGCACGAACGGGCTCACCGGTGCCCCGGGGGCGAGCGGCTGGGGCCCCCGCCACACGGCGACGGCCTGCCCGCCGAAGGTGACCACGGCGACCTCGACGCTGTAGCTGAGGGCGACGTCGTCGTGCAGCTCGCGGGTCCATTCCACGAGCGCATCGTTGAGCGCCCGGATCGGGGGGCCCGCCATGGAGCTGGAGGTGTCCAGGCACAGCACCAGCGGCAGGCGCTGGGCGTTGTTCTCGAACTCGATGTCGGCGTACTCCGCCGGCAGGGTGGGCGGGTATTCGCTGGACATGGCGTCTCCTGGTGCGGCGGTGCTTCAACGGGCCTGGGTGTGGCGTCCGGTGGCGGGCGGGAAGGCGTACAGGACGTCGGCGTCGCGATCCGCCGCGTCGGCCACGTCGACGTGCGCTCCGGGCGCGGGCGGGGTCCGCTCCGGCCGCGCCCACACCGCCCGGTGGAGCACCCGGTCGATCTCGACGTATCCCTGGGGGTGCAGACAGGTGCGTACGACGGCGGGGCGGGTGGGCCCCGTCCGCACCGGCGGGCCCGGACGCGGTGCCGTGCCCGGACCGGTCCGGGCGGGCCCGGTGGTGCCGCCGGTGCTACCGGGTGAGGCCCGCAGGGCGCCGGCACCGGGGGCGGCGAGGGAGCGGGATCGGCGCACGACGTGGACGAAGGCGGCCAGCAGGAGGGCGAGCAGGGCGCCCAGCACGGCGACGCCGATCAGGGCAGGGTCCGGGCCGGAGTGTTCGGCGGACGTGTTCTTCGCCGCGGCCGACGAGGCGGCCGGCGTGCGCGGAGCGGGGCCGACCGCGACCGAGTGCTCCGCGCCCAGGGTCGCGACGTCCGGCCGCGCGGCCAGCTCCGTGCCCTCGCGGTCGTGCGCGCCGAGGACGGTGCACAGGTCGTCGCGGACCCGGGGGTCACAGGCGCCGACCTGCTTCAGTTCCCGCACGGTCGAGGGCGTCAACCGGCTGACACGGGCCCGCGGATCGACGAACCGGTGGCCTGCCAGCACCAGCAGCACCGTCCCGCCCTCCCCGGTGGTGACACCGGCCGGCACCTGGACCGCGAGGTTCTCGCGCTGCCTCACGACGCGGGCGGCCAGGTCGGCACGGTCGCCTGCGGTGTCGAGGGGCAGTGCCTGGTTGAGCCGGACGGTGACGGCCCCCTTGCCCAGCCAGGCGGACCAGCACCGCAGCCGCGGGGAGAAACCCGCGTCGCACCCGTCGCCGGCCGCGGTCGCCGGACTCGTCGGCACTACCGTGAGGAGAATCCCGAACAGCATGGTGAAACAGACTGAACGCCTCATGGGCAACCCCCCGCGGCCTGAAAAGGCCCGTGCCCATATTGAAGGCAATACGCCCTTGTCCGAAAGGGGTTGAGAGCCCTCACGACCGTCACTTCTACAGCTTGAACACCTGATGGCAACGGGTGAACATCTGCCGCGCCCGTTCCACCCAGTCACTGGCCAGAGCGTCGAAGTCCGGCTGGGTGACACGGCAGGTCAGCGGCAGGTTGCACACCCCGGCGAGACAGGGGCGCGGCCCTCGGACGTCCCATACGGAGAGCATCGGATTCAGTTGTTCGGTATTCCACGCGTTCGAAGCGGCGGCGGCGACGGCCAGTTGGTCATGGCGCAGGAAACGGCCGTCGGTCACGAAGGCGACGAGCAGCCGCTTGGTGGTCATGAATCTGACGGTGAGCGTACGGCCGGTTTCGTCGAGATCGAATTGGAGGGACACCGAGTCGGTGTCCGCCACGGCGCGGTAATTCCGGCCGGCTCCCCATTTCTGCACCAACTGCCGCCAGTGCGTGCCGATTTCCAGCACGGTCGCGGGCGACGACTCAGCGGGCGGCACGGCCCACCGCCCGGGCGACCATGTCGTCGGTCAGTCCGGCGTCCAGGAGCGCCTGGGCGTGCAGCAGCAGACAGGAGGGCACGGACACGCTCGCTCCGGAGTCGCGGCGGGCGGCCAGTTCGCCGACCCGGATCTCGATCGTGCGCCGCACCCGGGGTGGGGGCCACGACGGCGGTGGCCCGCTCTCCTCCACCAGCGCGGCGAGCAGCTCGCCGAGTCCGGGCCGGTCCTCGGGCCGTTTCGCCAGGCAGCGCGCGAGCAACGGCCGCAGCTCCTGCGGTACGGCGTCCAGGTGCGGTCGGCCGAACACGACCTGGTAGCGCACCGAGTCCCCCGCCCCGTACGGCGGTCTGCCGGACAGCGCGTAGACCAGGACCCCGCCGAGCGAGAAGACGTCGGTGGGCGGGCCGACGGCCGCGCCCTTCATCTGCTCGGGCGACATGAAGGACGGCGTGCCGACGACGATGCCGGCCTGGGTGAGCCCGGGGGCGCCGTCGACGCGGGAGATCCCGAAGTCGATGACGCGCGGCCCGTCCGACGCGAGCAGCACGTTGGCCGGCTTGAGGTCGCGGTGCACGACACCGGCCGCGTGCACCGCCTGCAGCGCCTCGACCAGGAACGCGCCCAGCCGGCGCACCTGTTCCTCGGGCAGCGGCCCGTCCGTGCGGACCGCCTCCGCCAGCGACGGCCCGGGCACGTACATGGTGGCCAGCCAGGGCAGTTCGGCGTCGGTGTCGGCGTCGACCACCGCCGCGGTGTAGGCCCCGCTGACGACCCGCGCGGCCGCGACCTCGCGGGCGAAGCGCTCGCGGAACTCGGGCTCCGCGGCGAGTTCGGGTCGCACCACCTTCACGGCCACCTCGCGGCCGGCCGGCGAGCGGCCGAGATAGACCCAGCCCATGCCGCCGGAGCCCAGCCGCCCCACGATGCGGTACGGCCCCACCTTCATCGGATCGCTGACCGGTGTGCGCATCCCGCTCACCTCGTTTCGGGGTTCGTTGCAGAATGTCCCGAGTGTCCCGCGAAATCCCGGTCCGCACAGAGGTGATGCGGGAAATGACGCGAGCGGTCACCAGGTGGGGATCATGCCGCCGTCGATGACGAAGTCGCTGCCGGTGATGTTGGCCGAACGGTCCCCGGCCAGGAACACGGCCAGCTCCGCCACCTCCTGGGGCCTGGTGAAGCGTCCGGTGGGCATGGACGACCTGGCGTCGGCCACGATGTCCTCGGGGCTGCCCCCCACCGCGGCCGACACCGTCTCGGCCACTCCTCCGCCGCCGAGCCACAGATCCGTCTCCACCGGCCCCGGGCTCACCGTGTTCAGGCGGATGCCCTGGGGACCGACCTCCTTGGACAGGGCCTTGGAGAAGGCGACGAGCGCGGCCTTGCCCGCGCTGTAGTCGATCACCAGCGGGTCGGGCAGGGTGGCGTTGACGGAGGCGATGGTGACGACGGAGCCCCTACCGGCCGCGAGCATGGCCGGCAGTGCGGCGCGGGTGACCCGTACGGCCGCGAGGAGGTTCAGGTCGAGTGTGCGCAGCCACTCCTCGTCGGTCACGGAGAGGAAGCCGTCGGTGCGGGGCGGAGCCGTACCGACGTTGTTCACGAGGATGTCCACCCGGCCCCGCGCTGCCTCGATCAAGTGCCCGGCCGCCGCCGGCTCGCTCAGGTCGACGGGCACCCAGGTCACCGAGCCCCGTTCGGCCAGCCCGTCCAGCTCCTTCGACGTCGTCCGGGAACCGGCGACCACGGAGGCTCCGGCGGCCGCGAGTGCCTCGGTCACGGCGAGCCCGATGCCCTTGCTCGCACCGGTGACGACGGCGGTTCTGCCCTGAAGTTCGTTGCCCATGACATCGGCTCCTCGGGAAGGGGGAGGGCGGGCCGCGGCCCGGAAACGGCGCGGCCCGGCACCCACGGTGCCAGGCCCGTACCGGCTTCGCAGGGCGAACCGGTCGCGTCCCTCGGTCCGCCGCGTCCGCGGGCGCGCGTCGGTCCCGCCGCTCCGGCCCGGCATCGCGCGCGGCCGGAGGCGGCGTCCCCACCCCTCGACGTGGGCCGTTCCGCCTTCCCGCGGCTCAGCCGAGGATGCGGCGCTTCTGCTCCTCGAACTCCGCCTCGGTCAGGACGCCCTGCGCCTTCAGTTCGCCCAGCTGCTTGAGCTGCGCGATCTTGTCGTTCATGTCGTCCGGGGGCGCGGCGGCAGGCGGTGGCTGCTGCGGAGGCGCCTGCTGGTACGCCTGCTGTTGCTGTTCGTAGTCCTGCTGCGCCCACCGTCCGGCCTGGCGCCGTGAGACACGGTTCGACACGGCCGTGGCGGTGCCGGCGACGACGGCGGTGCGCGCGACACCGCGAAGCAGTCCGGGCATGTCCACTCATCTCCCAGGGGTGTGGCCCGCCGGCACGGCGACGCGTGCAGCGGGCTCGGGTCTCGGGTCTCGGGTCTCGGGTCTCGGGTCAGGCGATCGCCGATCCCGCTCCGGACGGCGAGGTCTCGATCGCCTCCAGGGAGGCCAGCAGAGCCTGGACCGGGATGCGGCCGCCGGCCACCATCTGGGCGCCGCCACGCCTCAGCGCACGGGCCAGCGGCGCCGCCCACACGTTCTCGTAGACGAGGAGGGCCGCGGAGTTGCCCGGCTGCAGCACACGGCCCGCTTCCTCGATGTCGTCGTCGCCCATCAGGCCGGAGGAGGCTCCTTCGAAGACGGTCAGATCGACCTCGTCCCCCAGGTCCTTGAGCTCCACGACCGAGACCGCGCCGTCCGCGTCCTTGCGCACGAAGAGGAAGTCGAGAATGCGGATGATGCCGCGGTCCACCAGGTCGACGAGCAGGGGGAGCCCCTCACCCGTCATCCGATTTCCGGGGAACTCGACGACCAGATAGTCGACGGGCCCCATTTCTTCCAGGTCGTCACTCATGGTCACTCCTGATTTCCGGTACGGGACCGACGGCCGGCGCGGGCCGGCGTGCGGCAGCTCACCAGCGCCGGGCCGCGGGTCAGTCGCTGTCGTCCAGCAGGCCGAAGACCTCGGCGATCTTGCCGGCCGCCGAGACGATACGTGCGCTGCCGACCACCGGGGCGATCGCGACGAGCGTGCCCTGCACCTTCTCCCAGGGCACGCCGCTCTCGGCGGCGGCACCCACGTTGAGCAGGTAGCTGGAGGGCGCCGCGTCCGTGGCCACCAGCGCGGCGATACGTGCCAGCAGGTACGTCTCGGTGTCCAGACCGGACTTCTCGAAGGTGTCGAGTTGCATCTCGACGAGCGTTTCGAACACCGGGGCGTCGGCCTCGGCAAGGCTCCCGATGTTCCGTTCGGCGATGGTCTCTCCGGCCATGTCGGCGCTCCTTTCGCTCCTGGCGCGCTGCTCATGCTCACGCAACCGGGACGGGGCGGCATCACCCATGGCGGGTGGTCCGACCGGCACCGCCCGGACGAGGTCACCGCTCATCGCCGCGTCCGAACCTCGGATAGGCGATCAGCCCGAAGATGTTCCCGAAGGCACGGATGGCCAGCCACACCTGGGGCGGGTACTGCCGTGTCCGCCGCTGCCGGGCGATGTCGGCCATGCACAGGACGGCGGGAAGGACCGCGATCAGCGGCACGATCACGGCCCACGGCGTGTTCGGCGACGAACCGAAGGTGTCGGCCAACATGGCGGGTCCTTGGGGGCGGGTGCCGTGGGGCGGGTGGCTTGGGCCCGGCGGCTGAGGCCGACCGGAGGGCTGAGGTCTCGGAGGCTAGCGGCCGGGGGGCTGAGGGCCGGGGCGGACGCCGCGGGGGTTGGGGCCAGGGGGTGGGCCGCTGGGGGGCGCTGAGGCTGGGGAGACGGACAGGGGCCGGGAGCCCGGGCCGGGGGCTGAAGCCAGGCGAGCCCAGCCCCTGGGGGGAGGCCGTGGGACCGTTCATCCCTCCACCTGGGCGACCCGGCAGTCCATGTCTCGGGCCACCGCGAGGGCCCGGTCCCGATGGATGCCGGCTGGTGGACGACCACGAGCACGGTGCCGTGTATGGCCCGCAACTCCGCGAAGAACGCGCGGGGTTCGGGGTCGCCGTTGGGCACGTCTGTCGAAGGCCTCCCCATCAGCGGTCTGCCGATACCTCCGGAGCCGGTGGCATTACCCGCGGACCATGCGTGCGAGCGGGGGAGGACCGGTCGTACCAGCCCCTGAGGCCAGGAGCCCCATGCGGGGCCACGAAGAAGGCAGTGGGGGAAGCCCCACCGATCGTGGCCGCCGTGCGCTGTGGGTGCGCCATACCCGACACGGAGATCTGCACGGGATGACAAACCCATCCCCGAGCCCGAGCGGCCGGTTCGCCTCCGACGACGTGACGGCGCTGCGCGCCCGCGTCACGGAGCCGTCCCGCACAAGGGCGCGCATCCCTGCCGACTGTGGAACGCGGGGCGACAGGGGCTCCGCGAGGGCCGCGGCCGCCGACAGGCCGTTGCCGTGTGGTGGCCGGACCTGCACCCCTTCAAGAAGTTCTAACCATTCAATAAGTCTTGACAGGTTAGAACTGGGCTGCTTGACTCGTTCTTGTGCACGCACGCGACGAAGGAGCTGAGTGAAATGGGCAATCCTGTGACCTACCGATCAGTCGATGTCGACGGCCTGAAGGTCTTCTATCGGGAGGCCGGTGCCAAGGACGCGCCCGCGGTGCTGCTCCTGCACGGCTTCCCGAGCGCCGGCCACATGTTCCGCGATCTGATCCCGCTGCTGGCCGACCAGTACCGGGTCATCGCCCCCGACCTGCCCGGCTTCGGCCAGTCCGACATGCCCAGCCGTGACGACTTCGACTACACCTTCGACAACGTCAGCAAGGTGATCGGCCGCTTCACCGAAGTCATCGAGCTGCAGCGGTTCGCCGTCTACGTATTCGACTACGGCGCCCCGACCGGGTTCCGCCTGGCGGTGGCGCATCCCGAGCGGATCGCCGCGATCATCTCCCAGAACGGCAACGCGTACGAAGAAGGGCTGAGCGACGGCTGGGCACCCGTCCGCGCCTACTGGGAGGACCGCTCCGAGGCCAACCGCGAGGCGCTGCGGGCTTTCCTGGCTCCGGAGACCACCGTCTGGCAGTACACGCACGGCACGCCCGACCCGGCGGCGGTGTCCCCCGACGGCTACAGCCTCGACAACTACTACCTGGCCCGGACCGGCGCCGACGAGGTACAGCTCGACCTGCTCGGCGACTACAAGTCGAACGTCGCGCTGTACCCGACCTTCCAGGAGTACTTCCGCCGGCACACCCCGGCGTTCCTGGCCGTCTGGGGACGCAACGACCCCTTCTTCCTGCCCGCCGGCGCCGAAGCGTTCATGCGTGACAACCCCAATGCCGAGGTGCAGCTCTTCGACACCGGGCACTTCGCGCTGGAGACCCACGCGGACGAGATCGCCGAGGCGATTCGGGCCTTCCTCGGGAAGGTCGAGTTCTAGGTTCTGTCTGGAGCTCGGATCACGATTCGGTGGATCGTCTGCGCACCGAGGCCCGGTCCTGATAGATCGTCAGTCATGGCGCGAGGCGATCTCACCGACGAGCAGTGGGCCCTGATCGAGCCCCATCTCCCGATCGCCGCGGTCGGGCCCATCCCCGACCTGCGGAAACACTTCAACGCGGTGATGTGACGCTTCCGCACCGGCAGCCCTTGGCGCGACCTGCCGAACGAGTTCGGGCCCTGGCAGAGCACTTACGACCGCTTCCGCATCTGGGTGGGGCAGGGAGCCTTCCAGCAGTTGATGGAGGCGTTGATCGCCGAAGCAGCCGCGCGCGGTGAGACCGACATGGGCCTGGTCAGCGTGGACTCCGCGACGTCCCGGGCCCACCACCACGCCGCCGGGATGATCCTCGACGCGGAGCAGTTGGCAGCTCTGGAGGCGGCCGTCGAGTCTGAAAAGGGGGCGCCCCGAAGGAACAAGAGCCGCGAGAGGGACAGTCCGACGCCGACGACCGCGCTGAACGGCGCCGGACCCGCCGACGGCACCGCGCCCGCTTGAACGCTGCTGAACTGGGGCGCTCTCGAGGCGGGTTGACCAGCAAAATCCACCTGGCGGCCGACCGGCGCTGCCGCCCGCTGGCGTTCGTCCTCACACCCGGACAGGCCGGCGACAGCCCGCAGTTCGTCCCGGTCCTGGAACGGATCAAGGTGCGCGGTCCGTGGGACGCCCGAAGACCCGGCCGGACGCGGTGGCTGCCGATAAGGCGTACTCCTCTCGCCGCAACCGCCGCTACCTGCGCAAACGAGGGATCCGCGGGGTGATCCCTGAGAAGGTGGACCAGGCCGCCAACCGCAAGAAGCGTGGCTCGCGCGGCGGCCGCCCCGTCAGCCACGACGCGGACTTGTACACCGAACGCAACACCGTGGAGCGGTGCATCAACCGCCTGCGGAACTGGCGCGGCATAGCGACCCGCTTCGACAAGACCCCGCAGAGCTACGAGGCCGGGCTCCACCTGTGCGGTGCGATGCTCTGGCTCCGCAGCATCGCACCCCATCCATGATCAAACTCCAGACAGGACCTAGAGCAGCCCGGCATCCAGGGCCTCGCCGGAGAACGCCACGCAGAGCCGTGCAGGTTCTGGCATTCCGTCATCTTCCAGCCGCATCGGGCGTGCCCGCGTGCACGCGGTCGGCTCCCACAACCAAGGAGTTTGTCACCATGTCTTCGGACATCACGGTCGTCCTCGTCCACGGCGCCTGGGCGGACGGTTCCAGCTGGATCAAGGTCATCGGCCGGCTTCAGGCCGAGGGCATCCGTGCCGTCGCAGCCCCCCTGCCGCTGACTTCGCTCGAGGACGACGTGGCGGCGCTGGACCACGCTCTCGACCACGTCGGCGGTCCGGTCGTCCTGGTCGGCCACGCCTACGCCGGTGGCGTGATCGGTGCCACCGCGGCGGACAACGTCCGGGCACTGGTGTACGTCGCGGCTCTCGCGCCGGACGAGGGCGAGACCATCGGCGAGGTCTTCGGGCGCGGCACTCCGCATCCGCAGGCGCCGGTGCTGGCCCCGAACGAGCGTGGCTTCATGTGGCTGCCCGACGAGGCGTTCCCCAACGCGTTCGCGCCGTTGGCCACCGCCGAGGAGCAGGCTCTGTTGCGGGCGGTCCAGCGGCCGATCTCGGTCGCCTCGATCACCACTCCGGTGGGTCGTCCCCTGTGGAAGGACCGCCCCACCTGGTACCTCATAGCCGAGCAGGACCGGATGATCCCGGCCGAGAACCAGCACTTCATGGCGGAGCGCATGGGCGCCTCGGTGCGGGTGCACGACGTGGACCACACGCCGCTCGTGACGGCCCCGAAAGCCGTCGCCGACCTCATCTCGGATGTCGTGGCACAGGTCGAGAAGGATCTGTAGCCGACTGCGGCACCACGTCCGACCGGTGGCAGGGAGACGACGCCCCGACCGCCTCCCTGCCACCGGTCTCCCCACATCCGGCAGGGGCGGGCGGTCCAGCCTCACCCGGCACGCAGGATCTGTGTTTCCGGTGCGATGACCACCATCTCCTCGTCCCCGAGCAGGCGTCCGGTGGCTTACGGGGCTTCGGACGCGAGGATGAAGATCCCGGCGACCTTCTCGTCGGTGTCGAACGTGACGCGGGCCTTCATGTCGCCGGCCTCGTAGCGCAACGGGACGTCGACGACCGTCTGGTCGCCGATCCGGCGGACGGACGGCTCGTCCTCGCCGAAGCCCTCGAACGCTCCCACCAGCCCGGCGACCGTGGCCAGGCCGCTGCCCCGCACCTCGTCGGTGAACGCCTCCAGGACCTGCGCGTTGAACGACCGCCTCGCCTCGTCCATGCGCCCGTCGAGGACCGCCTTGACGATCGCGACCGCACGCGGCGCGGCGTCCGCCATGCGCACTGTCCTGTCCATGGGTTCTCCCGTCCGGGGATCGATGGGCCGGCCGAACCGCTGGAAGGCGGCCTGGCGCGTGACGCCGAGCAGATCGCCGATCTCCTGCCAGGTGTGCCCGGCGTCCCGGCACAGCTGCACGCAGAGCTTGAGCACCTGCTCGGCCAACTCGTCGAGGCCCCGGGCCTGCCGGACCACGTCCAGGTAGGCGGGCGGCGCCAGCGGGCTGCCCAGCGCCTCCGCCAGAAGCGAGGACCGCTCGGCGAGCAGGCCGCTCAGGGCGGCCGGCGACGGAGAATCGGCCATGCGTCAAGGATGCCTTTACACGACTTCGGCGTCAAGGGATCCTTTACAGCACGGCGCGCACCCGCACGGCCGGTGCTTCAGAGTCCCGCTCGGGTGAACGTCACATGGGTGACGCCGCTGGGCGAGGAGACGGACTCGACCCGGTAGTCCTTCTCCAGGTCCTCCAGTCCCTCCCACAGGCGCACGCCACGGCCGAGCAGGATCGGGACCACCACGACGTGCAGGTGGTCGATGAGCCCGGCCGCGAGGAAGTCGCGGATCACGGTCGGGCCCCCGCCGATGCGTACGTCCTTGCCGCCCGCGGCGTCGCGGGCCGTCTCCAGCGCCTTGGCGGGCTCGGTGTCGAGGAAGTGGAACGTCGTGCCGCCCTCCATCTCGATCGACGGACGCGTGTGATGGGTGAGGACGAAGGTCGGTGTGTGGAACGGCGGGTTGGGTCCCCACCATCCCTTCCACTCCGGGTCCTCGTGCCAGCCGGGATGACCGAACTTCCCGGCGCCCATGATCTCCGCACCGATCCCGGGGTCGAACTGCAGCGCGAAGGCGTGGTCGACGCCGGTGCTCCCGCCGGGCCGGCCGACCATGTCGTGCCAGAACCGGGTGTCGAACATCCACCCGTGCAGCCGCTGCCCGGCGTGGCCGAACGGCGCGTCGAGGCTCAGCCCCTCACCGGTGGCGAAGCCGTCGAGCGAGACGGAGAAGTTGTGGACGCGTGCGAGTGACATGGCTGACGATTCCTCTCCTGGCGCCGGCCGGTCCCGTCCGGACCGGCTCGGCCCTGCGGCCTTGGCGGACGCCCCGCTGCCGGGACGTCCCGTGCCCCGATTCTCGCGTCAGCCGGGCGGCGGCGCCCACCGAAACGGGGTACCGCCCGGCTGACACGGCCTCAGTTCTCCGCCGGCTCCGCCGCGGTGAGCGCGAGGCCGCCGCGTGGTCCGAGCGCGTCGATCGCCCAGCCCGAGACGGCCGTGGCCGCGGCCACGGCCGAGCCCGCCGCGCTCGCGGAGCCGAGCCAGGAGAACGCCTGGGTCAGGACGTCCCGGTGGACGGCCGATTCGGTGAGGACCGAGAAGAGCGTGAGAAGCGGCGGGATCGTGGCGCCGGTCAGCGCAGCGGCCACGCCCAGCTCCAGCGGTGAACCGACCGTGAGCAGCAGCAGCGTTCCGGCCGTCTACGCACCGCTCGCCACACAGGGCAGTACACCTAGCGGTTGACGGAGCGCATGCCCGCCTCGTCGTACCGCTCCCCCGCCGCCTGCGGCAGTTCCGCGTCGATGCGGGCCAGGTCGTCCTTGGTCAGCTCGATGCCGACCGCGCCGGCGTTCTGCTCCAGGTAGGTGCGGCGCTTGGTGCCCGGGATCGGCACCAGGTCCTCGCCCTGGGCCAGCACCCAGGCGATGGCGAGCTGCGCGGGCGTCACGTCCTTCTCGGCGGCGATCTCCTTCACCTTGGCCGCCAGCCGCTGGTTCGCCTCCAGGTTGCTGTCCTGGAAGCGCGGGTTCTGGCGGCGCCAGTCGTTGGCGTCCAGGTCGTCCGGCGAGCTGAACCGGCCGGCGAGGAAACCGCGGCCGAGCGGCGAGTACGGCACGAACCCGATGCCCAGTTCCCGGCAGGCGGGCAGCACCTCGGCCTCCACGTCCCGTGACCACAGGGAGTACTCGCTCTGCACGGCGGTGATCGGGTGGACGGCGTGGGCGCGCCGGATGGTCTCCGCGCTCGCCTCGCTCAGCCCGATGTGCCGCACGGTGCCCTCGGCGACCAGCTCGCCCAGCGCGCCGACGGTCTCCTCGATGGGCACGTCCGGGTCCACCCGGTGCTGGTAGTACAGGTCGATGTGATCGGTTCCCAGCCGCCGCAGCGAGCCGTGGACCGAGCTGCGGACGTGCTCGGCCGAGCCGTCCTGCGGACCGACGGTGCTGATGTCGCCCGGTACGGCGTCGTCCATCCGGTAGTTGAACTTCGTCGCGAGCACGTACGCGTCGCGGTGCCCCCGGATCGCCTCGCCGACGAGCGACTCGTTGGTGAGCGGCCCGTACATCTGCGCGGTGTCGAGGAAGTTCATGCCGAGGTCGAGGGCGTGCCGGATGGTCGCGATCCCCTCCTGCCGGTCCGCCGATCCGTAGAAGGCGGACATGCCCATGCATCCGAGGCCGATGGCCGATACCTGGAGGTCCCGCAGACTGCGCTTCTGCATGCCGTGTCCCAGCCTTTCGCTCGTTCGTCGTGCGGCCGGCGGCGTCCGTCCCCTGACGGACTCGGCCGTCCGGCGTCCCGTGGCGCGCATCGGCCCGCGAGGCCCGTGCACCACGGCGTTGTCGACGCTACGACCTGAAGCGCGCTCGAACGCAAGTCAGCCGGTCCTACGTTGTTCGTGGGTTGGACGGGCCGTCGTAAGGTCCTGAGATCCAGAGACGCCGGGTATGGCTTTCAGTCGGTTGCACCAGATGGTTCACCGCACCTGGCCGCCCGGCGTCTCACGACGACTCGGCCGCTGATTAGGAGCTGCGGGCCCCTGCGGGTGCATCGCTGAGTAGGACCACGCTGGCGAGGTCGTCCGGAGCAACAGCGCGCATCGAACGACCGGAGGAACAGGTGGCCCGGATCTGGGCGGGAACGGACATCGGCAAGACCCACCACCACTGCGTGGTGCTGGACGCAGAGGGCAAGCGGCTGCTGTCGCGGCGAGTGCTGAACGACGAGCCGGAGCTGCTGACCCT
>NZ_JBIWOE010000050.1:0-56029 GCF_044767585.1 Streptomyces sp. NPDC101225
GCTTCCCTTCGGTGTTTCCGACTCTATCAGATCCTTTCGGCGTCTGATTCCCCGTCAGAGGGGGTTGTCTTTCCGGCCGTTGGGCCGTTCCGACGTCTCAAACCTTAGCGGATCCTCTCGGCGATTCCCAATCGGGCCGCCCAGTCCCAGGTGGAATTGAATTCGAGCATGCCGAAATCAACCCGGTCGGGAGATCGTGCTGTGGTTTGGTGTGCCGCTGATGCGGCGGAGGTGCTGTCGCAGAACCGTTACGGCCCCGTGGCAACCCGAAGAACTTTACGGATCCGGCGAGGGCCTGTCAAGCGCCTCGTGTCAAGATCTTTTCCGTGCGCCTCAGTCCAGGTCGGTGAGGCGCCCGCCGGCGTCCGGCTGGGCGTGCTCCACCCTACGCAGGAGGCGGGTGAGGACCTCGCCGAGGGCGGTGCGGTCCGCCGGGGAGAGGTCCTGGAGGAGGTCCTCCTCGAAGACCGTGGCCAGGCGCATCGCCTCGAGCCACTTCTCGCGCCCCTCCGCGGTCAGCTCCACGATCACCCGGACCCGGTTGGACTCGTCGCGCTCCCGGGTCACCAGTCCCTCGCCGACCATGCGGTCGATCCTGTGGGTCATCGCGGCCGGGGTGAGGCCGAGGCGCTTGGCGAGGTCGCTCGGGCCCAGGCGATAGGGAGCGCCGGAGAGCACGAGCGCCTTGAGGACCTCCCACTCGGCGTTGCTGATGCCGAGGGCTGCGGTCTGACGGCCGTAGGCGACGTTCATACGCCGGTTCAGCCGGGAGAGCGCCGAGACGATCTTCTCGACCTGGGGGTCGAGGTCCTGAAACTCCCGCTGGTACGCGGCGATCTGCTCTTCGAGTGTCGGCTCCGTGACGCCGGGGGTCTGGGCCATGGCCGCAGTATGGCACGCGGCTGCTTTGCCTTGAAGTCCTTGACTATGTACTCTTTAGCTTCGAACTTTAGCTTTGAAGTCTTCAGTCCTAACTAGTGAGAGAGGTGAACGTGACCAGGGCGATGGGCGCAGCGATGCGCCGGATCCACGTGGGTAACGCACTCAGCGCGTTCGGGCTCGGTTTCACCGTCCCCTACCTGTACGTCTATGTGGCACAGGTACGGGGCCTCGGAGCCATGACGGCGGGGCTCGTCCTCGCCGTCTTCGCCGTGGCCGCGCTGATCGTGCTGCCGTTCGCCGGACGGGCCATCGTCCGGCGCGGTCCCCGGCCGGTCCTTCTCGCCGCCCTGGTCACGGCCGCCCTGGGAGCACTGAGCCTGGGGCTGGCGGGGAGCGCGGCGGCCGTCCTGCTGTCGGCGGCGGTGCTCGGGGCCGGTCAGGCCGTGATGCAGCCCGCGCTCGCGACGATGATCGTGGACTGCTCCACGGCCGACACGCGCTCGCGTGCCTTCGCGATGCAGTTCTTCCTGCAGAACCTCGGGCTCGGTGTCGGTGGCCTCATCGGTGGCCATCTCGTCGACGCTACGCGCGTCGACTCCTTCACCCTGCTGTTCTCGATCGAGGCGGCGATGTTCCTGCTCCTGGTGGGCGTGATGGCGACCGTGCGGATGCCGCGGGCGCCGCGGATCGAGGGCGCGCCCGCCCCGTCGGCCAAGGGGAGCTGGAAGCAGCTGCTGGGCAATCGGGCCATGGTGCAGCTGTCCGTGCTCGGCTTCGTGCTGTTCTTCGCCTGCTACGGGCAGTTCGAGTCCGGGCTGAGCGCCTACGGCGTGGAGGCCGCCGGGATCTCGACGTCCGCGCTGGGGACGGCGCTGGCCGCCAACACGCTGATGATCGTCGTCGCGCAGTTCGCCGTGCTGAAGTTCGTCGAGCGGCGCCGGCGGTCGCGGGTGATCGCCGGTGTCGGGCTGATCTGGGCCGTGGCATGGGTCGCGGCCGGCTACGCCGGGCTCGGGCACGGCAGCCGCGAGATGGCGACGGCGGCCTTCGTGTCGACGTACGCCCTGTTCGGGCTCGGTGAGGCGATGCTGTCGCCGACCGTCGCGCCGCTGGTCGCCGATCTCGCGCCGAGCGGGATGGCCGGGCAGTACAACTCGGTGTTCGCCCTGGTCAAGCAGCTGGCGCTGGCCGTGGGGCCGGCCGTGGGCGGGCCGATGGGAGCCTCGCTGCACGGGCCGTACGTGGTGACGTTCCTGGTGTTCTCGCTGGGCATCACCTTCCTCGCCCTACGGCTGGGGAGGCAGCTCACCGCCGTACAGGATCAGCCGTGGCGGGTGCGCAGCCGGGTGGTCGCGCGGGGTGGGGCGGCCGCGGAGCCGGTGGCCTCGGAGGCGTAGCCGCCGGTCAGGCGGTGGTGTTCGGCAGGAGGAACTCGCACCAGACGGCCTTCCCTCCCCCGGGCGTGCGCCGTGATCCCCAGGTGGAGGCGATGGTCGCGACGATCGCGATGCCCCTGCCGGACTCGTCGGCCGGCTCCGCGCGGCGCCGGCGGGGGAGGTGGTCGTCCCCGTCGGTCACCTCGACGATCAGGCGGCGGTCGGTGCGGCGCAGGCGCAGGCGCATGGGGGGCGTGCCGTGCTGGAGGGAGTTGGCGACCAGTTCGCTCGCCGCCAGGACGCCCAGGTCGTGCAGTTCGGTCGGGAACCGCCAGCTCGTCAGGACCCCGGAGGCGAAGGCACGCGCGCGTGGGGCCGCTTCGACGCCGCCGAGGAGCTCCAGGGCCGCGTTGCGGAACAGCTCGCTGTCGGGGCCGGTGCGGGCCGGGTGCTGGAGGACGAGGACGGCGACGTCGTCGTAGTGGTCCGCGGTGACGCCCGCCGAGCGCACCAGGCGGTCGCAGACCACCTGGGGGGTGCCCGTCGCGCCGGCGAGGGCCCGCTCCAGGGAGGCGATGCCCTCGTCCAGGTCCTCGTCCCGGCGCTCGACCAGGCCGTCGGTGTAGAGCACGGCCGTGGCTCCGGGGCCCAGCGGGACCGAGCCCGAGGCGTGCATCCAGCCGCCGGTGCCCAGCGGCGGGCCGGTGGGCTCGTCGGCGCGCAGGACGGTGCCGCTCTCGTCGCGCACCAGGATCGGCAGATGCCCGGCGGAGGCGTACACCAGGCGCCCCTCGTTCGGGTCGTGGATGGCGTAGACGCAGGTGGCGATCTGGTTGGCGTCGATCTCGGCGGCGAGGCCGTCGAGCAGCTGCAGGATCTCGTGCGGGGGCAGGTCGAGGCGGGCGTACGCGCGCACGGCCGTGCGGAGCTGGCCCATGACGGCCGCGGCGCGTACGCCTCTGCCCATCACGTCGCCGATGACCAGGGCGGTGCGGCCGCCGCCGAGGGTGATGACGTCGTACCAGTCGCCGCCGACCGCGGCCTCCGTGCCGCCGGGCTGGTAGGTGGCGGCGATGCGCAGGTCGTCGGGCTGCTCCAGCTCCTGGGGCAGCAGCGAGCGCTGAAGGGTGACCGCGGTCTGGCGCTGGCTGCGCTCGCTGGCGCGCAGGCGCTCGGCGGCCTCGGCGTGGTCGGTGACGTCGGTGGCGAAGACCAGTACGCCGCCGTCGTCCCCTTCGGTGACCGGGGTGCAGGTGAAGGTGTAGGAGCGGCCGTCGGGGGCCTTGCGGGACTTGAGCGTGCGGGGTCGGCCGCTGCGCAGGACCTGGTCGAGGAGGGGGAGCAGGCCCAGTTCGTCGAGTTCCGGGAGGGCGTCGCGGGTGGGCTCGCCCAGGGGGCGTACGCCGAAGGCCGCCACGTAGGCGTCGTTGACGTAGGCGACGCGGTGGTCGGGGCCGTGGACCAGGGCGACGAGGGCGGGGACGCGGTCGAGGACCTCCCGGACGGGCAGGTCGTCGACGGCCGGTACGGGCGCGTGCTCGTCGGTGAGCTGTTCGGCGCGGGCCGCGGGGACGGAGCTCGCGGTCTCGGCCGGCCGTTCGGGGGCGGCCGCGTGGTCGGTCCGCGCTGCGGCGCGGCGCTGCGTTCCGGGGAGCCGGGCGCTCCAGCGCGTGAAGTTCACGAATCCTTGCCTCGTGTCGTCGTCTTCGGCGTCTTGGGCCGGCTCCGGGCCTGGCCGGAGGGCTGGGGGGTGACGCCCCCGGGATGCAGCACGGTGGGAGAGCCTCTTGGGTGCGGAGGACGAGCGGTTGCTCGCCCTGGGGCGGGGATCAGTCTGGCAGTGTCGCTCACCGGGGCGACATCCGTGGGACGCCCTCCCGGGCGGCGGAGTTCCTCGGTCCGGTCAGGACGACCCCTTCGGGTCGCCGGTGGGGTTGGTCGGAGGCTTTCCACCGGCCGCGAGTTCGAACTCCGCCCGCGGATGTTCGAGGGATCCGAGGGAGACGATCTCCCGCTTGAAGAGACCCGACAGCGTCCATTCGGCCAGGACGCGGGCCTTGCGGTTGTAGGTGGGCACCCTGCTGAGGTGGTACACGCGGTGCATGAACCACGCAGGGTAGCCCTTCAGCTTGCGCCCGTAGACGTGGGCGACACCCTTGTGCAGGCCGAGGGAGGCGACCGAGCCGACGTACTTGTGCGCGTACGTCTCCAGGGGCTCGCCGCGCAGCGCGTGCGCGATGTTGTCGCCGAGGACCTTGGCCTGGCGGACCGCGTGCTGGGCGTTGGGGGCCGTCTCGGCACCGGGGTCGGCCGCGGTGACGTCGGGGACGGCGGCGGCGTCGCCTGCCGCCCACGCGTGCGTGGTGCCCTCGACGGTCAGCTGGGGGGTGCATTTCAGCCTGCCCCGGCCGTTGCGGGCCAGGTCGGTGGCGGCGATGAGCGGATGGGGCTTCACGCCGGCCGTCCACACGACCGTACGGGTGGGGAAGCGCGAGCCGTCGCTGAGGACGGCGACCCGGTCCGCGCAGGACTCCAGGCGCGTGTGCAGGCGTACGTCGATGTTGCGGCGGCGCAGTTCGGTGACCGTGTAGCGGCCCATCTCCTCGCCGACCTCGGGCAGGACGCGGTCCGAGGCCTCCACGAGGATCCACTTCATGTCCTCGGGCTGGACGTTGTGGTAGTAGCGGGTCGCGTAGCGCGCCATGTCCTCGAGTTCGGCGAGCGCCTCGACCCCGGCGAACCCGCCGCCGACGAACACGAAGGTGAGCGCCGCGTCGCGGATCTCGGGATCGCGGGTGGAGGAGGCGATGTCCATCTGCTCGATGACGTGGTTGCGCAGGCCGATGGCCTCCTCGACCGACTTGAATCCGATGGCGTGGTCGGCGAGGCCGGGGATCGGCAGGGTGCGCGCGATCGAGCCGGGCGCCAGGACGAGTTCGTCGTACGTCAGCCGCTCGGCGCCCGCCGCCTCCTCCTCGGTGGCGAGCGTGGTGAGGGCGGCGGTGCGTCCGGCGTGGTCGATCGACTGCACCTCGCCGACCACGACATGGCACCGGTCGAGGACGCGGCGCAGCGGTACGACGACGTGGCGCGGGGAGATGGCACCGGCCGCGGCTTCGGGAAGGAACGGCTGATAGGTCATGTACGGGTCCGGAGTGACGACGGTGATGTCGACCTCGCCCCGCCCGAGTTCCTGTTTCAGCCTCCGCTGGAGGCGCAGGGCCGTGTACATCCCGACGTAGCCGCCGCCGACAACGAGAATGCGCGCACGTTCCTTCACCATCCCATGACGCACCGAGCGCTTGAGTTTGTCCACAGCCCCGACAATTTGTGTGACCGCCGGCCCAGGACGCCCAGAGTTGGCCGAATTGCCCGAGTGTCCGGAAGAATCGCAGGTCAGCCGGTGTGCCCCGGGTGACCTTGGGGGGCGTAATCGGGACGTAAGCGGCCCGTGGTCCGATCGGGGGGCGCTCCGTGCGGAACCTGCCCCTTCTGAATTGACCCCCGCTCAACTATGTTCGTGTGACGACGGGGTGTAGGGGGATGCGCTCATCGCTCACCTGGTCCGCGAGGGGCGGACCGGTGGACCGGGCATGTTCCCGCGCTCCGGCAACCGATGGCGGGGAGAGTCTCCGGGGGGAGACGTCATTACCGGGGGAACACTTATGCATGTTCAGGACTCTCATTGGTCGTCCGCGTCAGCACTGACAACGGGCGGCATGGTGAGCGCGGCGGCGGGCAACGGACGCGACGGGTCGCGTACGACGCCGCTGCGCGTGGACGCACAGCGCAATCTGGAGCACGTCCTGCGCGCGGCGCGGGAGGTCTTCGGCGAACTCGGCTACGGCGCGCCGATGGAGGACGTGGCGCGCCGGGCACGGGTGGGCGTGGGCACCGTCTACCGGCGGTTCCCGAGCAAGGACGTCCTGGTGCGGCGGATAGCCGAGGAGGAGACCTCCCGGCTGACCGAGCAGGCCCGGGCGGCGCTCGGCCAGGAGGACGAGCCGTGGTCGGCGCTCTCGCGCTTCCTGCGGACCTCGGTGGCCTCGGGCGCCGGGCGGCTGCTGCCGCCGCAGGTGCTGCGGGTCTCGGTCACCGACGACGGCGACGGACGCCCCGACGGCACGGTGTTCGACGAGGCCCGGGTCCCGCAGCAGCGGATCCAGCCGGGCTCCGGCGAGCTGCGGCTGGTCTCCGGGGAGGCCCCGAAGGCGGCGGACGAGGAGGACACGGGCGCCGCGGCGCTGCTCGAGGTCGTCGGCATGCTCGTGGAGCGGGCGCGCGCGGCCGGTGAGCTGCGGGCCGACGTGTCGGTGTCGGACGTCCTGCTGGTCATCGCCACGGCGGCACCCTCGCTGCCGGACCCGGCACAGCAGGCGGCCGCCTCCTCGCGGCTGCTGGACATCCTGCTCGAAGGGCTGCGGTCGCGGCCCGCCTGATCCGCGGCCACGGTCGTGGAGAGCGCGGGCGCTGCGCAGCCCGCGCGTGGGGCGTGCGCCGGGAATGATCCGATGCCGGTGCGATGCCGGGAACCCGCCGGACATCTCCGGCGTGCCGCTCATCCGGCGTGCCGCTCAACTACCGCCGGGCGCACGTCGATTGAGCCTTCCCCGAATGGGGGACGCCCAGTACTAAGGCACGACAAGTGCCCACGGACGGGTGGATGGTCCGCCCTGCGGGGTCCTGAACAAAAGCCAATATGGCACTCTGACCCGGTGTTCGGGACGAGTGGGTCAGGCGGCGGCAGGGGCGTTCCGCGATGAGCTTCGACGGGCGGGACGAGTCGCCGGGTGACGGCGACGAGGCGGCCGGCGGTCCGCCGCAGGTACCGAGTCAGGGCGGACGGGCGGGCCTGCCGCAGGGCGGTGTCCCCGCGGAGGGCGTCATTCCCCTGCAGGGCGGCGAACCCGCCGGGCCCGTCGAGTCCGTGGACCCCGCGGAGGGCACCGTCCCGGCACAGCGCGAGCTGCACGAGGACAGCGTGCTGCCGCCGCCGAGGGACGTCCCGCCGTCCGACGCCGACCTCATCGTGCGGATGCGCGCCGGCGACGACACGGCGTACGAGGAGCTCTACCGCCGCCACGCGGGCGCCGTGCGCCGCTACGCCCGCACCTGCTGCCGCGACGCCCACACCGCGGACGACCTGACCGCCGAGGTCTTCGCCCGCATGCTCCAGGCCGTACGCGGCGGCCACGGCCCCGAGCACGCCGTCCGCGCGTATCTGCTCACCAGCGTCCGGCGCGTGGCCGCGAGCTGGACGAAGTCCGCCAGGCGGGAGCACCTGGTCGACGACTTCGCGGTCTTCGCCACGCAGGCCGCCCGCTCCTCCGAGGTCTCCGACGACGACACGCTCGACCTCGGCGCCGACGTGCGGGCGATGCAGGTGGCCGAGCAGTCCATGGCCATGCAGGCCTTCCGGTCGCTGCCCGAGCGCTGGCAGGCCGTGCTGTGGCACACCGAGGTCGAGGACGAGTCGCCGAGCGACGTCGCCACGCTCTTCGGACTGGACGCCAACGGCACGCGCGTGCTCGCCAGCCGGGCCCGCGAGGGCCTGAAGCAGGCCTACCTCCAGGCCCACGTCAGCGCCTCGCTCGCCGACGACGAGGAGTGCGCCCGCTACGCCGACCGGCTCGGCGCCTACGCCCGCGGCGGACTGCGCACCCGTGCCGAGCGGGGGCTGCGCAAGCACCTGGAGGAGTGCGCCAAGTGCCGCCTGGCCGCGGGGCAGATCAAGGAAGTCGCGAGCGGCATCCCCGGTGTCGTGCCGGTCGCGGTCATCGGCTGGTTCGGCGCCGCCGGGTACGCCAAGGCGGCCGCGCTCATCGCCGGCGGCACCGGGGCCGGCGCCGCGGGCGTGGCGGGTGCGGCCGCGGCGGCGGGCGGGAGCTCGTCCGGCGGCGCGGGCGCCGGTGGCGCGGTGGCCGCCGAGGGGCTGGGAGCGCCCGCGAAGGCCGGTCTCGCCGCCGCTGCCGTGGTCGCCGCGGCGGGCGTGGCCCTGGCCCTCGCGCTCTCCGGCGGCGACGCCCCGGCCAGGAAGCAGGACGCCAAGCCGCCCGCCACCACGCCGTCCGTCCGGCCGCAGTCGCCGACACCGGCGCCGCCGAAGCGGACGCCCGCGCCGACACCGCCGGTCGTGCCGGTGAAGGCCGCCGAGCCGGCGCCGACCCCGACGCCCTCCCCCCGGCCCACGCACACCCCGAAGCCGGCGCCCACGCCCCGGCAGACACCGAAGCCGAAGCCGACCCCGAAACCCACTCCCACCCCCACCCTCACGCCGACGCCGACTCCCCCGCCGCCCCCGGTGGTCTACGAGTGGAACACGCTGGCCTACGGCCTCACCGGCGACGGCACGAAGCCGGAGATGCGCCTCGGCGAGAGCAGCTGGGTGTGGCAGCGCCACGGCATGTCGATCGGCGGCAAGCGGTACGCGCGCGGTGTGACCGTGCACGGCGAGTCCTCCGTCACCGTCGACCTCAACCGCAGCTGCTCGGCCTACGACGCCGTGGTGGGCGTCGACGACATGACCCTGGGCCTCGGCAAGGTCTCCTTCTCCGTCTACGCCGACGGCGTCCGGCTGTGGCGTTCCGGGATGCTCCAGGGCGGCGGCGCGGGGGTTCCGGTCCATGTGAACCTCGCCGGGCACAGGACCGTGCGGCTGGTCGTCTCGCCGCGCAGCGGCTTCGACTCCCTGACGCTGGCGGACTGGGCCGAGTCGAGGTTCACCTGCTCGTAGCCGCTCACCGGTGGACGCGCACGGCCTCGTCCAGTTCGGCGAGGACCCCGTCCGGGGCCAGGGACGCGCCCCGGGCGAGCTCCGCGTCGTAGGCCCCGGCGCCGAGCGCGGCGCGGGCGGCTCTCTCGGCGCGTTCGGCCTCGGCGCGCTCCGGCATGGGGCGCGGTGCGCCGTCGCGCCAGGTCTCCGCCGCGGCGAGCAGGCGGACCGCGCGCGGATGTTCCCCGAGCCCGGTCAGCAGGACCGCCGCGTGGTCCACGAGGGTCGCCGTGACGACGTCGGCCAGCTGTTGGTCCACCGCCACGCGAAGGGTCCCCGCCAGCTTCGGGAGACCCCGCTCCGGGCCGATCTCGGCGACCGTCACCATGGTGTCGACCGCGCTCAGCATCACCATGAACTGCGGCGGGGGTGTGCCGCGTGCGCACTCCACGCGCGCCGCGTCGACCATCTCCCGCGCGCGGGCGGTGCCCTTCTCGTCCAGCGCGAGCTGGGCCCGCATGAGCAGGAGGAACGCCCGGGTGTCCGGCACCCCGTACCGGTCGGCGGCCACCGTCGCCTCGTCGAGGCCCCGTTCGGCGCTCGCACGGTCGCCCGCGCGGTAGCCGATCTCGGCGAGCCGGGCCATCAGGAACGGCGTCTCGGCGTACGCCCCCACCTCGTAGGCGAGCCGCAGGGCCTCGTCGTACTCGCCCTTGGCCTCGTCCAGTCTGCTGCGGGCCATCGCCGCCTCGCCGGCCGCGCTGCACACCTGGGCCCGCATCCAGCGGTCGCCGACGCGGCGGCTCAGCACCCTGAGCTCCGCGAGGTCCTCGTCGACGCCCTTGAGGCCGCCCCGCGAGTCCACCGCCATGTGCGTGCGGAACATCAGGGAGACGCCGATCGCCCAGTCGTCGCCGTGCACACGGCAGTTGGCGACGGTCTCGTCCAGGGCGGCACGGGCGTCCGCCGAGTTCAGCACGAAGGTGGCCAGCGGCCAGGCGATGCCCGGCAGCCGGGCGGCGTCCGGGCCGCCGCGCGCGAAGTGGTCCCTCAGCCGGACGATGTACGCGCGCGTCCGGTCGTCCAGGGCGCCGTGGTCCATCCGCTCGGAGTCCGACCTCAGGAACACGTGCAGCATCCGGAGGTTCATCCGGAGCCGGTGCCGCGGGTGGCCCCGCTCACCGTCCGGGGCGGCGAGGAAGGCGTCCACGGGGTCGACCGGGAGGACCGGGGCGGCGGGTCCGCCGGGGCCGGGCGCCGGGCCGGCGGCGCGGGACGGAGCGGCGGGCCGGGAGCCCCGGGCCGCGGGATGCGCGTCCGAGGCTGCGGAACGCGCGTCCAGGGCCGCGCCCAGGCGCAGAGTGCGGTCCAGCCAGTCGATGGCCTCCGGGCGGTGGTTGCGCAGCCAGCAGAACCAGCCCATGTTCAGCGCGAGGGCGCCCGCCTCTTCCTCGTCGGCGCAGCTGAGCGCGCGGTGGAAGGCCGCGCGGATGTTGTCCAGCTCGGTCTCCAGGCGGGAGATCCAGGGGAGCTGGTCGGCGGAGCGCAGCAGCGGCTCGGCCTTCTCCACCAGCGCGCGCACCCAGGCGCGGTGGCGCCGCTCGGCCTCGGCGCGCGGCCCGGGGGCCTCGGCGGCGCGCTCCGCGGCGTACTCGTGGATGGTCTCCAGCATGCGGTACCGCATGCCGGGCGAGCCGTCCTGGCCGTACGGTGCGCCACTGCCGTACGGGGCCGCCACGATCAGGGACTTGTCGACGAGTGCCCCGACGAGATCGGCCGCCGGGCCGGTGCACACGGCCTCCGCCGCCGCGAGGTCCCAGCCGCCGGCGAAGACGGAGACCTCGCGCAGCACCGTGCGCTCCCGCTCGTCGAGCAGGTCCCAGGACCAGTCGACGACCGCGCGCAGGGTCTGCTGGCGGGGCAGGACCGTACGGCTGCCGGAGGTGAGCAGGCGGAAGCGGTCGTCGAGCCGGTCGGCGATCTGGCGGGGCGTGAGCAGCCGCAGCCGGGCGGCCGCCAGCTCGATGGCGAGCGGCAGGCCGTCCAGGCGGCGGCAGATCTCCCGCACCGCCGCCCGGTCGCGCAGCACGGCCTCCGCGTCCGGGCGGACGGCGGAGGCGCGCTCCTCGAAGAGGCGCAGCGCCTGGTCGGGGACGAGGGGTTCGACCGGGCGCACCGACTCGCCGGGGACGCCCAGGGGTTCACGGCTGGTGGCGAGGACGGTGAGTCCCGGGCAGCGGGTGAGCAGGGTCTCGGCGAGGGTGGCCGCCGCTTCGACGACATGTTCGCAGTTGTCAAGGATCAGGAGCTGGCTGCGCGGGGCGCAGTACTCGACGAGCAGGGCGACGGGGTCGTCCTGGGGCACCGTCAGCTCGGTGGTCATCAGCACGGTCTCGCGCAGGCCGAGCGCGCTGACCACCGCTCCGGGCACCGCTTCCGGCCGGTCGAGCGGGGCCAGCTCGACCAGCCACGCCTGCGGAAGCCCGGCGGCGGCCTCCTCGGCGAGGCGGGTCTTTCCGGAGCCGCCGGGACCGGTGAGGGTGACGAGTCTCGCCCTGTGCAATGCGGAACGGATGGCGTCGAGTTCGGGTTCCCGTCCCACGAAGGAGGTGAGCCGCGGACGCAGGTTGCCGTCGCGGCCCGGGTCCGGTGCCGGCCCGGGAGGGGACGGCCGGGGGTGTTCGTGCCCGGATGCGCGGGGCGGCGGGGCGAGCAGTTCCGCGTGCAGCGCGCGCAGTCCCGGTCCCGGGTCGGTGCCGAGGCCGTCGGCGAGGGCGCGGCGGGCGGTCTCGTACGCGGCGAGGGCGTCCGCCGTGCGGCCGGTGTCGCGCAGGGCGCGGATGAGGAGGGCGTGCAGCGGCTCGTCGTAGGGGTGCGCCGTGGTCAGTTCCCTCAGATGCGGTACGGCGGCGTGGGCGCGGCCGAGGCGCAGGTCCGCGTCGATGCGGGCGCGGGACGCCTCCAGGTGCAGGGCCTCCGGGCGGGCGGCGGCGGTGCGGTCGGGGAGGTCGGCGAGGACGGGGCCGCGGTAGAGGGCGAGGGCCTCGGCCAGGATGGGGGCGGCGGTCTGCGGGTCGTCCTGGTCCAGGGCTGCGGTGCCCCGGCGTACGAGCCGCTCGAAGACGAACAGGTCCACCTCGTCCTCGGCCGCCTCCAGGCGGTAGCCGCCGGGGGCCGAGGTGATCGTGTCCTTGCCCAGGGCGCGGCGCAGGCGGGCGATCAGGGCCTGGAGGGCGGCGGGCGCGTCGTGGGGCGGGGCGTTCGACCAGACCTCGTCGATGAGGGTGTCGGGGGTGGTGACCCGGCCGGGGCGCAGGGCCAGGGCGGTGAGGAGGGTGCGGAGGCGGGGGCCGGGGACGGGTAGGGGGGTGCCGTGGTCGTCCTCGGCCTGGGTGACGCCCAGGATTCTGTACCGCACCGGGTCATTGTCGCCGGGGCGCCTGTGCGCGGCACGGCTTTTCGTCCCGGCGGCGCCGTCCTCACCCGCCGGCCGGACCGGGACCCGTCGCGGACCTCCCGCCTGCCCGGCGGCGCCTGGCCCGCCCTGCGGGCTCACAACGCCGCGTGCGCAACACGCCCCCGTGCTGTGGCCGGGAAGTTTCACCGGCTCGCGACGCCCGGCAGACCCGCCCAGAAAGCTCACCAAGATCTTCATGAGCCTTCTAGGCGACCCCGGCGCCCTCGCCGGAGGCCAGCGCCCCCCGCTGCGGATGGATTCCCGCCGGTACCGCCCGCTGGCGGGCGGGGGTGCCCGTCCAGCAGGTGCCCCGGCGGGCCAGGAGGCGGCGCAGCCAGAGCTCCAGGGAGACGAGGTCGGCGAGCCCGTCCAGCGGGAGCGGTTCGCCGGCCGCCGCCGCGCGGAGGGCCTTGCGGACCGTGCGGGCCTCGACCAGGCCCGCCTCGGCGAGCAGGGGGGTGCCGAAGAGGGACATCAGGGAGTCGGCGGCGACGCGCAGGCCGGTGCGGGCCGCCACCGCCGCCGAGGCGTGGGAGGGGACGCCCCAGCCGGGCGGGAGGTCGCTGACGCCGGCGCCCTCCAGGACCGTGCTCAGGATGGCGGCCCGGGCGCCCGGCTTGACGCGCAGCGCCTCGGGGAGGGTCCGGCAGGCGCGGACGACCTGGTTGTCCAGGAACGGCGCGTGCAGGCGCTGGGAGCGGATCTCGGCCGCCTGCTCCAGGACGCGCAGGTCCGCCGCGTGGCGGGCCAGGGCCGCGCGCGCGCGGTAGTCGCCGGGACGCTGGCCCGGGCCCACACCCGAACGGCCCGTCGACGCCTGCAGGCGAACCGATACTTCAGCGAGGGCCTCGCCGGTCAGCCAGCGGGCCGCGGGGCCCGGTCTGGCCCAGGTGAGGGCCGCCAGGGAGGCCCCGACGGCGCCTCCGGGCTCGTCGAAACGGCGCTGCAGCAGACGGTCGGCCAGGACCTCGAGACCGGCACGGTAGGGGGTGCGGGCGAGCCGGCGGGCCGCGCTGTACACGCGCGCGGGGACCATCACCGAGCCGTCCGCCTTGGCGAGGGCCGCCACGGGGCGTACGAGGTGGCGGCGCTTGCGGTCCATCAGGAGGTCGGCCAGGCGGGCCGGGTGCGCGTCCAGGACCTGGCGCGCGCCGTAGCCCGTGAAGTGGTCGGCACTGCCCGAGGCCAGCCGTGCCCGGTGCCGCGCCGCCGTCACCAGGCACGGGCCCGGCTCGTCGGTCAGCGGGCCCTCCAGCTCGGCGTAGGGCAGCGCCTCCTCGCCGCCGGTCACCACCACGTGGTGCAGGCGCGGGTTGGCGGCCAGGTTTCCCGCCCGTTCCAGTTCGGCCTCCCGGCCGCCGACCGCGAGGTCGTTGAAGGTGACCGCCAGCAGGCGCTCCCCCGCGCCCGTGCCGTGGCCCAGGACCGTGCCCGGCATCCCGGGCAGGCCCGCGGCGAGCAGCGCCAGGGTGCCGGAGGCCGGGCCGCCGGAGAGGTCCGCGCCGATGCCCGCGACGGGCATCCCGCGCGCGGCCCGCCGCTCCGCCGGGCCCATGCCGGGCACCGGGCCGGGGTCCATGTCGGTCCCGGGCACGTGCCGGGGCGCCGACAGACGCGCGCGTACCGCGTCGACGAGCGCGTCCCGCACCGCGTCGACCGCGCTGTCGGGGTCCGCCGAGGGCGCCGCCACCGCGAGGGAGGCGACCGGCTCGTAGCCGGCGATCTCGCGCGCTCCGGCGCGCAGGATCAGCGCGTGTCCGGGCGGAATGCGCCGCACACCGTCGTAGGGCGTGGAGTCGTGCAGCGCGGCCGGCACGTCGGGAGCGGCGAGCAACGCGGCGAGGTGACCGAAGTCGAGGTTGGCCTCGATGAGGTCGGCGAGCGGAAGGGCGGCCGTGGCGTAGGCCGTACCGCCCGCCCAGGGCGTGTAGAAGACGGGGCGCGCGCCCGCGAGGTCGCCGCAGACGGTGACCCTGCGGCCGACCTGGACGATCGCGGTGTAGCTGCCCGGCCACGCCGTCAGATGCCGGAGCGCGCCGCCGCGCGCGGCGAACAGCCCGACGCGCAGCTGTTCGTCGGAGGCCGCGCACGTGCCCAGCACCGCGATCCGGGTCTGGGGGTCGGCCCTCACCACCCGCACCTCGTCGGGGCGCCAGTCGCCGACCGCCCAGAGCGGATCGGGGTCGCCCCACAGGAGCTGGGAGCCCACCGGGTGCACGGTCTCGCCGCCCTCTCCGGTGACCCCTGCGGAGCCGAGATCCAAAGCCCCCGCTGCGGTGCTGCTCCACCCCACCAACCACCGCATCGACGCCTCCACAAGGTGTGGACAACCAGTGCACCGTACGAACTGGTTCCCCATGCTGCCATGAAGGGCGCACGCTGGAGGGGCCCTGGAGCGGCTTGTGCTGCGTCTAATGCGCCGGGGCACTCACCCTTGCGAAAGGGCGAACGTCCGTACGGGAGAGGGTTGCTGCGACGCGAATGCGCCCCCGCAATGCTCCCCGAGAACGCCGTTCGCGCCCTCAAGTTCCATGGTGAGAGGGGTATTCGCGCGGAGAACACGGGGTCGATTTTCGGCCAAATACCGGATGAGAGCGCAGGAGTCGACACGCTCCGTACACGCTCTGCGCAGCGCATCGGCCGCGCGCAGCCCGGGAGACGGAGTTCGCCCCCCGGGCCCGTCCGCCGCCCGCGGGGATGGTGGCGGCGGTGTCCCCCAGCCCACTGGATCCAGTACAGCGGGCCGACCCACGCACCATCATGGAAGCGCTCCCCGGTTGGCCGGAGAAGAGCGCACGCACGGGCGCACGGCCACACAGCGGGAGCACGGCGCAACTGCGCGTATCACGGCCGTACTTCCGTGCGGACCACAATCCCGCCATCCGGAGTTATGCCCCTTAACGCTTGGGATGCGGCGAACTACGCTGGGTTTACGAATGCCGCGTGGTTATGCCAGCGCGGCAGCCGTCTGTGTCGAGGGGTGGCGCATGTCCAGGGAGCAACGCGGGCCGAACGAGAAACTCGGCGCCGTTCTCGCCCTCGCGGGAATCAGCAACGCAGGCCTCGCGCGACGCGTCAACGACCTTGGCGCCCAACGCGGGTTGACACTTCGCTACGACAAGACCTCGGTGGCGCGCTGGGTTTCGAAGGGCATGGTGCCGCAGGGCGCCGCGCCGCACCTCATCGCCGCCGCGATCGGCCAGAAGCTCGGCCGCCCCGTGCCGCTCCACGAGATCGGCCTGGCGGACGCGGATCCCGCACCCGAAGTCGGGCTCGCCTTCCCCAGGGATGTCGGAATGGCGGTGCGGTCGGCGACGGATCTGTACCGTCTCGACCTCGCCGGGCGCCGGGCCGGCTCCGGTGGCATCTGGCAGTCGCTGGCCGGATCGTTCGCAGTAAGCGCATACGCAACGCCGGCCTCACGCTGGCTGATAACACCGGCCGACAGTTCGGTGGCGCGCGAGGCGAACCCGTCCGAGGGCTCGAGCGCACCGCTCAAAGTCGGCCACAGCGATGTGCAGAAGTTGCGGGAGGCCGCAGAGGACGCCAGGCGCTGGGACTCCAAGTACGGAGGAGGCGACTGGCGTTCGTCGATGGTGCCCGAATGTTTACGGGTGGAGGCGGCACCGCTGCTGCTCGGCTCGTACTCGGACGAAGTGGGGCGGGCGCTGTTCGGCGCCTCCGCGGAACTCACGCGCCTCGCCGGGTGGATGGCCTTCGACACCGGCCAGCAGGAGGCCGCGCAGCGGTACTACATCCAGGCGCTGCGCCTGGCGCGCGCGGCGGCCGACGTGCCCCTAGGGGGGTACGTGCTGGCGTCGATGTCGCTGCAGGCGACGTACCGCGGCTTCGGCGACGAGGGCGTCGACCTCGCGCAGGCCGCCCTGGAGCGCAACCGCGGCCTCGCGACCGCCCGCACCATGAGCTTCTTCCGCCTGGTGGAGGCGCGCGCGCACGCACGCGCCAACGACGCCCAGGCGGCGGGTGCCGCGCTGAAGGCCGCGGAAGGCTGGCTGGAGCGCTCCCGTGACGGCGACAACGACCCGAGCTGGCTCGGCTTCTACTCCTACGACCGGTTCGCCGCGGACGCGGCCGAGTGCTACCGCGACCTGAAGGCCCCGCGCCAGGTCCGCCGCTTCACGGAGCAGGCGCTGTCGAAGCCGACGGAGGAGTTCGTACGGTCGCACGGCCTGCGGCTGGTCGTCTCCGCGGTCGCGGAGCTGGAGTCCGGCAACCTCGATGCCGCGTGCGAGCAGGGCGTGCGGGCGGTGGAGGTCGCGGGGCGCATCTCCTCGGCGCGCACCACCGAGTACGTGAAGGATCTTCTGCACCGGCTGGAGCCCTACGGCGACGAGCCGCGGGTGGTGGAGCTCAGGGAGCGGGCCAGGCCCCTGCTGATGGCGCCGGCGTGAGGCCGGCCGACCTCCGCGTCCCCGCGTTTGAAGCGGCTGTCAGTGGCGCAGTGCACTATCGAATGCGGAGGTGGTGCAGGTGCGGCCGGAGATCGCTTACGACTGCGACGTGCTGGTGATCGGTGGCGGGATCGTCGGGCTGTCGACGGCGTTCGCGATCACGCGCGCCGCGCCGGGGACCCGGGTGACCGTGCTGGAGAAGGAGCCGGGGCCCGCCCGGCACCAGACGGGGCGCAACAGCGGCGTCATCCACAGCGGCATCTACTACCGCCCCGGCTCGCTCAAGGCGCGGTACGCGGTGCGCGGGGCCGCCGAGATGGTGAAGTTCTGCGCCGAGTACGGCATCGCGCACGCCGTCACCGGCAAGCTCATCGTCGCCACCGAGCGGGAGGAGCTGCCCCGGCTGCACGCGCTGGTGCAGCGCGGCCGGGAGAACGGCATACCGGTGCGGGAGCTGGGCACGACCCAGATCGAGGAGTACGAGCCGGAGGTGCGGGGCCTGGCGGCGATCCACGTCGGGACGACGGGCGTGTGCGACTTCGTGGGCGTGGCCCGCCAGCTCGCCGAGGCGTCGGGGGCGGAGATCCGCTACGGCGCGCGGGTCGAGCGGATCGACCGGCGGCCGGAGCTCGGGGTCGCGGTCCGCACCCGGGCCGGCGACGTCGTGCGGGCGCGCGTGCTGGTCAACTGTGCCGGGCTGTACTGCGACGAGGTGGCGCGGCTGACCGGTGACGACCCGCAGATGCGGATCGTCCCCTTCCGCGGGGAGTACTACGAACTGGCCCGGCCCGGCCTGGTGCGGGGTCTGGTGTACCCGGTGCCGGACCCGGCGTTCCCGTTCCTCGGCGTGCATCTCACGCGCGGGATCGACGGCGGCGTGCACATCGGCCCCAACGCGGTGCCCGCGCTGGCGCGCGAGGGATACGGCTGGGGTGTCGTGCGGCCACGGGAGGTGGCCGGGACGCTGGCGTGGCCCGGGGCCTGGCGGATGGCCCGGCGGCACTGGCGTTACGGCGCGGGAGAGATGCGGCGGTCGGTGTCGAAGCGTGCGTTCACGACGGCGGTGCGGAGGCTGCTGCCGGCGGTGGGCGAAGACGATCTGGTGCCCACGCACGCGGGGGTGCGGGCGCAGGCCGTGCTGCGGGACGGCTCGCTGGTGGACGACTTCCTGATCAAGGAGGGCCCCCGGACGGTCCACGTGCTGAACGCCCCCTCGCCCGCGGCGACCGCTTCGCTGCCGATCGGGCGGGAGGTGGCGAGGAGGGCGCTGGTGAAGCTGGAGGCGGTGTGAGGCGTGCCCCGCGCCACAGCACCGTCGCCGCCGCCCACCCCCGCCACCCCCGTAAAATCGACCCCACTGTGTCTGACTCGCTCAATGCCTCCGACGTCCCCCGACCCGCCGACCCCGCCCACGGCGAGCCGGGCGAGTTCTCCGCCCACGCACCCGGTGTCTCCGTCAGGCACACCAGGGCCAAGGGAGAGCCGCGGTTTCCCGACGGGCCGAAGGCCGATCCCGCGGGGTCGCACTTCGAGCGGCGGATCCGGAGTTTCCAGCCGCGGCGCAGCCGGGTGACGGCCGGGCAGGCGGACGCGCTGCAGCGGCTGTGGGCCCGGTGGGGGCTGGACATCGACGGGCGGGAGACGATCGATCTCGCCGGGCTGTTCGGCAACACCGGCCGCGTCGTGCTGGAGATCGGTTTCGGGATGGGCGAGGCGACCGCGCGGATGGCCGCCGCGGACCCGGCCACGAACATCCTCGCCGTGGACGTGCACACTCCGGGCCAGGGCAATCTGCTCAACCTCGCCGAGCAGAAGGGACTGTCCAACATCCGGGTGGGCAACGGGGACGCCATCATCCTGCTGCGCGAGATGCTGCGCCCGGACTCGCTGGACGGGCTGCGCGTGTACTTCCCCGACCCCTGGCCCAAGAAGCGGCACCACAAGCGGCGGCTGATCCAGCCGGAATTCCTCGACCTCGTGGCGGCCCGCGTCAGACCCGGCGGCATCGTGCACTGCGCGACCGACTGGGAGCCGTACGCCGAAAAGATGCTCGAGGTGCTGGGCGCGCACCCGGCGTTCGAGAACACACAGGCGGACGGCGGTTTCGCGCCGCGTCCCGACTTCCGGCCGCTGACCCGTTTCGAGGGCCAGGGTCTGGAGAAGGGTCATGTCGTGAACGACCTGCTCTTCCGTCGCGTACAGCACCGCAACCAGCCCTCCACCGGCGCCTGAACCCCTTCGGCCGCGCGGGCCATCCGACGTACCGTCGCGGGCGGCGCCCTGCCTCGTTAGGGTCAATGCCGTGGCCAGCAGTCCCCCGTACCCGACGCATCCGCCGCAGCCCGGCGGCCCGGCCGGCGCCTCGGCCGGTGGTGCGCTCAAGCATGTGCCCTGGTGGCGGCGGTGGGGGTCCCCCCGGGGCCGAGCGCAGTCGAGGGCTTGGGGGAGGGTGCGGTACGGCGCACTCAGTGCTCTTCTCGCACTCTCCGGGCTCGTCATCCTGGCCCTGGTGCGCAAGCAGACCGGCACCGAAGGGTTCCTGGTGGGGCTGGGACTGGCCGTGCTGCCCGTGCCCCTGCTCGTGGCCGCCTTCCGCTGGCTCGACCGCGTCGCCCCCGGCCCCTGGCGCAACCTGGTGTTCGCCTTCGCCTGGGGGGCCTGCGCGGCGGCGCTGATAGCCATCGTCGCCAACAGCTTCGCCACGAAGTGGATAGCGACGGCGACGGCCGATCCGTCCAGCGCCGACACCCTCGGCGCGACCGTGATAGCGCCCATCGTCGAGGAGTCGGCGAAGGCGGCGGCCGTCCTGCTGGTCTTCCTGTTCCGCAGACGGGACTTCACCGGGGTCGTGGACGGCGTCGTCATAGCCGGTGTCACCGCCACCGGCTTCGCGTTCACCGAGAACATCCTCTATCTGGGCACCGCCTTCGGCACCGACCAGCTCACCGGCGAGCGCGGCATCGCCTCCGTCACAGCCGCGACCTTCTTCGTGCGCATCATCATGTCGCCGTTCGCGCACCCCCTCTTCACCGTGCTGACCGGCATCGGCTTCGGCCTCGCCGCGGTCTCCCCGGAGCACCGGCAGCTGCGGCGGATCCTCGTCCCGCTCTCCGGCCTGCTGCTCGCGATGGGCATGCACGCGATCTGGAACGGCTCGTCGGCCTTCGGCGAGTACGGGTTCTTCGCCGTCTACGCCGCCTTCATGGTCCCGGCGTTCGGCCTGCTGACCTGGCTGGTGATCTGGACACGCCAGCGCGAACTGCGCACCGTGCGCGAGGAACTGCCCGCCTACGCCGTCGCCGGCTGGCTCTCCCCCGCCGAGCCCTACGCGCTCGGCTCGATGCGGGCCCGCCGGCTGGCCCGCGACTACGCCGCCCACTACGGCGGCCGGCCGGCCGCGCAGCAGGTCACCCAGTACGAGGCGTACGCGACCTCCCTGGCCTTCCTGCGGCACCGGGGACGCCGCGGCCGTGCCGGCGCGGACTTCGTCGTCAGGGAGCGGGAGCTGCTGTACGAGCTGTGGCGCCGCCGCGAGGTGGCCCGCCCGGCGCTGGACCACGCGGCGCGCGCGACGGCACCCGTGGTGCCCGTGGTCGCGCCGCCCTGGCCGGTGTACGGGGTGTACGGGTATCCGGCGATCCCGAATCCCGCGTACAACCCGTACCAGTCCTAGTCTCCTGACTCAGGGGACCAGGGCATGCCCGGCCGTGTGATCAGGCCGACGCCTGTGTCAGCCGCGCGAGTTCGGCGTCCGTGAGGGTCAGCTCCCCCACCGCCAGCAGGGCCGGCAGCTGCTCCACCGTGCGGGCGGACGCGATCGGCGCGACGACCGTCGGCCGGGCGGCGAGCCAGGCCAGGGCGACCGTGGGCACCGCGGCGTCGTGGGCCTGGGCGATCTCGTCGAGCGCGGTCAGCACCCGCCGGCCCCGCTCGCCGTCCAGGTACTGCGCCACCCGGCCCGCCCGCGCGCTGTCGACGGTGCTGCCGGGCCGGTACTTGCCGGTGAGGAAGCCGGCCGCCAGGGCGTAGTACGGCACGGCCGCGAGGCCGTGGCGCGCGGCCACCTCCTGGAGTTCGCCCTCGTAGGTGTCGCGCGAGACGAGGTTGTAGTGGGGCTGCAGCGCCACGTACTTGGCCAGGCCCTCGCGGTCGGAGAAGTCGAGGGACGCGCGCAGCCGGCCGGGTGAGATGTTGGAGGCGGCGATGTGCCGCACCTTGCCGGCCCGCACCAGGTCGTCGAGGGCGCCGACGATCTCCTCGACCGGCACCTCGGGCTTGTCGAAGTGCGTGTAGTAGAGGTCGATGTGACCGGTGCCCAGGCGGCGCAGGGAGGCGTCCGCGGCGGCCTTGACGGTGGCGGCCGTCAGGCCCGGGAACTCGGGGTGCTGGCTGACCTTGGTCGCGATGACCATGTCGTCACGGTTGCCGCGCGCCCTGACCCACCTGCCGATGATCGTCTCGGACTCGCCGCCCCGGTTGCCGTCGGCCCACGCCGAATAGGAGTCGGCGGTGTCGAGGAAGTTGCCGCCCGCGGCCGCGTAGGCGTCGAGGACGGCGAAGGACTCGGCCTCGTCGGCGGTCCAGCCGAAGACGTTGCCGCCGAGGCAGAGCGGGAAGACGTCGAGGCCGGAGGAGCCGAGCCTGCGCGGAGAAGGGGAAGTCATGCTCCACGTCAACGACCGCGCCGGGGCAGCCCATTCCACCGGCGCCGCAAAGATCACGTAAACCGGCGGCGGGGGCACGGCGGACGCGCGCACCCGCGCCGTGGTCCTGGCGTCGGGGGAGACGCCGGGACCACCGGGGTCCCGGCCTGGATCAGGGGGTGAGGCCCTTGCCGCGCAGCCACGTCATCGGGTCGATGGCCTCGGCCTGGCCGTTCGGGTGGACCTCGAGGTGCAGGTGCGGCCCGGTCACGTTGCCGGTGGCGCCGACGCGGCCGATGACCTCGCCGGTGCTGACCTTCTGGCCCACGCTCACACTGATCGACGACTGGTGGCAGAACCACAGCTCCGTGCCGTCGTCCAGGGTCACGATCGTGCGGTAGCCGTAGGACCCGGCCCAGCCGGCCTCGGTGACGGTGCCGCTGTGGACGGCCTTGATGGGCGTGCCCGTGGGGGCGGCGAAGTCCAGGCCCGTGTGGTAGCCGGAGGACCACATGGAGCCGGCCTGCCCGAAGGTGCCGGTGATCGTGTAGGACACGACCGGGAGCGTGTACTGCTTGGCCAGTTCGGCCAGGCGCGCGGCCTCGGCCGCCTTCTTGGCCTCCGCCTCGGCCTTCTCCTTGGCGGCGGCGGCCTTGGCGGCCGCCTCCTTCTCCGCCTTCGCGGCGGCGTCGTCGACCTGCTTGGCGAGGGCCGCCTCGGTGACGGACTGGGCCTTGCTCTCGACCTGGACCTGCTGGCTCTCGGCCTGCGCCATGATGCGGTCGCGCAGTGCCTGACCGGCGTCCTGGGCGCCCTGCTCGGTGTCCTCGGTGCTGACTCCGACGGTGCTGAGCGCGGTGGCCGAGCCCTTGGGCGTCTCGGCCGAGCCACCGAACATGTGGCCCACGGAGCCCAGATCGGGCATGGAGATGGACACCGGGGGCTTGCCGGTGTTGGCGCTGGCCATGCCGCCCGCGCCGACGGCGGCTATGACGCCGACGCCGAGGACCGTGGAGCTGCGGGCGAGTCCGCCGCCGCGCTGCTTGGCGACGCGGTGCCGGCCGCGGACCGGGCGGAGGGACTCCTCGGTGGGGTTCCACTCCTCCCACGGACCCTCGTCGGAACGGGGACCGGGGAAGCCGAAGGGCTCGGTGCTCGGCACGAACGGTGCTGCCGGGGCAGGCGGGTTGGACGCCACGTGGGCGCGCTCCTTTCCTTCCTTCTCGCCTACCGGGTTAGCTGACGGGTTCGGAGCAGGAAGGTCTCCTACGCGCGTATACCAGTCGTGGCTCCACGACGGTGTCCACGCGATTCACCCCTGGGTGGTGGTTCCCCGGTTCCCTTGCGGGATTCGGCACGTGCGCACGGAGCCGCCTCTTGTGACGGCTGGGACGACCGCGCTGCGTTATCGAACGTTAATAGACCCGGGGTGCCGATTCCAAGCTGTTCTGCTTGATCATTAATGCTTCTTGGCCTGGACGTAGGGGCCAAGAGAGGCGAAAAACGGGCGAGTTGACCGCGCCCCGGAAACCCCACCCGTTCTGACGGTGTGTCAGTCGTGATGCGGAAAGCGGTCGCCCGGTCACCGCGGGTGACAACAGCCGGTGACGGGCCTTCCGGGCGGAAAACACCCAGGGCCGGAATCCGTTTCCGGATTCCGGCCCTGGGCCTTGAGTAGCGGGGACAGGATTTGAACCTGCGACCTCTGGGTTATGAGCCCAGCGAGCTACCGAGCTGCTCCACCCCGCGTCGGTGTGTGACCAGCATACGCCATCCGCGGGACTGCCGGCGCCACGGCTCAGAAGCCCGGCAGATGACGGTTGGGCGCCTTGGCCTGCTCCTCGTGTTCCTCCAGTACGACCACCTCGACGCCCTGGGCCGCCAGCAGGCCGCTGCCGTCCGCGCCGGCGACGAAGGTGTCGGGCTCGCGCCAGGCCGTGACCACCCGCCGTACACCCGCGTCGAGGATCAGCCGGGCGCACGGCCTCGGCCGGGAGGCGCGGCGGGTGCAGGGCTCCAGGCTGCTGTAGACCGTGGCCGACGCCAGCCTCGGATCGGCCGGGCCGAGCTTGGCCAGGGCCGCCTCCTCGGCGTGCGCGACGGGGTCGCCGCCCTCGCGCGAGTGGCCGCGGGCGAGCTCGGTGCCGTCGGCGGCGACGATCACCGCCCCCACGCTGAAGGCCGTGCGGGAGGGCGGGCACAGGGCCGCCAGCTCACAGGCGAGGGCCAGCCAGCGGTGGTCGGCGGCGGTGGGCAGCGGGCCGGCCCCGGGGGCGGTGGGCTCGTAGCGCATGAGCACGACGTCCTCGATCCGCCGGGTCTCCGTCAGGCGCAGGCGGCCGCCCTGGTAGGCGCCGGGGCCGAAGAGGCGGGGCGCGTGCGGGTCGCCCACGAGGAGCGGGGCGAGGACGAGCTGGAGTTCGTCGGCGAGACCCTGCTGGAGCAGCTGGGTGTGGACCGTGCCGCCGCCCTCCACCATCAGGCGGCGCACGCCGCGCTCGTCGTGCAGATGCGCGAGGAGCGTGCGCCAGTCGAGGTCGGGGCCGAGCGAGACGACGTCGGCGGCGAGGCCGAGCGCGCGGGCCCGCTCGGCGCCCTTGTCGGTCGTGTACAGGAGCCTGTCGCCGCCGGTGTGCCAGAACCTCGCGTCCGGGTCCAGTTCGCCGGAGCCGCTGACGGTGACCTTGAGGGGATACTCCGGCCGCCCCGCCGCGACCCGCGCGGCCCGCCGCCGCGGCGCGTTGACCAGCAGCCGGGGGTTGTCGGCGCGGAGGGTGCCGGCGCCGACGAGGATCGCGTCGGCCGAGGCCCGCACCTCGTCCACGCGGTCGAAGTCGGCGGGGCTGGAGAGCAGCAGGCGTTCGGGGCCGGTGTCGTCGAGGTAGCCGTCGAGCGAGACGGCGGCGGACAGCAGGACGTGGGGGTACGGCATCGGACGCGCTCACTCTCGGACGGACCGCTTGGTTCAAGTTTGAAACAAACCTACACTGGGGCCATGACGACTCGCTGGCTCACCTCCAAGGAGCAGCGCGCCTGGCGCGCGTACATCGCCGCGACGCACCTCCTGGAGGACGCGATCGACCGGCAGCTCCAGCAGGACGCCGGCATGCCGCACCTGTACTACTCCATCCTGGCCAACCTCTCCGAGGCACCGGGGCGCAGCCTGCGCATGACCGACCTCGCCGAGAAGTCGAAGATCACCCGCAGCCGGCTGACGTACGCCGTGACCCGGCTGGAGAAGGACGGCCTGATCCGCCGCGAGGACTGCCAGTGGGACAAACGCAGCAGCTTCGCCACGCTGACGGACGAGGGGATGGCCGTGCTGGAGCGGACGGCGCCGGGACATGTGGAGACCGTACGCTCCCTGCTCTTCGACCGGCTGACCCCCCAGCAGGTCGAGCAGCTGGAGGACATCTTCTCGGGGATCGCGCAGGCGCTGGAGAGCGACGCGGAGCGCCCCGCCGCGGAGGACGTCCCGTGGCGGCGGCGCTCCTCCGGCCCCTGCTCGTGAGCCGCGCCGCAGGACGGTTGCTTCAAATTTAAAGCAGGGGTAGTGTCCTGCGGCGTAGATCTGCTTCAAATCTGAAGCAGATGCCGACCGGACCCGGGAGACCCCGCATGCCCGACTTCCCCGCCGCCACCCCGCGCGCCCGTGTCCGGGTACCGCTGCGCTTCCAGGACGGCTACAGCACCGACGCCGAACTGGTCACCTTCCACGGTCTGACCGACGGCCAGGAGCACGTGGCCCTCGTGCTCGGCGACCCGGCCCCCGGCACGACACCCCTGGTCCGGCTGCATTCCGAGTGCCTGACGGGCGACGTGTTCGGCTCGGCGCGCTGCGACTGCGGCCCCCAGCTGCGCGAGGCGGTCGAGCGGATAGCGGACCGCGGCGGGGTGCTGCTGTACCTGCGCCAGGAGGGCCGCGGGATCGGCCTCTACAACAAGCTCGACGCCTACGCCCTCCAGGACCAGGGCCTCGACACCTACGCCGCGAACGCGGCCCTCGGGCTGCCCGAGGACGACCGCGACTACACGGCGGCCGCGCAGATGCTGCGGGCCCTGGGCATCGACGCCCTCGACCTGCTCTCCAACAACCCCGACAAGGCAGGCCAGCTGCGCGACCTCGGCATCGACGTCCGCGACCGCGTCCCCACCGGGGTCTTCACCACGGCCCACAACGTCCGCTATCTGCGCGCCAAGGTCCTCCAGACCCAGCACACGCTGCCGCTCGCCCGGCTGACGGAACGCAGCGCGGGCTGACCGGAATTGGTGCGGGGCGGCGACGACCGACGCCCGGGGTATAAACGCCACCCGAAGACTCAGGTATATGCATACCTCGCTCGAAGCCGGGCAATTCAGGATGCGTCCGATGTGAAGAAAATCGTCGGCCGGTCAACCTCTGATGTTCCTCAAGTCGGCTGCACCCCGCACACGCAGGCTGCTTAGATTCCCTTTGGCCAGGTAAATAGGTCACCCTATTCCCACCACTGCACAACCCCCGGGAGAAGTTCCGGCATGTGCACAAGGACAGGCATGCTGACACGGCCGGCGACGGCCGTGGCTCCGACGGTCCGCACGCGGGGGCCCGCGTCCGCGGCCGGCCAGGCAGGACCCGTCCCTCCCGGTGAGACGCCTCCGCGTCCGGGCCCACCTCCTGCGCCGCCGCGGCGACGGCCGTCGGCGAACGAGCCGGAACGATCGGCCTCCTCCCGTGGCGCCGGACCGGCGCGCGCCTTCTCGGCCCCGTCCGGGCCGGCTAATTCTGCACCCCAAACAATTTACGGCGACATCGCCGAACAATGGCGCAATCTTTACCTTCATGTTCCAGATAGGCGGTTTTAAGCCCACCATCGAACATGTTTTCATGTGTGTGACTGGGGTGCGTGAGCCTCACGTGTCCCGCGTTGACCGAAGAACGGGGGAAGTCTTGTCACGACCACCTGCGCTGCCCGCGACCAGAAAAATAGACATCGTCCTCATGCATCTCAAAGGAGAACTGACCATCTCCGATGCGGCGAAAATCGCAGGTGTGTCAGAGCAGTCGATAGGGAACTGGAAACGGAAATTCATCAGTGCCGGCAAAGAGGCACTCGAACCGGCGGCCCACGACGGCGACACCCAGGTGAGCGACAGGGAAAGACAGCTTCGCAAGGAGATACACAACCTCAAAGCGGCACTCGGAGACGCCTTCCTGCAGCTCCGGGCCATCAAGGAAGCCACGCGGCGCGACATGGCGACCAGGCCATGGAATCCGCGATGACCTGACGGCGTGCTGACGGCCTGAAAACACCTGATGGCTGGTCCCCTTCGCGGGGACCAGCCATCTGGAGAATCTGCACCACTGTGCCGAGCCTAGTTGCTGCGCATGGTCATCCACAGCAGGACGACAAGTCCCGTCAGCAACGACAGGCCGACCATGCCGTACGCGAGCAGCATCGACAGGTTGTTTCCCATATCTTTCCCGCCCTCTTTCGAACTCACCGGCTGTCCCCCTTTCATAAGGCCGTGACAGCCGATTCTAGCATCCCGCCGCAACGGCACGAGGAGAACGGGATGCGGCGGCCACGTAAAGTTTTCACATAACCGCCGCATTCCGGCTCACCGTGCCGAGCGAGCCGCTGTCAGCAGGAGTGCTTGATGCTCTCGCCGATGCTGACACCGACGCTGGCACCGGCCGTGGCACTGCCGGCGATCGACAGCACGACCGTGACGGGGGTGGCCGGCGCCTGGCCGGCGGCCTGGATTTCCTCGGCGGACGCGTAGGAGGCGTAGCCCTCGATCAGCTCGTCGGTCATGTCTTCTCCCTGTGATTGCAGTGATTGCCGTGATGGCGGCGCCGGCGGTACCGGCGCCGTGTCCTGAAGGCCAGAGGTCAGCAGTGCGCGCCGACGGTGGCGGCGCTGGCGGCCAGCGAGGTGGAGAACGCGCCGGAGATGGCGATGGTGACGGGCGTGGCGGGAGCCTCTCCCGTGGCGGTCACCAGCTCGTCGGCCTCCGCGTACGCGGCGTATCCGGAAATGAGGTCCTGCGTCATGATCGTGTCCCCTCCTGTGCGGAATGATGTGGCGGCGGTGTTCCCTTTTCCGGCCCGGCAGGCAGTGCGGCCGCACCGTACGAAGAAAAACGAGTCTTCCGCGCGGCCGCACTATTTCACCGCATCCCGTGCGGTGCCCTGCCAGTCGGGGGGAAACCGGCTGAGGACTACGCTGCCACCTCGGTTCGGGCGTTCCAAGGGGCGCAAGAAACGGGTAACTTTCCCCGGTTGCGGGCTCCGCCGCCGGTACCTCCGCGCCGCAGCCCCGGACGTCCAAAGTTAAGAAAGTTCCGGCTCGGGCCGCGTACCGCTCTGACTGATGCCGACCTTTTCTCCGACGTCGAGCAGGTTCTCCAGTCCGATCGGGTCGAAGTTCAGCACTTCCGGGAGGCTGCTGATCCCCGAGATCAGCGAGATGAATCCCAGTTCCGACTGTTCCGAGACCATCTTCGTGGCCGCGTTGGCCTTGGCCAGGTAATCCTCCTTGTTCCGCTTCGGGTCGTAGAAGTAGCGGACATAGGCCAGAATGTCCTTGGCTATCTGCCGGTAGACGTTCTCGAACTTCTCCATCGCGGGCCCCTCCGCCTCCGGAGTGGCCAGACTGGCCAGGAGGGCCTTCGCGGCCAGCCACGCCCCCGACGTGGCCAGCCAGACGCCCGAGGAGAACAGCGGGTCGACGAACACCGCCGCGTCACCGACGGCCATCCAGCCGGGCCCGTGGAAGGCGTCGGAGGCGTAGGACCAGTCACGGCCGGTGCGCAGGCCCTCCTTGCGGACGCCGTCCTTGAGGAGATCCTTCAGCACCTGGGTGGTGGACAGGCGCTGCTCGAAGATCTCGGAGGGCGTCGAGTCCCTGGTCACGGCGGCGTACACGTCGGTGTGCATGACCATGCCGACGCTCATCTCGAAATCGGAGACCGGGATGCTCCAGAACCATCCGTCCTCGAACGCCTCGACCATGATGTGGGAGTGCAGGTCCCCGGGCAGCGGCGCGAAGGGGCTGTAGTAGGACCAGACGGCGACCGAGTTGAGGTCGTCCGCGCGCTGGACGGGGGTCAGCAGCCGGGCCAGTGCGCGGGCCTGGCCGGAGGCGTCGAGGGTGTAGCGGGCCGTGGTCGTGCGCTCCGCCCCGGAGGCGTCGCGCCACTGCACGCCGGTGACGGCTCCCTCGCCGGTGCGCAGCGCCGCGGTGAGGGTGGCCCCGTAGACGATCTCGGCACCGAGGTCCGCGGCGCGGTTGGCGAGCAGGGCGTCGAATTCGGCGCGGCGCACGTGCCAGGAGTACTCGTAGGGGCCGGCGTCACGGAACTTGGTGGACCACGGGGTGGGGTCGTTGCCCCAGACGAGGGTGAGGCCGTACTTCTTGGGGAACCCCATGGTGTCGAGTTCTTCCCTCAGCCCTAGTTCCTCCATGACCGGGAGCATGCCGGTGATCAGCGATTCGCCGATGTGGTAGCGAGGGAAGACCTCCTTCTCCAGCACGGTGACGCGGTGGCCTTCGCGGGCGAGGAGTCCGGCCGCGACCGCGCCGGCCGGTCCGGCGCCGATGATGAGGACGTCGGTGTCTGTGGTACGGGTGGCCATGTCGCTAGTCCTTCGTCAGTGGGCCGGGATGACCGGGGTGACCGGTGAGCTGAGGTTGCGGGCGGGGTTGAGCGGGTCGATCGAGGCGTCGTTGAACATCGCCACGATGCGTCCCGTCCGGCTCTGGCCGTCCGTCGTCGTCGCATGGGTCACCAGCGCCTCGGCGAGCACCCGGCAGCGGTGCTGCCCGAAGCTGAGACCCTCGCGGCCGGGCCGCTTGTCGGCGGGCTCGAAGGCCACGCCCACCGAGGCGGTCAGGGAGTGGGTGAAGGCGGAGGTGCCCTCCGCGAGGTCCGAGCCGCTCTCCAGCAGCTGGGCCAGTTCGCGTGCCGCGCTCCAGGACACGCGGGGCAGATAGACCACGACGGCGTCGGTGCGCGGGTAGAGGTCGCGGCTGGAGGACGCCTTGGCCTGCCAGGGAAGCCCGCGGTCCTCCAGGTAGGTGGCGGCCCGTGCCAGCAGTCGGGGACCGTGGCCGGGGTCGGCCACGTGGGCGTACACGCGCAGCACTCCGCCGGTCCGCGCCGGCATGGGAGTCGTGCAGGAGGTGAGGAAGAAGAACCCCGGCGACAGGGACGGCCTGGCCCAGCTCAGCCGAAGATACGTCTTCTCGCCGTCGTGGGTGAGGCTGTCCGGGGTGACCGCGACCCGGATCGAGTCGAGGACGACGACGGTGTGCTCCGCGCCCTCCTGAGCGACGCTCACCTCACGGCGGCTGTTCCTGTCGCCCACCGTCTCGTGGAAGGCCCGGTCGAACTCCGGGTCGGAGAAGGTGCGCGGGGTGAGGTCCTTGCGGTGGTCCAGACGGGCGTGCGCGGACTTGTACAGGAGTGCGGCGAGCTCCGAGGCGACCTTCTGGGAGCTGCCGGTGAGGCTCTCGTCCTGCCAGACGGCGCTGACGTCACCGTCGTCCGTCGCGGTGACGGTGACCTGGTCGGCCAGTCGGGCGACGGCCGGAGCGAGCTGGGCATCAAGCAGCATGGGCAGGGGTCCTTAGTCCGATGGTGTCCAGGAACTGCCGCGGGCCGAGGAGCAGGGAGCGTCCGATCCCGGCGGCGGCGCGGGGCACGGCCTCCAGGACCTGCTTCTGCCGGGCGATGGAGATCATCCGGTCGATCATGTGCCATCCGGCGTAGCGCGCGGCGCGTACGGCGAGTTCCTCGTGCAGGGACGCGTCGAGGCCGGCGCGTTCCAGGTAGGCGGAGAAGAACGCCCGGGTGCGGGGGGCGAAGCGGTCGACCTCGGCCGCTCCGGTGGCGACGATCTCCTGATGGGTGGGCACGTGTCCCACCACCCGTGCCTCGTTGAGGACGGCGGGGATGCGGTTGACGGCGTGGTAGAGCCATTCCCCGGCGAAGGCGCCCAGGTCGCGGGCGGGATCGCCCAGGCGGGACTCCTCGGCGTCGGTCAGGTACAGCTCGCCGCCGCTGATGAGGAACTGGTCCAGGCGCAGGTCGCCGTGGACGGGAACCCACGGGCCGACGGTGGGGTTGTCGGCGGTCCTCATGGCGGTGACGGCCTCGAGGACGTCGGGGTCGTTGTGCAGCAGTTTCCACATGTGCAGTTCGGCCCCCGACTGCCGCAGGTAGCCCGGCAGGGTCAGGGCGTTCATCGGGGCGAGCGGCGGCAGCGGATGGTCGGAGGTGTCGAAGCCGTCCGGGGCGAGGCGATGGGTGTCGGCGATCAGACGGGCGGCCCGGACGCACCACTCGGTGTCGAAGTCCTGGTGGCCGTCCTGCGATGCGGTGAACAGTTCCAGCAGGGACTGCGGGTCGTCGAGGAGTTCGAAGACCACGGTCGCCGTCCGCTCGTCGTGCCCGAGGACCCTCGGGGTGGCGACGCCGGCCCGCAGGGCGCACTCGGCGAAGGTGAGCGTGCGCTGCAGCCTCTCCCGGCTGCCTGGCGGATCGAACTTCTTGACGAAGACCCGGTCGCCCCGGTCCGTGGTCCCCATCCAGGACTCGTTGCGCCCGAAGGGCGAGGTGACCGTGTCGGCCACGAACTTCCCGAGCCCCATGCGCTCCAGAAGGGCGTTGACCTCAGGGTGCCGGCCGAGGTCGGCCGGCTCGAACCGTATGCGGTCGGAGCTTGATTGGCTGTCCATGGTCGCTGGACGCTAGGACCCCTCGGTGCGGGGTGGCAACGAGCAACCATGGTGATTGTTTGGCACAGCCCACAAGTTTGTGCAGGTCAGCGACGCCAGGCGTAAGCCGCCGCGGCAAGAAACCGTTGAAGGGCGCACACGGTTGTCCCTAGGGTCACGGCCCGTGACTGCTACAGACGACACGATCCGGCACGCGGCGCTGTCCAACGGGCTGCGTATCGTCGCGCAGCGTCTTCCCGGGCAGGGAGCCGTCGGGGTGGCGGTGAACTACCGCGCCGGGTTCCGCGGCGAACCCGAGGGACGCGCGGGCATGGCACACCTCTTCGAGCACCTGATGTTCCAGGGCTCCACCACCGTCGGCGCGGGCGGGCACTTCGGCTATGTCCAGCGGCTGGGCGGCACCGTGTCCGGCAACACCTTCACCGATGTCAGCGACTTCCACCAGCTGGTCCCGGCCGGCTGCGAGCGGCGCGTCCTGGAGATGGAAGCCGACCGCATGCAGAACCTGATCATCGATCAGAACCGGCTGGACGTACAGCGCCGAGTCGTCCTGGAGGAGATCAACCTGAAGGTCAAGGGCAGCCCCTACGGCGGCTTCCCCTGGACGGTGCTGCCCCAGGCGGTCTACTCGGACTGGCGCAACGCCCACAACGGATACGGCGACGAGGCCGACCTGACGGAGATCACCGTCCAGGAGTGCCGCGACTTCTACGCGTCCGCGTACGCCCCGGGGAACGCCGTGGTCGCCGTCGCCGGCGACATCGATCCGGACCGGGTCGTCCAGGACGCGGCGGAGATCTTCGGCGTGCTGGACGACCGGGGCAGTCCGAAACCGCCGCCGCTCGCGGAGGACGCGGACTCCCCCGCCCGCACCCGCCACCACCGCGACGTGCTCGCGCCCCGTCCGGCGCTGGCCCTCGGACGGCCCCTGCCCGCCCCCTCCGAGATCGACGCCTACGCCGGCTTCGTCGTGGCGTCGATGTGGCTGACCGGCAACGACCGCAGCCCGCTGCGGCGGACCCTGGACAGCCGGGGCATCCCGTGCGCCTCGGTGTGCGGCCTGTTCGGGCCGTGGCTGGCCGTGGCCCCGGACACCTTCACGTTCGTCGCCCACCACGACCCGGGCCAAGGGGACGCGGTCGTCGAGGCGTTCGACGAGGCGTGCGGCCGCCTCGCCGCCACCGGCAGCGAGGCGATCGACCCGGCCAGGAGCCAGACCTACGTCACCCTGCTGGCGCAGCAGGACTCCGCCCTGAACGAGGCGCGTGCCCTGGCCCGCTCCGCTCTGCTGTTCGACGATCCCGGCCTCATCCGCCGCGCCATGCTCGCCACCGCCACCGTGCCGGCCGCCCAGGTCCACTCCGCCGCACGGCAGCTGATGAGCCATCAGGGCAGAGGCTACGCGGAGCTCACCACCGCAGGAGAAGCATGACCGGCACACTCGTGGCCCAGCCCCATGTCCTTCAGGCCCGCTCCACGAACGGCGCGGAGATCCACGTGGCGCCCCTGGCCACCGCCCCGCTGGTCCGGGTCCATCTCGCGCTGCGCGTCGACACACCGACCCTGCCCGACCTCGCCCGGGCCGAGGTGTTCCAGGCGCACTGGCTGACCACGGCGAAGGTCACCGCCTTGCAGCGCGTCGGCGGGACCGTGCAGGTCGCACGCAGCCAGCACTGGCTCAGCTTCGCCGCCATGGCACCGAGCGCCCTGGTCCAGGAGACCGTCGACACCGTCTGCTCGGCCGCCGCCCGCGTGCAGACGAGCGACGACGAGCTGCGCCAGGCCACGGACCGGGCCCGCCGGCAGGCACGCAGCACGGCCGCACGCCCCGCCGCCATCAGCACCGAACTCGTCACCCTGGCCGCCCTGGGACACATCCCTCCCGCGCTGTCCACCCAGCTCACCGGCCCCATGTGGGACGCCCCCACCGCGCCGGACGTCGCCTCCTTCGCCCCCCGCCACACCGCGGGATCCCCGGCCCACCTGGTGATATGCGGGGACGTACCGCCCGACCGGACCCTTGAGCTGGCGTGCGCCGCCATGGACCCGCTGCCCGCCGGAGCCCACCGGCCCACGCCCCTGCTTCCCGGACCGGTGAACGGGGACGGCGCACGCCAGGAGCACACCCGGCCCGGCTGGTCCGTCGCGCATCTGCGCCACGCCTACAGCGGACTGCACAGGAGCCATCCCCTCTTCCCCGCGTCCCTGGTGGCCACGGCCGCGCTCGGCTACTTCTCCGGCCGTATCAACACCCGGGTCCGCGAACGCCTCGGGCTCGCCTACCGCACCGACGCCTCGGTCGGCCAGTACCTCGACCACGACATGGTCTTCGTCGAGGCCGACGTCGCCCCCGACCACGCCGACACCGCGGACACCGCGATCACCTCGATCGTGGGGACCTTCACCGAGCGGGGTGCCGAGGACGCCGAGCTCGAGGACGTCATCTCCTTCGTCACCGGCCAGTACGCCCTCGCCCTGTCCTCGCAGACGGGCCTCGCCGCGTCCCTGCTGTCCTACGCGACCTCCGGGCTCGGCGTCCCCGAGATATCCGGCCTGCCTCGCGCGATCAGCGCGGCCACGGCCGCGCAGGTGACCGAAGCGGCACGTCTCGTCTACGGCGCGGGACCGGCCGCCCACGTCGTCGTCCGCCCGGCGACCCCCGAGGAAGGCTGAGCACGTTGAACCATCCACCCATCGCCCTCGAGGGCGTGACCATGTCCTACGGGCAGCAGCAGGTGCTCAAGGGGCTGGACCTGACCGTCGAGGAAGGCCAGCTGTTCGTGCTGCTCGGGCCCAACGGGGCGGGCAAGACCACCACCATCGAGATCATGGAAGGCTACGTCAGGCCGGCCTCGGGAACGGTGCGCGTGCTGGGCCGCGACCCGCTGACCGCGGACGACGCCTGGCGCGACAAGGTCGGCATCGTCATGCAGTCCTGGGCCGACCACGCCACCTGGCGGCTGGACACCCTGCTGAACGACATCGCCGCCTACTACAGCGACCCCTACCCCACGACCGAACTGCTGGAGCTGGTCGGGCTGGAACAGCAGCGCCGCCGCCGGCTCAACCAGCTCTCCGGCGGGCAGCGCCGCCGCATGGACGTCGCCCTCGGCCTCATCGGGCACCCGCGCGTGCTCTTCCTCGACGAACCGACCGCCGGCTTCGACCCCCAGGCGCGCGCCGACTTCCAGAAGATGATCACCGGGCTGAAGAGCCAGGGCGTGACCATCGTGCTCACCACACACGACCTGACCGAAGCCGAACGCCTCGCCGACCGCATCGGCATCCTGCTGGGCGGCGTCATCCACATCGACTCCACCCCCGACCGGCTCGTCACCGCGATCGGGCAGCGCACCCAGGTGTCGTGGACGGCCCCCGACGGGACCAGGCGGACGGAACCGACCGACGACCCGGACACCTTCGTCCACGCGCTGATGACCGCCCACGGCCGCCCGCCGACCGGGCTGCGGATCGACCGGCCGTCCCTGGAAGAGATCTACCTGAGCATCGTGGAGGCCGCCCGGTGACCACCGCCCGCCTGGCATGGAACAAGGCCGCCGTCGACCTGAGGATGACCTTCACCTCGCCCAAGGACCTCTTCAACATCTTCGTCTTCGTCATCCTGATGCTCGCGGCCGGTTTCGCCCAGTGGAACCACCGCACCACCGTGCTCCTCGGCGGAATGAGCCTCATGCCGGCCGTCGGCGCGATGCTGTCCATCCCGTCCCTGATCGCCCTGGAGAAGACCGACGGAACGATCCTGCGGCGCAAGAACATCCCCCGGGGCATCCCCGCCTACGTCGCGGCCAGAATCATCTACAGCACCGTGACGTCGTTCGTGTCCATGCTGCCCCTGCTGATCGTGGTCTTCGCCACCGGCGCGGACCTGCCCGCCGGCCCCCTGGACGTCGTCCTCGCCGTGATCGTCATCATGACCGGCGGCGCCGCACTGGTCCCCCTGGGCATCGCCATCGGCGCGCTGCTGCCCAACCCCCGCGAAGCGGTCGCGATGGTCTCCTTCCCCTTCATGGTGATCGCCGGGATCTCCGGGGTCCTCACCCCCGACCAGGGGCTTCCGGACTGGCTGAACCACATCGCCGACATCTTCCCCCTCGCCTGGATGACCCGGGGCACGCGCGACGCCTTCGCCGGGCACCTGCACACCTTCCCCGCCTGGATCTTCGTCCTCGTGTGCGCCGCGTGGCTGGCCGCCGGATCGCTGCTGGCCGTCCCCCTGATGCGCACGATGGTCCGCAAGCAGACCGGCGCCTCCCTGATCAGGCGCAAGGACAAGGCGACCGTCGCCTGACCGCCTCCCTTTCCGTCCGCACCACGAACACAAGGGACACCGCTGTGCCGAAAACGACCCTCATGTACCCCTTGCAGTCCGCCGATGTGGGCCCCATGGCCGCCTACGGACGACTCGCCGAACGCTTCGGTGTCCGGCTGTGGTGCGGACAGTCCATGCAGATCGAGACCCACGCCCTGTTCGCCGCCCTCACCGGGATGGGCGTCCAGGTCAGCTTCGGCACCTCCGTCGTCCTCACCCCCCTCCGCCACCCGTACCACGCCGCCGTCGAGGCCCGCAGCGTCGCCGCGCTGTCCGGGCAGCCCTTCACCGCCGGGTTCGGCCCCAGCGGAACGAGCTTCCAGACCAACATCTACGGGGCCGGACTCGACAAGCCCGTCGCGCACACCGCCGACTTCGTCACCAAGGTCAGAGCACTCCTGGACGGCACCCCCGTCGCCATGGCACCCGGCGCACCCGAGATGGAGCTCCTGCCCCTGGACGACGCCCCCGACATCGAGGTCGGCATGGGCGTCCTGCGGCCCGCGATGGCACGGGCGGCCGGCCGGCACGCCGACGCCGCGATCACCTGGCTCACCCCGCCCGCTCTCCTCTCGGACCAGCTCGTGCCCGCCGCCGACACGGCCGCCCGCACAGCGGACCGCAAGGCGCCGCGGTTCGTCACCGTGGTGCAGGTCGCCGTCACCCGCCCCGGACGCGACATGGACCTCGTCGCCCACAACGGCACCCACCAGCACCTCTCGCTGCCCCACTACGTGGACATGCTCCAGCGCTCCGGCCTGCCCGTCGTGCACGGCGACCCCGCCGCCTCGGCCCGAACCCTTCTGGAGGCGGGCGTCGTCGTCACCGGCACCCCCGAGGAGATCGCCGAACGGCTCACCGCCTGGCACGACGCCGGCGCCGACGAGATCATCCTCAACACCTCCGGCGTCCTCATCACCGCGGGCCTGGGCGAAGCCCTCCGCGACACCACCGACATCCTCACCGCCGTGGCGGAACGGACCGCTCGATGAGCACCCCGGCACCGGAGTTCACCGGCGAACGGCTCGTCGTCATGGCCACCGGCGGCATCCAGACCACCCTCCTGCCCACCTGGCTGGACTGGCTGCGCACCCACTACCCGGCCACACAGGTCCGCTGCGTACTGACCTCCTCGGCCCTGCGGTTCACCACGCCCCTGGCCTGCTCGGTCTTCAACGGCGGACGGCGGCCGTTCACCGACAGGTGGGATCAGGACGTCGACCACGCCGTGCACGTGGAACTGGCCGAATGGAGCGACGGCATCATCGTCCACCCCGCCACCTTCCACACCGTCACCCGGCTCGCCCTGGGCATCACCGACACCCCGATGACGCTGGCCCTGCAGTGCACGTCCGCCCCCGTCGTCGTCTGCCCCGCGCTGCCGCCCGGCGGAGCCGACAGCCCCGCCTACCGCGCGCACGCGGCCACCCTCGCCGAACGCCCGCACACCACCGTGCTGCCCCCGACCCAAGGGGTCAGCGCGAGCACGGGCCACACCCAGATCGGCACCGCCGCGTTCTTCCCCCACGCCCTCACCGCGCTCCAGGACCTCAAGGAGACCCTGTGACGAACGGCGAAACGGTCGCCCGGTTCAGCACCGGGATGGCCCAGACCACGGTGACCCGGACCGCCACCGGGTTCCGCTGGGCCCGCCGCCCCGGAAAGGACGTACGCGCCGATCCCCACCACCAGCCGGGCCCGGTCCCCGAGGACTTCACCCGCCGTGCGTCCGCCGCCTCCAGCGACCGTTTCGTCTTCGCCGTCCCCGGCACGTGGACCGACGGCGCCTACACCTGGCACGCCCCCGGCCGGCGCAGCGCGGCCCAGACCCTGCTGGACGGCTCGCCGCACGATCCCGGCGCCTCGGCCCGGCTCGCCCACACCTACGGCCAACACCTCAGGACCTTCCACGGCACCGAGGTCACCGCCGGCACCGACTACCCCGCCCCGCGCTACCCCACGCGGCTCGCCACCTGGCTGCGTACCGCGGCCGGGACCCGCGCGGCGCCCGCCTTCCACGGCATCCTGCGGGACGGTCTCGGCACACGACGCTGGAACCGGCTCACCTCCTACGCCCACGAGGCGACATCCGCGTCGGGACACCGGACCGTCGTCGTCGGATGGGCCACCCTGGGCAGCCTCATCACCGTCGACGACCCGGAAGCCGCCCGGCCCGCGGCCCTGCTCTGCGGCCCCGAAGGCACCGTCGCCGCACCGGAGGTCGACCTCGGCTGCGTCCTGGGCGAACTCCACGAGATCACCGCCTCCCGCACCGCCCGCGCACTGCCCGTCCAGCAGGTCAGCGCCTGGCGCGAGGCACTGCTGAAGGGCTACGGACCACCGCTGGACATCGCCAGAACGGCACGGACGGCCGTCGTCCGGATCGCCGCCCACGCCCACGACTTCGCCGCGTACGTGGGATTCCACACCGAACTCCACGCCTATGTCGGCATGCTCGCCGACCTGCTGGACAACGAGGGAACGCAGACCACAGCCCAGGAGACCCGATGAGCCAGACCACCGAGATACGGCTGCTCAAAGAAATCACCCGCCATCCCGCGGCGCTGACCATATCCCTGCTCACCGGCCTGCTGTCGACCGCCGGATCGCTGGCCGTCCCCCTGATCACCCGCCAGGTCATCGCGGACGTGTCCGCCGGACGCTCGGTGAACTGGCTCGTCGTCGGAGCCTTCGTCATCGCCCTGGCGTCGGCCGCCGCCCAGGGCGGATCGGCCTATCTGCTGGCCCGTATCGGCTCCCACATGGTCTACCGCATACGCGTGGCCGTCATGAGCCACATCCTGCGCCTGCCCGTCCAGCACATCAAGGCCGAAGGCGCCGGAGCCCTCACCTCCCGCATCACCTCCGACGCGCTCGTGCTGCGCCAGGTCATCGACGTCGGCCTCGCGCAGATGCCCGCCTCCGCGCTGCTGGTGGCCGCCTCCATCGCCGCCATGGCCTGGCTGAACTGGCTGCTGACCCTCGTCTCGGCCGGTGTGTTCGCCCTGGTCGGCATCGCCATCGTGGTCATGTTCAAGTGGATCAAGGCCAACGCGATCGACCAGCAGACGGCGCTCGGAGGCATCGCCGGACTCTTCTCCTCCCACCTCGACGCCATCACCACCATCAAGGCGTCGGGCGCCGAGGACACCGTCGAGGACGACCTGTCCCGCGAGGCGGACCGCGTACGGCGCATCGGCCTGAAGGGCGACGTCCTGCAAGCGGCGATCCTGCCCGTCCTCGCCGGTGGCCAGCAGGTCGCACTGCTCGCCATCATCCTCGTCGGCAGCGTGCAGATGTCCCACGGCACACTCAGCGTCGCCTCCTTCTCCGCGTTCGTCCTGTACCTGCTGCAACTGGCCGCCCCGGTCATGCTGCTGTTCACCGGATTCGGGCGGCTGCGCATCGGACAGGCCGTCAAGGAACGCTTCAACGCCCTGCTCGCCACGCCGCGCGAGCAGGACGACCGGCAGCCGGCGACGCACCTCCTCGAAACCCGCGACAACACCGGCATCGTGTTCGACAAGGTCTCCTACGGCTACCCGGGCACCGGGCAACCGGCCGTCAGCGACCTGTCGTTCTTCGTGCCGCGTCACGGCCTGACCACCCTGGTCGGCCCGTCCGGCGCGGGCAAGAGCACCGTGCTGTCCCTGATAGAGCGCTTCTCCACACCCCAGCAGGGCCACATCTACGTGCTCGGCACCGACATCCGCGCCTGGCCGCTGCACGACCTGCGCCGGAACATCACCTACGTCGACCAGGCGTTCACGCTCCTGCAGGCGAGCGTCCGCCAGAACCTGTCCGTCCAGCGCAAGGAGCCCGTCGCCGACGGTGAACTGTGGGAGGCCCTCGATTCCGTGGGCCTGACGGCCGCCGTCGCGGCGCTCCCCGGCCAACTGGACACGGTCATCGGCGCGGAGACGGACCTGTCCGGAGGCCAGCGCCAGCGGCTCGCGCTCGCCCGAGCCCTGCTCTCGGACACCGAGCTGGTCATCCTGGACGAACCCACCAGCCAGCTCGACGGCATCAACGAAGACCGCTTCCGCTCCATCATCGAGGAACTGGCCCGCACCAGGGCGGTCCTCGTGGTGGCGCACCGGCTGTCCACCGTCCGCAGCGCCCGGCACGTCATCATGCTGGACGAGGGTGGCCTGGTGAAGGAGGGCCCGCACGACGTCCTGCTGGAGAACTGCGAGCCGTACCGGGAACTGCACGCGGCACAGACCCTGGCACCGTCTCCAGCCACACGTAGCGCTGGTCGGTGGCCGCGGTGAAGCGGCGTCCGTTTCTGCCCAGGAGCGGCGATCCCGCCTCGTCGAAGGCCGACGCCCGCCCGCGGTCACAGCAGTCCGGGCCGCTGCCACTCGGCACCGAGGACGTGGTGGTCGAGGAAGTTCAGGAACGCCTCGTACCAGACCTGGATGTGGCCCGGTGAGAGGATCCAGTGGTTCTCGTCCGGGAAGTACAGGTACTTCGCGGGCACCTCGAACCGCTGCAGATCCTGGAAGAGCGCGGCGCCCTGGCCGACCGGCACGCGGTAGTCCTTCGCGCCGTGGATGACCAGCATCGGCGTACGGATCTTCGCGGCGTCCAGGTACGGCGAGTGCGCCTCGTACCGCTCGGGCCGGGTCACCGGGTCCCCGAAGATGCACTGGAAGTACCAGGGCACGTCGGTGTCGCCCTGGAAGGACCGCAGGTCCCACAGGCCCGCGTGGCTCACGATCGCCTTGAACCGATCGGTGCTCGTGGCGACCCGGTTGGCCATGTAGCCGCCGTAGGAGCCGCCCCCGAGCGCGGTGCGCGCGGCATCGATGTCGTCGCGGGCCTCGGTTGCGTCGGTCAGCGCCATCACGTCCGTGTACGGGGCCCCGCCCCACTGCCCCCAGCCGCGCCGGTGGCCCTGCTGACCGTAGCCGGTCGACAGGGCCGGGTCGGGCAGCAGCACCGCGTAGCCGCGGGCCGCGAACGGCCACGGGTTCCACCGCCAGGTCCAGCCGTTCCAGCTGCCCTGCGGCCCGCCGTGCACGGCGACGAGCAGCGGCGCGGGGTCCTCGGCCGACGCGCCCTCGGGCAGCACGAGCCAGCCGCGCAGCCGGTACCCGTCCGCCGCGTGGGCGTACACCTCGGTGAGGGTGCCCGGCAGCGCGTCGAACGCACCGGGGGCGGGCAGTTCGACCGGCGTCTGATCGGCGGCGCCGGCCTCGAACCTGACCGGCCGCGGCGGCGAGTCGATCGCGTTGCGCAGCGCGTACAGCGTCTGCCCGTCGGGGGCCACGCAGAGCGAGCCGTACGCGCCCGAGGCGGTGAGCCGGGTCACGGTACCGTCCGCGTCCCGCCGGAAGACGGGCGCGTGCCCCTCCACATCGGCCACGAAGAAGAGGGCGTCGTCGACCGGCGAACAGACGGCGCCGACGGGCCAGTTGTCGAAACCGGGCAGCAGATCGACGGCCTCGCCGCCGTCCACGCCGACCCGGACGAGCGTCATGTCCATCGACTCGTCGTAAGTCGGCCACGTCATCCGCGAGCACACGACCGCCGAGCCGTCGTGCGTGAACACCGGCGCCTCGTAGAGGTGCTCCACATCGCCCAGGACGAAGACCTCCTCGCCGGTGGCCGCGTCTGCCACCACCACGGCGGTGCGGTTCTCGGCGGGCACCCGGCCGGGTACGAACCGGGTGTAGGCCACTCGCGTCCCGTCGGGCGACAGCGCCACGTCCCCGGGGTGCTCGAGGCCGACGCCCTGCCCGCCGGCGTCGACCACTGCGCACTCGGCCCCCGCGCGCACGAAGGTGTGCTGTGCCTCGGGGCCGAGATCGCGGTCCCAGGCGCGGGTGGGCCCGGCCTCGTACAGGATCGCGGTGACCTTCGCCTCCTTGCGCGCCGTGCGCAGCTTGCCGTGCGCGTCGGCGTCGGCGGCCCCGGGCAGCAGTCCGGCGGTGTGAGCCAGCGCGCCGGAGTCCCGGGCGACGGTGAACGCGGTGATCCCGCCCGGGTGCCGGGCCACGACGGCGGCCTCACCACGCCCGGGCAGCGCCCACAGCGCGGCACCCTCGTGCTTGCCCTCGTCACTGCCGTCCTCGCGTTCCGACAGGAAGTACAGCACCCCGTCCGGGCCGAACGCGGGCCCGGACTCGCCCTTGCCCGACCGGGTCAGGCGCAGCGCCTCGCGCTCCCCGGCCGGATCGATCTCCCACAGCCCGGACACGAACCTGGTCCGGTCCTCCGACAACGTCTGCACGGCGGCCACGAGACGGCCACCGTCGGCGGACAGCGCAAGGGAGTTGACGCGAGGCTGGGCGAGGAACGCGGGCAGGTCGTGGAAGGCGGTCGTTCCACCGGGGATCGCAGACATGCGGACGATTCTTGCTCGCGAAGGAGGAGGTGAACAGCGGATTACGGGCGCCGCCCGCCAGGGGTGCCTGCCGCCCGTCCTGCGAGACGCAGAGATCCCGCGCGATCGAAGTGATCGGACGGGATCCCGTCAACCACCTACGAGTTGAATCGTGAACGGCGCTGCAGTTGCGGTGGACCAGCCGGGATTCGACAGCGAGGGGGGCCTCATGGCCGGCGACCGAGCGATGGGCGCCGTGGGCGGGCACCGGCACGTGCCGCCGGGGCACCGCTCTGATCCACCACAGCTGGACTTCCCGCCCATCCGCAACAGCATCGCGCGCGGCGGCCGACGCGCTCCACGCCCGCGACGGCATCGTCGTCATCGACCGGCTGACCCCATCGAGCGGTCTCACGGATCCCTGGACACAGCGCGTGGCGACGATCCGCCCAGGGCGGCCCGAGGATGTACTGGGGGCACTCGACGGCCGTGCGCATGCCCTCGGATACCTGCCCGACCGGGCGTTCATGACAATGGCTACCGTCTCGGCACGCCGTTACCACGGACGATGGCACCCCGACGGTGAACCTCACCGCCTACGGTCCCGGCGAGTCGCTGCCCTCCCCAGGAGGGCCGTCGCCGCTGTCAGCAGGCCCGACTGCGGTGGGGTGCCGACATAGTCCTGTGACGAGTGGTCATGTCAGCCGGTGTGGAGATCATCTCCGCGTCAAGGGTGATCGTTCACCAGTGTGTTGATCTTGGTGGTGGGGTGTTCCGGTGGGTTGGTTGTGGAACGCGCCGCAGTCACGGGGCAGATGCTGATCGCGTTGTTCGCGGAGATGGAGCGGACCTTCGCCGCCGAACGCACTGCCCATGCGCGGGCGGTGGCCGCGGCCTCGCGCCGCCTGGCGGGCCGGCCGCTCGCCCCGCCGTACCCCGGACGGTTCCACCGCCTCAGCGGCTGACGGGCGTGAAGACGACTGGCCCGCCCGTCCGTCACCCGGCACAGTCGCTCACGCACAGACCCTTGCACCTCGAAGCGCCCCGACCGAACAAAACCGATCGAGGCGCTCCTTCGCAGGTCAGAGGGGGTATACCTCTGACTACGGCCGTAGGCCCTGTGGGACTCGAACCCACAACCAATGGATTAAAAGTCCACTGCTCTGCCAATTGAGCTAAGGGCCCTTGGCGATGTTGCCTCCCCGAGCATAGCCGGACACGGCCGGGACTCCGATCGGGTATCGGAGACACGGCCGTGGCGGAGGTGAGGATCGGGCCGCAGTGTCAGGGATCCACCTGTTCGGCGGAGGCGCGGGAGGCCCCCGCGCGGGACGCCTCGCGGGCGAGGGTGCGGCGGTGCCCGGGGTTGAGGAACCAGTGCCGGGCCGACGCCAGCCACCACACCGACGCGAAGCCGAGGACCACCAGCACGGCGACCGGGGCGTAGTTGAAGCTCTCGCCGGTGACCGGCGAGACCTGCGGCAGCATGAAGAGGATCGTGATGGCACCCACCCACGTCACCGAGACGACACCGATCGGCCGCGACCAGCGCCCCAGGTGCCAGGGCCCGCGCTCGAAGGCGTCGCCCTTGACCAGCCGCAGCAGCGTCGGGATGACGTAGGCGATGTAGAGGCCGATCACGGCGACCGAGGTCACCGCGGCGTAGGCGGTGTAGTTGATCAGATACGGCAGACCGAGGACCAGCGCGCCCGCCGCGGCCAGCCACACCGCCGCCACCGGCGTCCGGGTGCGCGGGCTCACCGTGTGCCACACACGGGAGAAGGGCAGGGCGCCGTCGCGTGAAAAGGCGTAGATCATGCGGCTGTTGGCCGTCACCGACGCCATCCCGCAGAACAGCTGCGCCCCGACCACGACCAGCAGCAGAAGCTTGCCCGCGGTCGCACCCAGCGCGTCCAGCAGGATCTGCGCGGGCGGCGCGCCGGTCGGCGACGCCAGCTCCTTGTCGTAGGACTGGATGGCGAAGGTGAAGCCGAGCAGCAGCACGAAGCCGGCGATCCACGAGGTCCAGATGGAGCGGACGATGCCCTTCGGGCCGGCCGTCGCCGCCTCGTGCGTCTCCTCCGTCATATGGGCGGAGGCGTCGTAGCCGGTGAAGGTGTACTGCGCCATCAGCAGACCCAGCAGCACGACGTATGTCCCGCTCCCCCAGCCGGTGTTGTTCACGAACTTCGTGAACACGAAGGACGCCGACCGGTGGTGGTCCGGCACGAAGGCCAGCGCGCCGACGATCACGCCCACGCCCAGCACGTGCCACCACACGCTCACGCTGTTGAGCAGGGCGACGATCCGCACACCGAAGGTGTTCAGCAGGCCGTGCAGCACCAGGATCCCGGCGAAGAGCAGGATCGTGCGCCCCGGCGTCACCTCGAAGCCGAACTGCAGGTTCAGCCAGGCGCCGAGGAAGGACGCCGCGCCGAAGTCGATGCCCGCGGTCACCGCCACCTGGCCGAGCACGTTGAACCAGCCCGTGAACCACGCCCAGGCGGCCGCGGAGCGCGGCGGCGCGAGCCGGTGCGCCCAGAAGTACAGGCCCGCCGACGTCGGGTAGGCCGAACAGATCTCCGCCATGGACAGCCCGACGAAGAGCGTCATCAGGCCCACGGCGATCCAGCCCCAGGTGATCACCGCCGGACCGCCGGTGTTCATGCCGAACAGATAGAGCGTCAGACAGCCCGAAAGGACCGAGATGATCGTGAAGGAGACCGCGTAGTTGGAGAACGCCGACATCCGGCGGGCGAGAACCTGCGTGTAGCCGAGCTGGGCCAGCCGCTCTTCGTCAGACAGCCCACTCACCTTGGCGTCATCTGTCATGTCCCCAGCAATTCCCTCACCGGGAGCGTGACATGCGCCGAAGGGCCCGCACGACCACAGTCGTACGGGCCCTTCCTCGGCGCTGCGTCAGACGTCAGCCGTTGCGCTTCCAGCGCGGCTTGTCGTCCCGGCGGCCGTAGGAGCCGGAACCGGCACCGCGATGGTCGTCACGACGGCCGTACGGACGGTCGTGGCCGCCGGAGCGGAAACCGGGACGGTCGTCACGGCGGTCCCGGTTGAAGGGACGGTCGCTGCCGCGGTGGCCGCCGCGGTCGTCCCGGCGGTCGTAGGAACGCCCGGACGGACGGTCGTCCCGGCGGAAACCCCCACGCTCGCCGTCCCGGCGGTCGAAGCCACGACCACCACGGTCGTCACGACGCTCGAAGGAACGCCCACCACGGTCGTCACGGCGGTCGTCCCGGCGGAAACCGCCACGCTCGTTGTCCCGGCGCTCGAAGCCACGACCACCACGGTCGTCACGACGCTCGAAGGAACGCCCACCACGGTCGTCACGGCGGTCGAAGCCACGGCCGGAGGCACGATCGTCACGGCGGAAGCCGCCACGGTCGCCGTCCCGCCGCTCACGACGCTCGTACGACGACGCCTGCGCCCGGTCGACATCCTGCGCCACCGGCTGCTCGGGCACCGACCCCCCGGGCGCCGCAGCGGCCTCCGCCTGGGCCTCGGCGACCGCGGCCACCGGGTCCTCACCGCGCTCGCGAGCGACCTGCGCGGTCAGCCGGTCGGCCTCCTCACGCAGCTCGGTCGCGCGCCGCTGCGCCCGCTCCAGCTGCTTGCTGAGGTGCGAGACGTCACGCTCGGCCTGCTGCGCCGCGTTGCCCGCGGACTCGGCCTGGACCTCGGTCATCGAACGGGCACCGGTGATCTCCGCGACCTCCGGGGCGAAGGCCGTACCGGAGTTGATGATGTGACGCCCGGCGTCGACGCCCGCATCCTCCATCAGCCGGAAGATCTGGCGGCGCTGGTGCGGCAGGGAGAGCGAGACGACCGTGCCGGTACGGCCGGCGCGGGCGGTACGGCCGGCACGATGCAGGTAGTCCTTGTGATCACCGGCCGGATCGACGTTCAGCACGAGATCGATGCCGTCGACGTGGATACCGCGGGCCGCGACGTCCGTCGCCACCAGGCAGTTGACGTAACCGTCCTTGAAGTCCGCCAGCGTCCGGGTGCGCGCGCCCTGCGTCATGCCGCCGTGCAGCGCGTCGGCCTTCACCCCCGCGTCGCGCAGCTGCTCCGCGACGCGGTCGGCACCGAGCTGGGTGCGCACGAAGATGATGGTGCGGCCCTTGCGGGAGGCGATCGCGGCGGTCACCGGCGCCTTGTCCTTGGGCTTCACGATCAGGATGTGGTGCGACATGGTCGTCACGGCACCCTGCGCGGCGTCCACCTCGTGGCTGACCGGATCGTTCAGATACCGGTCGACGAGGGTCTTGATCTCGTTCTCCATGGTCGCGGAGAACAGCATCCGCTGGCCGCCCGCCGGAACCTGGTCGAGCAGCTCGGTGACCTCGGGCAGGAAGCCCAGGTCGGACATCTGGTCGGCCTCGTCGAGGACGGCGATCCGCACGTCCTCCAGGGAGCAGGCGCCGCGGTTGATGATGTCGCGCAGCCGGCCCGGGGTGGCGACGAGGATGTCGACGCCGCGCTCCAGGGCGTAGATCTGGTTGCCCATCGACGTACCGCCGCAGACGACCTTCATCTTCAGGCCGAGGACGTCGCCGTAGGGCTGGAGGGCGTCCGCCACCTGCATGGCGAGCTCACGGGTCGGCGTGAGGATGACCGCACGCGGCTTGTGCTTCTCGGTGCGGCCGCCGGCCAGCGTCGCCAGCGTCGGCAGACCGAAGGAGAGGGTCTTGCCGGAGCCGGTGCGGCCACGGCCGAGGATGTCCTTGCCCGCCAGGGCGTCCGGAATGGTCGCGGCCTGGATCGGGAAGGGGGTGGTCACGCCGTTCTGGGCGAGCTTGCGCACCACGCCCTCCGGGAGACCGAGATCCGCGAAGGTGACCTCGGGAGCCTCGTCCACCGAGTCGTTCTCGGGCACGACGGCGTGATCAGTACTGGAAATGGACATGCGTAAGCGAAACCTTCCGGAGTCTCGTCGGCACGCGCCCGTCAACTCCGTGATTCGCATTACGACCGCCTCAATGCGGTCCGCCACGGCAAGGGAGAGTACGCGCCACACGGCGCGCTCTGCGGTGGCGCCGGGCAAATGGGATCAAACGATCTACCACCATACGCACCCACCTGCCCCGAAGGCAAACCGAGCCCCATAGACGTACGTCACACCGCTCCACGGCGACGGACGACGGACGGCAGACGCGCACCAGGAGACGGCAGACGGCACAACTCTTCGCTACGCCGGCGAACCCGCCGCCGGCGCCGGCTCCCGCACCGCCAACTGCGGCGCCGTCTCCTGGTGCGCGGACGACGACGGCTCCGCGACCGACGGCTCCGGCGAGGCGGAGGCAGGCTGCTCGCTGGGCGTCGGCGGCGGATCGACCGGGCGCGTGGGAGCAGACGTCACCCGCGTCGGCGTGGCACCACCCGGATCCTGCGTCCTGCCGGGCCCGCCCACCACCGGGACAGCCCCGTCCTCACCCACCGACGGCGAGGCCGAGGGGGACGCCGACTCCCCCGCCTTCTCCTCCACCCCGCCACCGTCACCACGCCTTCCGCCAGCCGCGACACCCCTCCCGCCACCCCGGCCGGACACCACCGAACCCCCGTCCGGCGCCTCGCCGCCGCGCTCCCCCGCCGAGTGCGACGGCTTCACCGCGCCACCCCCGTCCTCACCCACACTCATACAGCCGGCGGCAGCGGCGACCGCCATGACCGTGACAGCCAGACGGACGGGTACGTACACGGAGCGCACGGGAAGCCACCTCCGGGGTGAGGAAAGAAGTCGACCTGCCCAACTCCCGCCGCCCGCAAGAGGACACGCGCCAGGACGCCCACCCCGGTCACCCGTACCCGAGGGCGTGCAGACGCGTGTCGTCGATACCGAAGTGATGCGCGATCTCATGCACCACCGTCACCTCGGTCTCCGCGACCACATCCTCCCGCGACGCGCACATCCGGAGCGTCGGACCCCGGTAGACCGTGATCCGGTCCGGCAGCACACCGGCGTACCACTCACCCCGGTCCGTCAGCGGAGTGCCCTCGTACAGCCCGAGCAGCTCGGGCTCACCCGCAGGCGGTTCGTCCTCGACGAACACCGCGACATTGTCCATCAGCCGCGTCAGCTCCGGCGGAATCCGGTCGAGGGCCTCGGCCACCAGTTCCTCGAACTCCTCGCGCGTCATCTCCAGCACAGGCCCATTGTCGGCCACGACCCGTCCGTACGAGAGTCATGAGACGACCCGCATATCCGCGCACCCCCGCGGGCATACGGGACCAATGGCCCGCGTCCCCGCCGCCTTGAACGCCCTGAACCGCCTCAGGAGGGCCCCGCACGCCCTCACCCGCAGATCCCGCACACCCCGCCCGCGACCACCCCTCGCCCTCACCCCGCAGCAGCCGGCCTGGCTCCGCGCACTGGGCCTGGCCGCCGTGGTCCTGCTCGGCGCCTGGCTGGGACTGCTGGTCGTCGGCAACGTCCGGGTCCCGGTCGGCCCCATGAACACCACGATGACCCTGCGCCCCTCCCTCACCGGCGGCACGAAGATCAACGTCTCACCCCTCGGCGCCCTCCAGCTCGACAGCCACCACGCACCGGTACGGCTGGACGTGAACGTCGACCAGCTCGACCCGGCCCGCGCCCAGGCCCTGGTCGACCACCCCGAGCGCCTCTCCGGCCTCCAGGACGAAGTCGCCCACGACGTCGAGCACGGCACCCGCGACCTGGCCCTGCGCTCCTGCGTCGCCGTCGTCTCCGGCGCCACCGCCCTCGGCCTCGCCGTCTACCGCCGCCCCCGCCGGGCACTGGCCGCCGGCGGCACCGCCCTGGCCCTCCTGGTGGCCTCCGGGGCATCCGCCTACCTGACCTGGAACCCCGAGTCCGTCCTCGAACCCAAGTACTCCGGCCTGCTCTCCTCGGCCCCCTCCCTGGTCGGCAACGCACGCAACATCGTCACCGAGTTCGACGTCTACCAGAAGGAGCTGGCACGTCTGGTGACCAACGTGACGAAGCTCTACGACGTCACATCCACCCTGCCCGCCTACCAGCCGGACCCCTCCACCGTGCGCGTCCTGCACGTCTCGGACATCCACCTCAACCCCGCCAGCTGGAAGATCATCGCGTCGCTGGTGGACCAGTACAAGGTGGACGTGATCGTCGACACCGGCGACACGATGGACCACGGCACGGCTGCGGAGAACGGATTCCTGGACCCGGTCGCGCAACTGGGAGCTCCCTACGTCTGGGTCCGCGGCAACCACGACTCCGACGCCACCCAGCGCTATCTGTCCCGCATGAAGAACGTGCACGTCCTCGACGACGGCCGGGCGCAGACGGTCGCGGGCCTGCGCTTCGCCGGCATCGGCGACCCGCAGTTCACCCCCGACCGCTCCAACCCGCGGGGAGCCGACCAGTCGGAGGAGCTGGCGGGCGACCGGCTGGCCTCGGCACTGCGCGACCAGAAGAACGCGGGCACCCCGGTCGACGTCGCCATGGCCCACGAGCCGTCCGCGGCCCGCGAGGTGGACGGCGAGGTACCGCTGGTCCTGTGCGGTCATCTGCACCACGAGGGCGACGAGATCCTGAAGTACGGCACCCGGCTGCGGATGGAAGGCTCCACCGGAGGCAGCGGCCTGCGGGCCCTGGAGCAGAAGTACCCGGCCCCGATCGAGGCGTCGGTCCTCTACTTCGACCGGAGCACCCGCCGGCTCCAGGCGTGGGACGCGATCAAGCTCGGCGGACTGGGCGAGACGACGGCCGAGGTCACCCGGCACCTGCCGAAGGAGAACCAGCCGGGAGCCGCTCCGTCGACCTCGTCGACCCCCTCGGGCTCGTCCTCCGTCTCCCCCTCCCGCACCTCCACGCCCGCCTCACCGGCCCCGGGGGCCTCGGCCCCCTAAACCGTTTTGGCGATACCTCCCGCCATCCCATATGCTTCTCACGTCCCCGACGCGCTGAGAAGCGCCCAGGCGGGCCGATAGCCCTCATCGTCTAGCGGCCTAGGACGCCGCCCTTTCAAGGCGGTAGCACGGGTTCGAATCCCGTTGGGGGCACGCAATACGGTGTGCGACACTGTCGTACGCAACAGCTTGGTCCTGTGGAGCAGTTTGGAGTGCTCGCCACCCTGTCAAGGTGGAGGCCGCGGGTTCAAATCCCGTCAGGACCGCCGAGATCTTTCCGAAGATCTCATGGCTGGGTAGCTCAGTTGGTACGAGCGTCCGCCTGAAAAGCGGAAGGTCGCCGGTTCGACCCCGGCCCCAGCCACAGTCAAGGCCCCGATCCCCGGATCGGGGCCTTGTTGTACATCTAGTGGATCAAGCCCGGTACGAGCGATCGCGTCCGCTGCCCGGGAGCCGAGCTCCCCGGCTTGCAGCTCGTGCCGCCGATGGCTTCGGCGGAAACGGCGCATCCAGCCCTTTCGCGATCAGCGTCAGGGCAGGGACCTGTGACTCGGCCCCGCAGACCCATGTCCTCCAGCCGCGAGCGGCGATGACATGGGACGCATTGAGGTCTGCGTGCTCGACGAAGCCGCAGTTCCTGCACGAGAACTCGGCCTGGCTGGGCCGGTTCCGGCTGTCGATGTGATGGCACCGCGAGCACTCCTGGCTCGTGTATGCGGGGTTCACGTGGATCAGCGGGACTCCTGCCCGGTGCGCCTTGTAGGCGATGAAAGCGGCGAGTTGGCCGAAGGCCCAGGAGTTCACCGTGACGCGTTGGGGCTTTCTCAGCCGGGCCCGTCCGCGGATGCCGCTCAGGTCTTCGAGAGCGATCCCGCGGCCGGTGCGTTGAGCCTCCGCCACGATGTGTTTGCTGATCTTGTGGTTGATGTCCCGGGTTCGCCTGGCTTCCTTGCCGGCATGCCGCTTGGCTCGTCGTTGTGCGGAGCGAGTGCCCTTTCTCTGGAGTCGGGTGCGCAGGTTCCGGTCGTTGGCGCGGGTTCGGTTGAGTCGCCTGCCGCTGTGTCGGTGCTCTGTGGACGTGGTGGCGATGTTGGCGATGCCGAGATCGACACCGATGAACCCCCGCGGGTCGGGGTTCGGCGCCGGGTCGGGCAGGTCGATGGTCGCCAGGAGGTACCAGCGCCCGCCCTCGGTCAGGAGGTCTGTCTCGCCTCGGCGGTGCTGGGCGAGCAGGCGGAGGTGATCTTCCCTGCCTGCATAGGGGACGTGTTTGAGGCGACCTGCGGTGGTCCAGATGGAGACGGTGCGTTGTTCCGTCTGCCAGGACAGCATGCGGTCGTCGTAGGGCTGTGCCGCGTGGTGGCGGAAGGTGATGGGTTTGGTGGTGGCTGCCGTGCGGCGCTTCGAGCCCGGTCGCCCGAGGTTTCCGGCTTTGATGTTGCCCTTGAGTGCGGCGTAGGCGTCGCAGGTCTTCTTGATGACATGCTGGGCGGCTTGGGCGCCGAGTTTCCAGTGGTTCTTGACGTGCGTGTATGTCCGGGTGCGGAGGGCTCGGTTGTTCTTGATCCCGCTGGTGAAGGCGAAGGCGGAGACGTGGTTGGCGGCCTGGTTGCAGGCGCGCAGGGTTGCGTCGAGGGCCGAGGCCTGTTCGGGCGTCGGCAGCAGTTTGATCCGCAGCGCCAGTTTCACGAACAAGGAATCTAGGTCGTGTCGTGTGTTCGATCGGGCGTTTCCGGCTCCGTTCACCGTGGGGAGCGATCTTTCGAACAGGGAGCCGATGTGCGGGGCGATGAGTCGGGACGATGCTCGGGCCATTCGGGATGCCGAGCCGAAGACGGACCGGGCGATACAGGGGCGAGCCGGTGAGGGTGCGCGCCGGCAGCCGGCCGTGCCCGGCACCGCGCCGACCGGTCGGCGGGCCGCGTGAGGCGTCGGGGACAAACGCCCCGGTGAGGCATCGGGTACAAATCGTTCGCCACGGATTTCCCGGGGATGAGATCCTGGACCGCGTATGTCTACGCACCCTGCCCCCGCCACCCCGGCCCTCGGCACCCTCGCCCCCCGCCTGACCGAGCTCTCCCTGCGCGACGCGCAGCGGCTCGGGCGCAGGCTCGAAGGCGCGCGCAAGATCCGCAAGCCGCAGGCCCGCGCCGCCGTCCTCACCGAGATCGAGGCCGAGATCGCGAAGGCCGAGGAGCGGATGGGCGCTCGGCGCGGCCGGCTCCCCGCCGTCTCCTATCCCGAGCAGCTGCCGGTCAGCCAGAAGAAGAGCGAGATCGCCGACGCCATCCGCGACCACCAGGTGGTGATCGTCGCGGGTGAGACCGGTTCCGGCAAGACCACGCAGATCCCGAAGATCTGTCTGGAGCTGGGGCGCGGCGTGCGCGGCATGATCGGGCACACCCAGCCCCGCCGTATCGCCGCGCGGACGGTCGCCGAGCGGGTGGCCGAGGAGCTGGACACCCCTCTCGGCGAGGCCGTCGGGTGGAAGGTCCGCTTCACCGACCAGGTGAACCAGGACTCGACCTTCATCAAGTTGATGACGGACGGCATCCTGCTCGCCGAGATCCAGACCGACCGCGAGTTGCGCGCCTACGACACGATCATCATCGACGAGGCTCACGAGCGGTCGCTCAACATCGACTTCCTGCTGGGCTACCTGGCGCAGTTGCTGCCCAGGCGGCCCGATCTGAAGGTCGTCATCACCTCCGCGACCATCGATCCGGAGCGCTTCTCGCGGCACTTCGGCGACGCCCCGATCGTCGAGGTCAGCGGGCGGACGTATCCGGTGGAGGTCCGCTACCGCCCTCTGCTGGAGGAGGACGGCGACGACGCCGACCGCGACCAGGTCACCGCGATCACGGACGCCGTGGAGGAGCTGATGGGGGAGGGCAAGGGCGACATCCTCGTCTTCCTCTCCGGTGAGCGGGAGATCCGGGACACCGCGGACGCGCTGACGAAGAAGCAGTACCGCTTCACCGAGGTCCTCCCTCTCTACGCCCGTCTCACCCACGCCGAGCAGCATCGGGTCTTCCAGCCGCACACCGGGCGCAGGATCGTTCTGGCAACGAATGTGGCCGAGACGTCCCTGACCGTGCCGGGCATCAAGTACGTCATCGATCCCGGCTTCGCCCGGATCTCCCGCTACAGCCATCGCACCAAGGTCCAGCGGCTGCCCATCGAGCCGGTCTCCCAGGCCAGCGCCAACCAGCGCAAGGGCCGCTGCGGCCGTACCAGCGACGGCATCTGTGTGCGGTTGTACTCGGAGGACGACTTCCTCGCCCGGCCGGAGTTCACGGATGCGGAGATCCTGCGGACCAACCTGGCCTCCGTCATCCTGCAGATGACCGCGGCCGGCCTCGGCGACATCGAGAAGTTCCCCTTCATCGACCCGCCGGATCACCGCAACATCCGCGACGGCGTGCAGCTGCTCCAGGAGCTGGGCGCGCTGGATCCGGCGGAGAAGGACGTACGCAAGCGGCTGACGCAGACCGGCCGCAAGCTCGCCCAGCTGCCGGTCGACCCGCGGCTGGCCCGCATGGTCCTGGAGGCCGACCGGAACGGCTGTGTGCGCGAGGTCATGGTCATAGCCGCCGCCCTGTCCATCCAGGACCCGCGCGAGCGCCCTTCCGAGAAGCAGGCCCAGGCCGACCAGCAGCATGCCCGTTTCAAGGACGAGAGCAGCGACTTCCTCGCCTATCTCAACCTCTGGCGGTACATCAGGGAGCAGCAGCGGGAGCGGGGCTCCAGTTCGTTCCGGCGGATGTGCAAGCAGGAGTACCTCAACTTCCTGCGCATCCGCGAGTGGCAGGACATCTACTCCCAACTGCGCACCGTCGCGAAGCAGATGGGCATCCAGCTGAACGAGGACGACGCCCCCGGCGACCGGGTCCACGTCTCGCTCCTGGCCGGCCTGCTGTCCCACGTCGGGATGAAGGACGTGAAGGACGGCAACAAGAACGACTACCTGGGCGCGCGGAACGCCAAGTTCGCGATCTTCCCCGGTTCGGCCCTGTTCAGGAAGCCGCCGCGGTTCGTGATGTCGGCGGAGCTGGTGGAGACGTCCCGCCTCTGGGCACGCGTCAACGCGAAGATCGAGCCCGAGTGGGTCGAGCCCCTGGCCGAGCACCTCCTCAAGCGCACGTACAGCGAGCCGCACTGGGAGAAGGATCAGGCGGCCGTGATGGCGTACGAGAAGGTGACGCTGTACGGCGTGCCGATCGTGGCGCAGCGGAAGATCAACTACGGCCGGATCGATCCGGGGACGAGCCGTGAGCTGTTCATCCGCAACGCGCTCGTGGAGGGCGACTGGCGCACGCATCACAAGTTCTTCGCGGACAACCGCAGGTTGCTGAGCGAGGTCGAGGAGCTGGAGCACCGGGCCCGGCGCCGGGACATCGTCGTCGACGACGAGACGCTCTTCGACTTCTACGAGGCCCGGGTGCCCGAGCATGTCGTCTCCGGGGCCCACTTCGACTCCTGGTGGAAGCGGAAGCGGCAGGAGGAGCCGGAGTTCCTGGACTTCGAGCGGGAGATGCTCATCCGGGAGTCGGCGGAGGCGGTCACCAAGGCCGACTATCCGGACTCCTGGCGGCAGGGGCAGTTGAAGTTCCGGGTGACGTACCAGTTCGAGCCGGGCGCGGACGCGGACGGCGTGACGGTCCATGTCCCGCTCCAGGTTCTCAACCAGGTCACGGACGAGGGCTTCGACTGGCAGATTCCGGGGCTGCGGGAGGAGTTGGTGACGGAGCTGATCCGCTCGCTCCCGAAGCCGATCCGCCGCAACTACGTGCCGGCGCCGAACTTCGCCAGGCGCTTCCTGGACAGTGCGGTGCCGCTGCAGGAGCCGCTGACGGTCACCATGGCGCGCGAGCTCAGGCGCATGGTCGGTGTGCCGTTCGAGGCGGGCGACTTCGACTGGTCCAAGGTGCCCGAGCACCTCCGTGTCACTTTCCGCATCGTCGACGAGCGGCGCCGGAGGGTGGCGGAGGACAAGGATCTGGAGGCGCTGCGGCTGCGTCTGAGGCCGAAGGCGCGCCAGGCTCTCTCCCAGGCCGCCGCGGCCACCGCGTCGCGTCGGGGCGGCGAGTCGCTGGAGCGTGCGGGGCTGACCGACTGGACGATCGGCGCGCTCACCCGTGTCTTCGAGACGCGCCGGGCCGGGCAGCCGGTGAAGGCGTACCCGGCGCTGGTGGACGACGGTGACACGGTCTCGGTGCGTCTCTTCGACACCGAGGCGGAGCAGGCCGAGGCGATGTGGCGGGGGACGCGCCGGCTGATTCTGCGCAACATTCCGGTCAGTCCCGCGAGGTTCGCCTCGGAGAAGCTGACGAACGCGCAGAAGCTGGCTCTGTCCGCGAACCCGCACGGTTCGGTCCAGGGGCTGTTCGACGACTGCGCGACGGCCGCGGCGGACAGGCTGATCGGGGACTTCGGCGGCCCGGCGTGGGACGAGGAGTCGTATCGCAAGCTGTATGACAGGGTGCGCGCGGAGATCGTGGACACCACGGTTCGCGCGGTGGGTCAGGTGCAGCAGGTGCTCGCCGCCTGGCAGGCCTGTGAGCGCCGTCTGAAGGCCGTGCGGAGTCCTGCGCTGCTCCCGAATCTCCAGGACGTCCGGGGGCAGCTGGACGCCCTTGTGAGGCCGGGGTTCGTGACGGAGGCGGGGCTGCGCCGGCTGCCCGACCTGATGCGCTATCTGGTCGCCGCGGACCGCCGCCTGCAGCAGATGCCGACGAACGTCCAGCGGGACACCACGCGCATGGAGAAGGTCCACGAGATGCGGGACGAGTACGCGTGGCTGCTGGAGCAGCTGCCCCAGGGGCGCCCGGTCCCGTCCGCCGTCACGGACATCCGCTGGATGATCGAGGAGCTGCGGGTCAGCTATTTCGCGCACGCGCTCGGCACGGCGTACCCGGTCTCCGACAAGCGGATCGTGAAGGCGATCGACGCGGTGGCCCCGTAACCGCCTGTGCACGCCGGGTGAGTTCGACCGGGGACCCACCCTCCTGTACAGTCTCTTCTCGCAGCGCAACGCACGAATCGCCCTGCAGCATCTGGTCCTGTGGAGCAGTTTGGAGTGCTCGCCACCCTGTCAAGGTGGAGGCCGCGGGTTCAAATCCCGTCAGGACCGCACAGTGGGACGAGGGCCCGCACTCGCAAGGGTGCGGGCCTTCTCCATGTCCATGCCCGTCGTCCGCTCGCCCATTACCTTCCTCGTAGAGCCCGGTTCGGGTTCGTGGCCTTCGGGGCCGGTATGACTCTTTGCCCCTGTCCTTGATGATCCGGGGGGTGC